>JAUYSH010000135.1 GCA_030696455.1 Elusimicrobiota bacterium
CCCTTCCGCTCGGAAACCCAGGCCGGTTCTCGGCCGAAGATTCTACCGCTTATCATTCAGGTTTTCGCGAAGCGAAAACCCTGGCGCCGAAGGCGCCATGCCGTTCAAGGGCCGTTGTTCAAAACCCCATGAACTGGGAGCCCACTAGGCTTGACGAAGCCCGGTCCCGGTGCTATACTGTCTTATAGTTCAACATTAAACTATATGGGACCCCGCTATCAAGGCACGAAGACGGAAGTCCGGGCGCTGGCGGCGTTCGTCGCGCTGCAGCGCGCGGCGGAATCGGTCGCGGGGAGCACGCAGGAGGAGATCGTCCGCGCGGGCCTGACGCAGAGCCAGTTCGGGGTGCTCGAGGCGCTCCTGCACCTGGGTCCGCTGTGCGCGAAGGACCTGGCCCGAAAGATCCTGCGCACCAAGGGCAACCTGACCATGGTCATCGAGAACCTCGAGAAGGGGGGGCTCGTCGAGAGGACGGCGCGCGAGGACGACCGGCGCGTGCTCACGGTCGAGCTGACGAAGAAGGGACGGCGCCTGGTGGAGGGGATGTTCCCGCGCCACGCGCGGGTCATCGAAAGATCGTTCGGCGTGCTGACGGCGGGCGAGCAGGAGGAGCTGCGGCGGCTGTGCCGCAAACTCGGCAAGGCGCAGGGCTGAAGGAGGCGGTATGAACGAGAACGAAGGCTGCATCGAGGTCCGGAAGGCGGGCGACCGCTTCCACACCCAGATCTCCTGGCTGAACGGGCGCCACAGCTTCAGCTTCGGGAGCCATTTCGACCCGACGAACACCCATCACGGCCTGCTCCTCGTCAACAACGAGGACTACATCGAGCCGATGAAGGGCTTTTCCACGCATCCGCACCAGGACATGGAGATCGTGACCTGGATGCTCGAGGGCGAGGTCGAACATAAGGATTCGATGGGCAACGCCGGGATCATCTATCCCGGCCTGGCTCAGCGCATGAGCGCCGGCACGGGCATCTATCACTCGGAGATGAACTCCCGCGGCGAGACGCGCGCGCACCTCGTGCAGATGTGGGTGCCGCCGGACACCGAGCGCATCACCCCCGGCTACGAGCAGCTCGACATCACCTCCGAGCTGGCGAAGGGCGGGCTCGTCGCGCTGGCCTCCGGCAACAAGGACCTGGCCGCGATCCGCATCAAGCAGAAAGACGCGACCTTGTGGGTCGGCCGCCTGGCCCCGGGCAAGACGGTCAAGGTCCCCGAGGCCTCGCACGTCCACCTGTTCGTCGGCAAGGGCTCCGGCTCGCTCGCCGGCGCCGGCGAGCTGGGCCAGGGCGACGCCGCCCGTCTGGTCCGGGCGGGCACCCCGCTCTGGACCGCCGGCCCCCAGGGCTCCGAAGTCCTCATCTGGCAAACCCAAGTCGTCTGAATTGGTGCCAGGCCTCCCATTATCCCATTACCTTCAAACGCCGACTGAAGGGTAATGGGATAATGGGAGGCCTGGCACCTTAAACTGGCATAATGAGGATATGAGAGGACGAGGGCGCGGCGGGCATCAGAGCCAGAAGGGCGGCAACCGGGGCGGCGGCAAGAGCTCCGGCGGCGGGAACATGCTCGACGGCAAGCTCCAGCACAAGGGGCGCTTCGGCTTCCTGCTCTCCGAGGCCGTCGGCGTGGCGGACGTGTTCGTCAGCGGCCCCACGCTCAGCCTCGCCATGGACGGCGACCGCGTCCGGGTCCGCCTCGGCGGCGAGCGCAACGGCAAGCGCATGGGCGAGATCGTCGAGGTCCTCACGCGCGCGCGCACGACCGCGATCGGATTTCTGCGCAAGGCCGGGAAATATTGGGCCGTCGTGCCCGAGGGCTCCGACGAGGCTCAGGCCATCGTCGTGCTCGGCTTCGCCCCCGGCGCCGGCGAGCCCGAAAGCGGCGTGCTCGTCGCGATCAAGATCGAGCGCTGGCCCACGCCCACCGTCGTCGCCGGCGGCACGGTCACGAAGATATTAGGCAAGGCCTCCGAGCCCTCGGTGCGCCTCTCCGCCACCCTGGCATCCAAGGAGATCGACACCGTCTTCCCCAGGGCCGTCGAGAGCGAGGCCGAGAAGATGGGCCTCGACCCGACGCCCGCGCAATGGGCCGGGCGCAAGGAGCTTTTCCATCTCCCGGTGTTCACCATCGACGGGGCCGACGCGAAGGACTTCGACGACGCGGTCTCCCTTGAGGAGCTGCCCGGCGGCCACTGGCGGCTGGGCGTGCACATCGCCGCCGTCGCCGAGTACGTCAAGCGCGGCTCCGCCGTCGATGCCGAGGCGGTCAAGCGCGCCACCAGCGTGTACCTGCCCGGCCGCGTCATCCCGATGCTGCCGCCCAAGCTCTCCGATCATCTCTGCTCGCTGCGCCCCGGCGTGCCGCGCCTGACGCTCACTTGCTGGCTCGACCTCGACGAGCACGGCGCGCCGGGCAAGACCGTGCTCGAGGAGACGGTGATCCGCTCCTGCCGGCGCTTCACGTACGAGGAAGTGCAGGAGATCCTGAACGGCAACGAAGTGGAGCGCGTCACGCCGGGGGTCAAGGCCGTGGTGCTGCGCATGGGAACCTTGGCGAAAATGCTCACCAAGGTCCGCATGAGACGAGGGGCGCTCGACTTCATGACGACCGAGTATTACGTCAAAATGGACGAACAAGGATTACCATTGCTCGTGCTCAAGCGCCCGCGCCTGGACAGCCACCGCTTGATCGAGGAGTTCATGGTCGCGGCCAACGAGGCCGTCGCGCGGCATCTCTCGAAGAACAAGACGCCCTTCATGCGCCGCCTCCACGAGACGCCCGACCCCGCCCGCCTGCAGGCGCTGCAGGAGGAGATGGGCCAGCTCGGCATCGTGGCCAAGACCTCGCTTGTCGCGCATCCCGTCGAGGGCCTGCAAAGCCTGCTCGCCGCCGCCGTCGGGCATCCCTTCGAGGAGACCGCCAATATCCAGGTCATCCGCAGCTTGAAGCAGGCCCGGTATTCTTCAGAAGCGGGGGGGCACTTCGGCCTCGCCTCCAAGGACTACTGCCACTTCACTTCCCCGATTCGCCGCTACCCCGACCTCGTCGTGCATCGCGCGGTCAAAGGATTGCTCAAGGGCGACAAGATGAGCCACGTCTCCGGCATCGACCTGGAGGGCTTGGCCGTGCACTGCTCCGAGCGCGAGCGCGGCGCCGCCGAGGCCGAGCGCAAGGCCGTGGACATGGCGCGCGCCTCCATCCTCGGCCGCTCCGTAGGCGAGATCTTCGACGGCGTGGTCATCAACGTGACGCCCTCCGGCGCTTTCGTGTCCTTGCCCGAGTCCGGCGCCACCGGCCTGTGGCGCGGCGCCAACGCGACCATCGGTCAGAAGCTCAAGGTGAAGCTCACCGGCGTCGACGAGGCCATGGGCCGCATCGAGCTCGAGCCCGTCAAGGACTCCCTGCCCAACCAGATCCGCGTCACCCCCTGGCAGAACAAGCACAAGCCCGCCAAGCCCTCTCCCTGGCAAAAGCGCCGCCGCCGGTAATCCCGCCGGGGTCATGTTCGCCGTTGTTGCTGTATTCGGGCGGAAAGACCCTCTGAAATACTGCAACAACGGCAAACATGACCCCAATTGACGCCCAAGTGACGGTAGTTACGAATTCCTGAAATCTCGTCGTAACACGTCTTGGTCACACTGCTTCTGTCGGTCCCTCCGACTGGGAGCACACCAAGATGAACTACATGATAGTCGCCGCGGCCGCCGGCAGAGGAATAAACCCGGGTTTGCCGTGCAGCGAGGCCACGATGTTCTGCCTGTTCCTGGGGATCGCGGGCCTGATGCTCCTCACCGCCGCCGCGATGATCGTGCGCCGCGAGGCGCCCCGGGACGCCGTGCGCTACGGGCGCTCACAGCGCCGCACGGACGGTCTTTAAGTCCTCCCAGCGCGTCGTCCAGCACGGCGACTGGCCCTCGCAGCGCGAGCCCCAGGCCGTCGAGCCCTTCTCCCCGCCGTAGCGCAAGGCGCCCGCGCCGAGGGAGGCGTTGAGGCGGTCCACTGTTTTCGAGAGGCGCGAGGAGCGCTCCGCGCTGCCGTCGTCGAAGAACTCGCTCTGCGAGACGACCGCGGGCTCGAGGCCTCCCAGCACGATGCCGGCTTTCTTGTAAGCCCGGCCTTCCACGAATAATCTCTCGGCGAGCGCCTTGGCCGCGCGGATCAAGGTCGGCGTGTCGTTGGTGGGCGAGAGCCTTGTCGAGTCGCCCTCCAGCACGGGGCGGTCATCCTCGCGCCAGCCGAAGTGCACCTCGAGCTCGCCGGCGCGCAGGCCGTGGCGCCGCGCGCGCTCCCCGGCGCGGGCGGCGAAGGTGCCGAGTGCGGACTGCAGGGCCTCGAGGGAGTACGTCGGCTTGCCGAAGGAGCGCGAGACCGTCACCGACTGGCGCTCGGGCGGCGCGCCGGCCAAGGTCAGGCAGGAGATTCCGCGCAGCTCGTGGGCGAGCTTGAGGCCGCCGATGCCGAGCGCGCTTTGGATCACCGCGTCGCGGGCGCGGACGAAGTCTCCGGCGGTGCGGATGCCGTACGGTGCTAGGCGCACGGCGGAGCGCTTGGCGATGCCCCAGACATGAGTCACCGGCGTCTCGTCGAGGGCCCGCTCCCTCAAGGCGGGGTCGAGCAAGGACAGCACGCCCCCGCATCTCTTCGCCTTGTCGGAGCCGAGCTTGGCCAGGGCCTTGGTCGGCCCCAGGCCGACGGCGACGGGCAGGCCGGTCCAGCGGCGGACCTCCGCGCGCAGGGCGTGGGCGCGCGCCTCGAGCCCGCCGTCGTCGGGAAAGGTAAGAAAGGACTCGTCGATCGAGTAGTTCTCGACGACCGGCGCGTGGCGCGAGAGGACGGCGGAGACCCGCCGGGACATGTCCACGTACAGCTCGTGGTTGGCCGACAGGGAGACGATCCCGTGCTCGGCGACGAGCGCGCGGATCTCGAAGAAGGGCGCCGCCATGCCGACACCGAGGGCCTTGGCTTCCTCCGAACGCGAGATCACGCAGCCGTCGTTGTTGGACAGCACGATGACCGCTCGGCGCTCCAGCTCCGGGCGGAACGCGCGCTCGCAGGAGACGAAGAAGTTATTGCAGTCGACGAGCGCGAAGACGGCCATTACGGCGCGCGCACGATGTGAAGGACGACGCCCCAGATCTCGAGGCCGTCGTCCTCGCGCCAGCCTGGAGGCAGGCGCCGGGTCAGCATCTCGCCGCGTACGACGGCCACGACGACGCGTCCCGCGGCGGGAGGCTCGGCCCGGTCGACGATCAGCAAGTCGCCGTCCTTGATGTCCGCGTCGGGCGCCGAGCCGGCGGCGCGCAGAAAGAACGTGGCCGCCGGCCGCCTGATCAGCCGGTCGTCGAGCTTCAGCCCGACGTCGTTGTAGTCCTCGCTGGCGACGAACATGCCTTAGTATAATCGAACGCCCGTTCGAGCGCAAGTGCCGGGAACTATCCTAGGATGGGCGGGTCGCAACCGGCTGGAGGATCCACCCATGAGGAAATCGCTCGCGCTTATCCTGTCGCTCGGCCTCGCCGTCCCGGCGTCCGCGCTGGAAGTCACGGTCTACAATTCGAACCTGGGCTTGATCAAGGAGACCCGGCCGTTCACGCTCAAGAACGGGGTCAACTCGGTGCAGGTCGTCGACGTCGCCGCCCAGATCGACCCGACCAGCGTCCACTTCAAGTCCCTGACCGCGCCCGAGGCGGTGTCGGTGCTCGAGCAGGATTTCCGCTACGACCTGATCAGCCAGGAGAAGATCCTCCAGCGCTACCTCGGCCGCGAGATCGAGCTTCAGCGCTACGGCCTCGACGGCACCCGCAAGGAGGTCATCAAGGGGACCCTGCTCTCGGCGGCGGGCGGGCGCGTGATGAAGGTCGGCGATAAGCTCGTCCTTAATCCGCAGGGCGAAGCGATCCTGCCGGAGCTGCCTGAGGGCCTGCTGACCAAGCCGACCTTGATGTGGCTGCTCAACGCGCGTAAAGGCGGCGACCACAAGGGCGAGATTTCTTACCTGACCGGCGGCCTCTCCTGGAACGCCGACTACGTGCTCGTCGTCGACAAGGACGACGCGAAGGCCGACCTGAACGCCTGGGTCACCGTTTCCAACAACTCCGGGGCGACCTACAAGGACGCCAAGCTCAAGCTTGTCGCCGGCGACATCCATCGCGCTCCCCAGCCGCAGGTTGCCCGGGGGCGGATGTACGCGGCCAAAATGATGAGCATGGAGATGGCCGACGGCGGCATGACCGAAAAGAGCTTCTTCGAGTACCACATGTACAGCCTGGGCCGGGCGACCACGCTCGCCGACAATTCCTCCAAGCAGGTAGAGATGGCTTCGGCGGCCGGGGTGCCGGTGCGCAAGCTGTTCACCTACGACGGCGTGCAGGGCGTGCAGTGGAACTCCTTCGGCGACGCGGCGTACTGGGATCCGAACTACGGCCTTCAGTCGGGCAAAAAGGTCGCGGTGCACTTCGAGTTCGACAACAAGAAGACCGAGGGCCTGGGCATCCCGCTGCCCAAGGGCCGCGTACGCGTCTATAAGAAGGACCACGACGGCTCCCTGCAGCTGGCCGGCGAGGACGCCATCGACCATACGCCCAAGGACGAGAAGGTGCGCGTGAAGATGGGCGAGTCCTTCGACCTCGTCGGCGAGCGCAAGCGCGTCGACTACAAGTCCGACCTCAAGGGCCGCCGCTTCGAGGAGACCTTCGAGATCAAGCTTCGCAACCACAAGGATGCCGACGCGGCGGTCACCGTCGTCGAGCATCTGTACCGCTGGACGAACTGGAAGGTCTCGGGCGCCTCCGCGAAGTGGGTCAAGCGCGACGCCCAGACGATCGAGTTACCGGTGACGGTCAAGAAGGACGGCGAGACCGTGGTGACCTACACCGTCAAGTATTCCTGGTAGCGGCGCCGGACAAAGAAGAAGGCCCCCGCGAGAGCGGGGGCCTTCTTCTTTCCCGGAGGCGCTTAGTAGGCGCCGATCTCGCTCTCGAGATCCTGCTCGGGCAGGCTCTGGTGGCGGTCGGAGCGCACCGGGGACTTCTCGGCGGGCTTGCGGCGGCCGTCGAAGAGGTTCTCGAGCTTCTCGCGATCGGCGGCGATCTCCTTGGGCGCGACGGGCGCGTCGCCCTGGGCCGGCGCGGAGAGGTTGGCGCGCAGGGCGCGGTTGGAGCTCGCGGCGCTCTCGCGCTGCGCGGCGGCGCGGTTCATCGGGACCACGACGATGGGAAGGGCGACCGGGAGGGCCGGGGCGGCTTCCATCATGGAGGCCGGGACGGGGGCGAGCAGAAGCGGAGAGACCGGGGTGAGCAGGGGCGCCGGGAGGTTGATGCGCGGACTGATCATGATGTTGGCCGCCGGGCCGGGCAGGTTCATCGGGGTCCCGATGTAGAGGTTGCCGCGGCCGCCGGGGAGGATCGAGGTCACCTGGGCCGAAGCCGAGGTCGCGAGGATCAGAGCGAGAGTGGGGAGGACCGTCTTCATCTTGGTGTTCATAGCCCCTACAGTATAGGAAGCTCGCGAATAATCACCGATGAGAGCGGTCAACCCAAGCACTTGATGGAGGTCAACTGAAAATCCTCATTAAAAACAACACATATTTTCAATATTACCCGAAGGGCCTAGACCGAAACGGCAGGGCCTAGAAGGAATAGGTGTCGAGGACGATGGTCACGGGGCCGTCGTTGACCGATTCGACCGCCATGGACGCGCCGAATTCCCCGGTGGCGACCGTCAGGCCCGCGGCGGCGAGCCGCTGCGCGGCGCGCCGGTACAGGGGCTCGGCCTGGTCCGGGCGCGCGGCGGCGGTGAAGTCGGGGCGGCGGCCGCCCTTGAGTTCGGCGCACAAGGTGAACTGGGAAATGAGAAGGATCTCGCCGCGGACGTCCAGGACGGACCGGTCGAACTTGCCCGCGTCGTTGGCGAAAATCCTCAGGGCGAGGAGTTTGTCGACCAGCTTCTTGACCGAGGCCTCGTCATCCTCGAGCCCGACGCCCAGAAGGACGAGCAGGCCGGAGCCGATGGAGCGCTTCTCCCCGGCGCGGACGCCGTCCCGCAAAAGGACGGAGGCCGACAAAACCCGCATCGCCACGGCTTTCATTGAGATATAGTTTATCTCTTATGCGCCTGTTCATCGCGGTCGCCGCGGACGAGGAGGTCAAGTCGGCCGCCGCCGAGGCGGTCGCGCGCCTGCGCCGCGCCGGGGGAAGCTTCCGCTGGGTGGACCCGCGCGACATGCACACGACCTTGCGCTGGTTCGGCGCGACGCCCGAGGAGAGGCTGCCCGAGATCCGCGAGCTGATGGCGCGCGCCGCCGCCGCGGCGGCGCCGTTCGAGATCGTCTATGGCGGCGTGGACGCGTTCGACTCGCATGAGGAGGCGCGCGTGGTCTGGATCGGGCTGAGCGAGGGCGCGGGGCCGATGGAGAAGCTCGCCGGGCTGTTGCTGCGCGACGAGCCGCGTCCGTACGCGCCGCACCTCACCTTGGGCCGCAACCGCGCCGCCGCCGCCCTGCCCGCCTTCATCGCCGCCCTCAAGGCCGAGCCCGTCCTGGCCCTGCGCCGCCCCGTGACGAAGATCAGCCTCTACGCGAGCAAGCCCGCCCCCTTCGGCCACGCCTATGAGATTCTCTACGAGGCGGAACTGACCGGCCCGGCTTGAATTGGCGTCAGTCCTCCCGATCTCACTTCGGCGGGGCTGTCCTCAACGCAAAGATCGGTAGGCCTGGCACCGTCTAGAAGGCTTCGTATTGAGGCTTCCACAGGCGCGAGAAGCCGATGGAGACGCCCGTGGTCATGATGTAGCCCCTGTTCGGGCGGGTCTTGAGCTGGAACCAGTAGACATCGAAGAACGGGGCCAAGGTCAGGTGGCGGCGGATCGGGATGCGCAGCTTGACGTTGAAGTCGCCCTCGAGGCGAAGGTCGCCGGCGGTGTCCTGCTTGGTCAGGAAGAAGTAGTTGTTCCAGAGCTCGCCCTGCAGCAGGGCCTTGGAGGGCCCGACCTCGCGCGAGAACACGG
Organism: Elusimicrobiota bacterium; assembly: GCA_030696455.1. GTDB lineage: Bacteria > Elusimicrobiota > Elusimicrobia > UBA1565 > UBA9628 > GWA2-66-18. The sequence goes on from JAUYSH010000135.1 coordinate 9,013, forward strand.
AGCGCAGGCGCAGACCGCTCTGGGTGTTCGGCGGCTCGCGGCCGAGGTCGCGCTTGAGGATGCCCGAAAGGACGAGCGTGCGCACGAAGGTCCCGTCGAAGAACTCGACGCCGGGGAAAAGGCTGTAGGCCTGCTTGCGGCGCAGGCCGCGCGCGGACTCGAACTCGCCGTCGTACTGCAGGCCGAGCGAAGGGCCCCAGGAGCGCGCGAGCCACTCCCGGCGGATCTGGCCCGCGCGGTGGGTGCCCAAGGTCAGCAGCATGATGCGGTTGGAGGCGAGGTTGACGGTCGCGGGAGCGTTGCGCGGCTCGAGGCGGCTCTTGGCGTACTCCGCCTCGACGGTGTTCGTCCATTTGAACTCGCGCTTGAGGTACTCGGCGTCGGCCTTGAACACGCCGCCGACGAGCAGCTCGTCGAAGCCCTGGATGCGGGAGTTGGGCACCGTGTTGAACTCGTCGGAGCGTACGACCTTGGTCTGACGCAGGTTCAGCCCGACGTCGCGGAAGTTCAGGCGCCAGAGGCCGGGCGCGCTCAGCGGAGCGCCGGCCATCCACCCGCGCCAGTCAGCGGCGCTCGCGCCGGCGGAACGGGGCTTCAACTCGCCGAGCACGGCGGCGTCCACCGTCGAAGTCCCGTCGAAGAGCTCATAGGGCTCGGGCAGGCCCAGCGTCTCGGCGGCGGTCCTCGAGGTGGCGAGCCGGTATGAGCCCTTGGCGTCGAGAGGCGCGCCGCGAAGGCGGCGCTTCGAGTCGAAGCCGGACACCGTGAAGCGCAGCTTCGCGTCGACCGGCAGGCCGGCTTCCTCGCGACGCGCCTGCCCGGCGGCTTCGGCCGCGAGGCTCTTGAGCCGAGAGCCCGGCAGCGAGACGAGCACGGCCTGCCCGGCGCCGCCGAGGTTCGCGCGGATCAGGCCCTCGCGGACGCCGCCCGGCGTGTCGCCCATCATCCGCGACACGGGCAGCAGGCCCGCCTCGGCTCGTCCCCGCTCGGACAGAAGGCCCGCCGAGAGCGTCCAGAACTCGCGCGCCGTGTAGAACGGCCACTTGCGCCCCGTGCCCGCGAAGACGGCGCGCGCGGGGGGGATCAAAGGATTCTCGGTCGAGGCCGGCGCGACGAAGGCGTCCCACTCGCGGATCGGGAAGCCGTCGAGCTGGAGCGCGAGGTCGTCGAGCAGGCGCGCGGAGCTCGTCACCGTCCACGACGCGCGCTCATCCTCGACGCGCCGGTCGATCTCGTAGACGTTCAGAGCGGGGCGGTACGCGAGCAGCGCCGGGAACGGCGGAGCGTAGGCCGGGCGCTCGGCCTGGACGACGGTGGCCGAGGGCGGCGGCACGGTCGAGAAGCCGTCGGGCCCTTCGCCGAGGATGAGGTCGACGCCGGTCCCGGTGGTCAGGCGCTCGGAGCGCGCGAGCTCAGGCGGGGCGAGCAGGACGACGACGTCGGCCTCGGCGCGCAAGCGGGGGATGAGCTCGCTGACGGAGGTCGCCGCGTCGCGCACGGCCAGGCGGCCGAGCCCGAAGCGGGGGAGGAGCGCGCCGGCGGAGTCGGGCGTCAGCCCCACGAGGGCGACGCGCGTGCCGGAGGCGTCGACGACCGCGTACGGGGGGAAGGGCCCACGCGCGGCGTCCGTCGAGTAGACGAGGTTCGCCGAGAGGAAACGCACGCCGTCGGGATGCCCGTTCAGATAGGCCTCGAGGTCGGACCAATGCTCGATCTCGGAGGCGGAGATCGCCGACCAGCGCAGGCCGGCCCGCTCGAGGGCGTCGAGGACCTGGGGCGGCGTTCCGTCGGACATCGTCGAGCCCAAGGTCCCCCCGCGGGCGACGCCGAGCCACGGGCGGGGCGTAGCGGCCGCGGCGGCCGCCAGACGGGCGAGGCCGCCGTGCTCGCGGGCGGGGATGAGCACCGCCATGTCCCGCCCCTTCCAGCGCACGCGATAGAAGCCCGCGAAGCCTTGGCGCCAGCGGCGGGTCGCGCGGCGGTCGAGCTCGGCGCTCAAGGTCAGCGTGGTCGCGCCGGCCTGGGACACGTGGGCCGAGGCCTCGGCTTCCCGCTCACGCAGAGCCATCGCGCCGTAGACCGGGAACGTCGTCGGGTCGGCGGCCGACTTCACGAGCGCGGCGACGAAGTCCTCGGCCGGCGGGTAGACGAACGCGACGCCGTGCTCCGACTCGAGCGCCACGGCGGTGGAGGCGGAGTCCGTCGGCGGCGCGCCGAGCGCGCTCGGCAGGCGGCAGATGTGGTCGTCGCCGGTGAACGAGCAGGCGACGATGTCGACGCCGAGCAGCTCGGCGTCGCCGCCGGCGTCGCGCAGCGCGCGTTCGAGGGCCGGGACGACGGCCGTCGTCCCGGCCGAGGGCGTGTCCTCGATCAGGACCAGCCGCACGGGGGGAGCCGCCTGCGCGGCGGCGACGGCAAGGAAGACGGCGGATAGGAACGCAATCACGGGAGCGGGCATTCTACTAAACGTCGATACGGGCGGGGGCCGGCGACCTGAGGTCCTCGGGGCCGCTCGGTCTCGAGCCTCGCTCGGGGTCGACCGCCGTTACTGCGTCACGGCTTGGCGGCGGCGGCGCTCGGCCTGCCCGACCGGCAGGGGCGGCGTCACCGCGGTCAGGTCGGCCGCGATGCGCAAAGTCTCATCGAGCACCGAGTCGGGCGCGTCGGCCGCGGCCTCGAAGCCGGGTGCGTCCTCGTCGAGCCCCATGGCGGCGGGCGTCCCGGGCGCCGGAGCGGTCGTCGTCGAGACGGCGGGCGCCTTGCCGTCGAGGATGGCCAACGTGATCTCCTCGGAGGGGTAGGGCTTCTCCTTGCCGGCGGCGCGCTCCTTCTTGCGCGAGGCGAGGCGCTCCTCGTCGGTCTTGCGCTCGGCCAAGCGCTCCTTCTCGTTGAGCGAGAGCCCCTTATCTTTTTTTTGCTTCTCCCAGCGGGCCATGTCCTCCTTGATCCACTTGAACTCGCGCGAGGCCGCGACGCGGGCCGTCGACGCCTTGGTCAAGGTCGAGAGGTGCGCCTGCAGAGTCACGCTGCGGTCGTAGGGGACGGGCTCGACCTCGTCGTAGGGCAGCGCGCTCTTCTGCGAGCTCTCGGTCGACTCGCTGATGTCGCCGTAGAAGGGGAGGTGGATGTCGGGCAGCACCCCCCGGTTCTGCGTCGAGCCGCCGGAGACGCGGTAGAACTTCTGGATCGTCAGCTTCAGCGCGCCGGGCTTATAAGAACGGTAGGCCGGCGGGAGGTACTGGTTGAGCTCGAGCACCGACTGCACCGTGCCCTTGCCGAAGGTCTTCTTCTCGCCGACGACGATGCCGCGGCCGTAGTCCTGCAGGGCCGCCGCGAAGATCTCGGAGGCCGAGGCGGAGCCGTGCGCGGTCAGCACGATCATCGGCCCGTCGAAGGTCGTCATCGAGTCGTTGTCGCGCAGCAGCTTGATCGTGCCGCGGGTGTCCTTGACCTGGACGACGGGACCGGAGTTGATGAACAGGCCGGTGAGCGAGACGGCCTCGGACAGCGAACCGCCGCCGTCGCGCCGCAGGTCGATGATCAGCGAATCCACGCCGCGCCGCTTCATCTCCCCGATGAGACGCTCGGTGTCGCGCGTGGCGCTCTTGCCGTCGGAGCCGCCGCGCATGTCCGCGTAGAACGAGGGCAGGTCGAGCACGCCGACGCGCGAGGGCTTGCCGCCCTTGCCGGGCACGGTGAAGATCTTGGCCCTGGCCTCCTGGTCGGTGAGCTTGATCTCGTCGCGCACGAGGGTGATGACGACGCGCGTGGCGGGATCGATCGCGGCGGCGGGGATGACGCGCATGCGCACGGTGGAGCCCTTCTCGCCGCGGATCATCTGCACGAGACGGTCGAGCTTCATGCCGACGGCGTCGACGAACGGGCCGTCGCCCTGGGCGACCGCCTCGATCTTGTCGTTGGGCTTCAGGCGCTTGTCGGAGTCCGCGGGGCCGCCGGGGACGAGGGAGACGATGCGCGCGTAGCCGTCCTCGGAGCGAAGCACGGCGCCGATGCCGACGAGGGAGAGCTTCATGCTGATGTCGAAGTTCTCCTTCTGGGCGGCGGCGAGGTAGTCCGTATGGGGATCGAAGACCCGTGTCAGCGCGGAGACGAAGGTGGAGAACACGTCGATCCCGTCGTACTCCTTGTAGCTGCGCAGGATGCGGTCGTAGCGCTGGTCGATGGTCTCCTTGGCCGTGAGCTCCTTGGCCGGCTTGACCGCTTCTTCGGCCTTCGCCTCGGGCTTGGCGGCGGGTTTTTCCGCGGCCTTCTTGGCGGCGGCGGCCTTGGCCTCCTCGGCCTTGCGCTTGGCGAGGCGCTCGAGCAGGACCTCGTGCTTGATGCGCAGGCGCCAGAGCTCCTTGGACTCCTCGGGCGTCGCGGGCCAAGGCATCTCGTGGCGGTCGAGGACGATCTTCTCGTTGTTGGTGAAGTCGAAGGTGGAGGACGTCAGCTCCTTGACGTGCGCGACGCGCTCCTCGAGGCGCTTCACGACGCGTTCATGGATCTCGTAGGCGGCCTCGACGTCGCCGTCCTTGAGCCGGTCGTCGAGCGTGGCCCCGTACTTCGCCTCGAACTCGTCGACGTCGCTCTTCTCGAGGATCATGTGGTTGTAGTCGTAGGCCTCGAGGTAGTTGCGCAGGAAGTCCTTGGAGACCGCGTCGTCGATCGGGCGGCGCGCGTAATGAGTCTGCTCGAGCAGGCGGCCGACGAGCTCGGCGACGATGGGGCCGCCGCCGTACTTGTCGAAGGCGGAGGCGGGAACCGCGAGGACCAGCGCCAGCGAGACGGCGAGCAGCCGCCGAAAAATCGTGTCATTCATGTTGTTTACCTTTGAGCGGCGTTGCGTTCGACAAATTGGTTCACGAAGTCTGCGTCATTTTGGAGCGTCCAGTCCAGGTCCGCGGCGTTGAGGTCGAAGCGGGCGAGGAGGCCGGCCGCCTCGGCCGGCGTGAAGCCGGAGGCGGCCAGGTCCGCGACGATCGCGGCGCGGGTCTCGGGCTTCTTGAGGAATTCGCGCCAGGCGCGCACCCCGGGCTGGTAGTCCTCGATGGCGTTGCGCTCGCCGCGGTTCATCCACGGCATCTCGAGGGCGATGCGTTCGTCGGGCACCCGGCCGGCGACCGGGGCGGCGCGGCCGAAGGCCTGCTCGAAATCGATGAGCCAGGGGAGCCCTCCGTCATGGTCGGAGAGCACGTTGCCCGGGTTGACGTCGGAGACGCCGAAGGTGTGCAGGAACAGGGCGGCGGCGACGCGTTGCTCCTTGTTCAGCGGGTTCTTGTAGTGAGAAGGCGACGCCGCGAGCTTCTCCATGACCATGTACGACTCGTAGCCGTTCTTGACCGCGACGGAGGCGGGGACGCGGAAGTAGCGCCCGAAGAAGCGCCGGGCCAGACGTCGCAGGGCGACCTCGTTGCGGACGATGTCCCATTGGGCGATCTTGACGACATAGGGGGTCTTGCCCGGGGCCTCGACGGCCAGTATGACGGTGTTGAGCTTGCCGGGGTCGTCGCCGTGAAGCTTGTACTTCGTCTTGGCGTTGAGCGCGTCGTAGCCGGCGCGCCTGACGGCCTCGCGGGCGGAGACGACCGTGTCGTCGAGCCCGGCCGGACCCTTCGCCGCGGGGCCGAAGACGAGCCGGGGGGCGGCGGGGCGCGCGGCGTCTCGGCGGGCGAGCTCGGCCAACGGCTGCGCGCCGGCCTTCGAGCCCCGGAGCTCGGCGACGGTCCGGGCCCAGGCCGCGGAATCCGGGCCCAGCCGCGCGCGCAGGCCCGACAGGAAGACGGCCGCGTCGAGGCCGGCGCGGCTCAGCAGCTCCGGAGCCAGCAGCTGATCGAGCACGGGCCGGACGCCGCCGGGGGCGAGGCTTCCCGCGTCGACGATCACCCATCTCGTGCGCCAGTGCTGCCAGACGAGGTTGCCGCGGGCGAGGTCGGCGGTCACACCCGCGGATATGAGCTTGGCGGCGAGCTCGGGCCAGCCCTCGGCCTGGGAGCGCGAGAACGCCCCGCGCTCGAGCAGCTCGTGGGCGGTGGCCCCTTCGATGAACTCCTTGACGAGGACCTTGCCGTCGCGGCTCTCCGCGACGAGCCTGGCCACGGGCAGGCCGGAGCCCGCCAGCGCGCGCAAGGTCGCGGCCTCCTCGCGCACGCCCGGCAGCGCCATGGCGCCGGGGTGAAGAAGCTTGATCGCGTAGTTGCCGTCGCGCGACTTCCATACTTTCGAGGTGCCGCCGTCGCCGGCGGGCTTGTCGAGCGTCGTCTTGACCCCGCCGACGCGAACGACGTCTCCGGGCTTGCCGGGCCAGCCGGGCGCTCGCTCGCCGAACGGCAGGCGCTCGAGCAGGGAGCCCCACAACGAGGGTTTGGCCTGATCGAACAGCGCCGCGCCCTCGGCCAGGCCGCTTCCGCCGGCGTCGGCGTCCCGCTCGGCCGACCCGGCCGCCGCGGCCGGCCGGATCGTCTGGCCGAGCGCGGCGGGCCGGGTGGCCGTCACGGCGGAGACCGGCAAGAGCGGTATGGGGACGGCTTGAACCGGGTGCGCGGCCGCCGGCGCGGCCGCAATGGGAACGGCGACCATGGAGGCCGGGGACAAAGCCGAGGCCAAGGTCGGCGCGCCGGCGCCCGTCAACGGCGTCACGGTGAGCTGGACGGGGACGGGGGCGCCCAACGACGAGCCGATCGAGCCCGACTGTCCGCCGGGCCGGACCTGGACGGAAACGGGCGCTTCGACCTGGCCCGCCGTCGCGGGGGCGGCCAGGGCGAGCATGAAAAACGCCATAAGGGCGCGGGATTTCACGATGTCACTATAACAGTAGTTCCGGCGACGCGCCAGGGGGCGGGCGTCAGGATTTTGCGACGAGGGCCTTCATCTCGCGGAGATAGCCGATCATCACGGCCAGGCTCATATAAGGAACACGCACGCCCTTCTTGGACCAGCCCGAGTCGCCGGCCTCCGAGACCCATTCGCGCAGGTCGATGCCGGTCGTCCCTTTATGGAGGGTGACGCGGACGACGAGCTCGACACCCATCTTCTTGGGCACGCGGACGAGCTCCCGGTCCTCGGCGTCGACGGGCTCGGCGGGAAGCTTCTCGAGGGCGGGGAGGGTCTCTTCGAGCACCCGGGCGTTGAGGGTGACGCCCGCCTTGGTGGGGCCGGAGTAGGCGTCGCCCTTGACGAAGGTCCGGATCGAGCCGTAGCGGTGGCCCTTGTACTCGTCGACGTAGAACCGGAGCTCGCTGGTCTCTCCGAGCGGGATCGCTCCCAGGTCCTTGAGCGGCTTGAACTCCTTTGACTCGGCCATGGCGCATCCTAGCAAAGGGCGGGCTTGACAGGAATCGGCGGCGGCCTTATCCTTGGGCGTTCATGGCGACAAACGAAGAGTTCCAGGCCGAGCTGCGCGCGCTGAGCCTGGAGGTCCGCGCTCTGCGCGGCGAGGTGGACTTGTTGAAGGGGGGCAAGCCCGCCCCGGTCGCCCCGCCGCCCGTGGAAGCGCCGGCGCCGCCGCCCAAGCCCGCGCCGACCGCGCCGGTCCCCACGCTCGAGGACCTCGTGCGCAAGACGAAGGGGCAGGCCCCGCTGGGCAAGGCGTCGGGCCCCCTGAGCTCCGCGCCGGCGGCGGCGAGCGGGTATTCCTCCGCGTTCTCCGAGAAGTTCATCGGCGAGAAGATGCTCCAGTACGTGGGCGCGATGATCCTCGGTCTCGGCGTGGTCTTTTTCCTGATCTGGCGCGCCCAGCACACGAGCCCGCACGAGCGGGCCTTCATGGCTACGGCGGCGGGCGCGGCCCTCGTCGGCCTCGGCCTATACGTGCGCTCGCGGCCCCCGTATCAGAATCTCACGGGCGCCCTGCTCGGCGGCGGCTGGTCAGTCCTTTACATCACGGCCTACGCGGTCTATCACTTCGAGCCCGTCAAGATCGTCGAGTCGCCCCAGGCCGCGCTGGCCCTGCTGCTCGCGGCGGCGGGCGGGATGATCGGCCATGCCCTGCTGACGGGCTCGCGGGCGTTCCGGCTGTACGCGTTCAGCCTGGCCTACTTCCTGCTGCTGTTCTGCCGGGCGGACGTCGCCTCTTTCGACCTGTTCCTGTTGCTACTCGCCGCATCGGCCTTGATCGCCGTGGAGTCCGGCGAGGCCGACGTCCTGCTGCCGGCGCTGATCGGCTTCCACGCGAATTACGTGCCCGTGTATTTCCGCACCATCGGCCTGCCGCCCGTGGAGCACACCGCAGCGAACTTCGCCCAGCCCTTCGGCTGGCTGGCCGGCGGCTATCTGATCGTCGCGCTCATGCCCTTCGTGCCCCGCACGCGCGCGCGGCTCGACACGCCGGAGCAATCGCGCATCCTCGACGCCGCGCTGTGCCTCAACGCGGCATTGTTCGCCCTCGTCGCGGGCTCGATGGGCCGGGTCTACTTCGGCCACGCCAGCCTGCCGCGCGCCGGCGCCCTGAGCGCCCTGTTCCTGCTGCCCGCGATCGGCCACCTCAAGGTCCTCGGGCGCAAGGCGGCGTCGGTGAGCCTGGGCGGCGTCATTCCGCTGGCGCTGATGGCGGCGGCCGTCTTCGAGATGCCCGATCCGATGTGGAAGCTGATCGCCTGGGTCGGCGTCTCCACGGGCTGGGTGTTCATCGGCCTGTTTCTCGATCAGCCCGTCTGGCGCGCCGCCGGGCTGTGCATGGGCCTGCTGACCTTCATGTTCTACACCGAGGTCGCGCGCCGCGGCGAGGAGGCGCGCCGGGCCGCGGCGATGGCGCTGTTCGTGTTCTCGGGCCTCTCGTACTTCTTCTCGCGCTTCCATCGCCTGTGGCTGGCCGACCCCGAGGACTGGGAGAAGCCGGCGACCGAGTACTGGCTTTACATCGGCACGGCCGCGCTCGTGCTCGGCCTGTGGGGGGCGCTCGACGCGGCGCCGTTCCTGTGCTGCCTCGTGGCGCTCGCGATCGCCGGCGAGCACCTGGCCGTGAAGCTCGGGCGCGTGCATCTGTGGGTGCAGGCCGCCGCGCTCGAGCTCGGCTTCGGGTTCTACTCCTTCTTCGTGGACTACGGCGCGGCGCCGGCGATGGGCGTGTCGCCGCGCCTGCTGGTGAGCGTGGTCGTCATCGGCGCGTATTTGTACCTGCTGCTCGCCGATCCGATGGACGAGGAGCTTTCGTCGCGATGGACGCCGTTCAGCCGCGCCGAGCAGCGCCGCGCGGTCTCCTGGATGCTCCTGGCGGTCGCCTCGTTCGCGGTGTACCGGGAGTTCGACGGGCGCCTGCGCCTGCCCCTCTGGGCGTTCGCCTCGCTGGGGCTGTTCTGGCTGGGGCGGACGCTGAGGAACGCGGACTATCGCGCTCAGGCGCTCCTGCTCGCGGGGGGCACCGCGCTCGAGGCGGTCGTGTCCTACCTGACGGCGCCGGCGGCCCTGCTCTCCGGGCTCACCGTGCCGCGCGCGGCGCTGTACTGGTCGTCGATCGGCGCCTTGCTGGGGGGGCTGTTCGTTTCCAAGACGGCGGAGGCCGAGACCGATCGCGACGATAAGGCCGCGAGGATGTTCGCCTTGCTGGCGCTCGTGCTCGGCGCGGCTTATTTCGCCAAGGAGCTCGACCGCGTGCAGCTCACGATGGCGTGGACCGGGCTCGGCATCGCCTTCCTCGCCGGAGGCATCGCGCTCGGCTGGCGCGAGCTGCGCCTTCCCGGCCTGAGCCTGCTCGGCCTGTGCGTCGCCAAGGCGCTGCTCTCCGACACGGCGAATCTTCCGCTGCCTCACCGCGTGGCGAGCTTCGTGGCGCTCGGGGTCGTGCTCATCTTCGCCTCGAGCCTCTACAACCGGGCGGGCGCCGGCGAGTGAAGAGCCTCGCGCCGTTCGCGCTTGTCGCGATCGCGCTGTCGGTCGCGTTCGTCGTGAGCCGGGGCGGACGCAGCCGGGAGAGCCTCCTGCCCGTCTCTCGCGCCGTCGCCGAGCACGCCAAGGCGCTCGACCGGGGCTCGGCGATAGTCTTCCCGCTCTCGGCCGACGAGGAGCGCGCCATCGGCGAAAAGATCGACGCGGACCTGAGGCGTGCGTCGCAGCCGGCGCCCGGCACGACCGACGCTTCGCGCGCGGCGCTGTGGAAGGAGCTCGGGCTCGAGGCGGCCGGCTCGCCCATGGTGAAGCGCTTTCGCGGGCGCTACGAGTTCCGGGCCGTCGATCACGGAGGCGTCAACGCCTTCGCCGTCCCCGGCGGCTTCATCTACGCGACTTTGGGGCTGCTCGAGAAGCTCCACAAGGATCCCGACGCGCTCCTGTTCACGCTCGGCCACGAGATCGGCCACGTCGAGCTCGGCCATTGCGCCGACGCGTACCGCCTGCGCGCGGGCGCCAAGGACCCGCTGCGCGCGCTGCTCGGCGGCGTCGTCCTGCTCCCGCGCCTGCTCGCCTCGCTGCATTTTTCGCCGAGCCAGGAGCTCGAGGCCGACGCCTTCGCCGCCCGCCTGCTGCGCTCGCTCAAGCGGGATCCGGCGGCCGGCCTGCGGACCTTCGACGCCCTGGGCCTCAAGGCGGACGACGGCCGCCGCCGCGGCCCGGGCGGGGTCGTCGCCGAGGGGCTCTCCGATTATTTCCGCACGCACCCCGGCTCGGGGGAGCGCCGCGCGGCGCTCGAGCGCGAGGCGGCCAAGGCTCGGTGAGCCCCCGTACGGCCTCTGCGGGCTTTCGCGGCTTCCTGGCAGCGCAGGCGACGGGGGCGTTCAACGACAACGCCTTCAAGACCTTCGTGGTCCTGTCCGTGGTCGCGGCCGCGCCCCAGGACGCGCCCGGGTTCATCGCCCTGGCCGGAGGCGCGTTCATCCTCCCCTTCCTGCTGTTCTCGACCGCCGGCGGCGACATGGCCGACCGCTGGCCGAAGGCCCGGCTCGTCGCGATCTTCAAGGCGATCGAGATCGCCCTGATGCTGCTCGCCGTTCCCGCGTTGGCGGCGCGCAGCGCGCCGGCCCTGGTGGTCCTGCTGTTCCTGATGGGGGCTCATTCCGCCTTCTTCGGCCCGGTGAAGTTCTCCATCCTCCCCGAGCTCGTCGACGACGCCGAGCTCTCCAACGCCAACGGCCTGGTGCAGATGTGGAGCTTCGGGGCGATCATCCTCGGCACGGCCTGCGCCGCGGAGCTCGTGACCTTGGCGGGAGGGCGCCCGGGGCTCGCGGCGGCCGCGTTCGCGGCGGTCGCGGCGGCGGGCTTCCTGGCGTCGCTTCTGATCCCGGCGTCGAAGGCGGCCCGGCCGGGGGCGGTGCTCTCCTTCAACGTCGTCTCGAGCACGGCCGCCAACCTCAGGCATCTCGCCGCGCTCGAAAGCGTCAACCTGGCGACCTACGCGGCCGCCTTCTTCTGGTTCGTCGGCGCGATGTTCCAGATGAACCTCTTGATCTACGGCACGCGCCTGATGGGCTTAAGCGAGCCGGCCTGCGGCCGCCTGCAGGTCCTGCTGGCGCTGGGCATCGGCGCGGGCTCCTTCATCGCCGGGCGCCTCTCGTGCGGCCGCGTCGAGCTCGGCCTCGTGCCCGTCGGCGCGCTCGGCCTCGTGATCTTCGGCGCGGATCTGGCCTTCGCCGCGCATTCGATGAACCGCGTGGCCTTCGACCTGCTCATGGCCGGCCTCTCCGCCGGCTTCTACGCCGTGCCCCTGCAGGCCTTCATCCAGCAGCGCAGCGCGGCGGGGGAGCTCGGCCGGGTCGTGGCGACGGGCAGCTTCCTGTGCTTCACCGCCATCCTGATCGCGACGGGGGCGCTGTGGGCGCTCGACGCGAAGTTCCGCCTGGACCCGGCGCAGGTCTTCCTCGTGACCGCGGCGATGTCGGCGGCGGTGGCCTTCGAGATCCTCCGGCGCCTCCCGGACTTCTTCCTGCGCCTGCTGTTCCTGCCGCTGACGCGCCTCGTCTACAGCATCCGCGCGGTCGGGCAGGAGAACGTGCCCTTGGACGGGCCGGTCCTGCTCGTGGCCAACCACGTCTCCTTCGTCGACGCGATCCTCATCGCGATGGCCAACCAGCGCCTGGTGCGCTTCCTCATGCTGCGCGCCTACTACGACCTGCCCGTCGCCGGCTGGTTCTTCCGCGCGATGGGCTGCATCCCCGTCTCGAGCGGCGACGGTCCCAAGGCCCTCGTGGCCTCGTTCAAGCGCGCGCGTGAGTACATGATGTCGGGAGAGGCGGTCTGTATCTTCGCCGAAGGCGAGATCAGCCGGCACGGCCAGATGCAAAGGTTCAAGCGCGGATTCGAGTCGATGGTTCACGGGGTCGAGGTGCCGATCGTGCCGGTGCATTTGGATGAGGTATGGGGAAGCATCTTCAGTTTTTCGGAAGGGAGGATTATTTTCAAGTGGCCGCGTCGGATTCCATACCGGGTAACCGTAAGCTTTGGGAAGCCGTTACCGGCGACGGCGTCGGCATTCGAAGTGAGACAGGCCATTCTCGCCTTAGGGGCCGAGGCATTTTCACACCGGCTCCAGGACTCCCCACCGTTGCCGTTAGCCTTTAGCCGTCAGGCTAAAGGCCGGCCGTTCGCCCTGAGCATGGCCGATTCGTCCGGCACGCGTTTGAGCGCCTTACAATCGTTGACGGGCTCATATCTGTTAGGTAAAGCCGTTTCCGTTAACCTCGCCGAAGGCGAGGAAAACACTGGGATCTTTCTCCCGCCATCCGTCCCCGCCGCGCTCGTCAACATCGGCCTCGGTCTGCACGGAAAGGTCGCCATCAATCTCAACTATACGGCCAGTAAAGAGGTCGTGGATGCGTGCATCAACAAGGCCGGCATCCGCACCATCGTCACCTCGCGCAAGTTCTCGGAAAAACTAGGGTGGGAACCGAACGGCAAAAAAATATATGTCGAGGATCTCGCCCCGGCCTTTTCCCCGTTCGCGAAGGCCGCGCACGCCGCCCTTTTCCTCGTCACCCCGTCCTTTCTCCTTGAACGGACGTTCTTCCGCCTGGCCCGCGGCCCGCTCGATCGCCTTGCCACCATCATGTTCACCAGCGGTTCCACCGGTACCCCCAAGGGCGTGATGCTCACCCACGCGAACGTCCTCGCCAACCTCGAGGCCGTCGCTCAAGTGATCCAGTTCGGCCCCGACGACCGCATGCTCGGCGTCCTGCCCTTCTTCCACTCCTTCGGCTTCACCGTGACCTTGTGGATGCCCCTGCGCCTGGGCATGGGAACCGTGTATCACTACAATCCCCTCGACGCCCGCCGCATCGGCGACCTGGCCGAGGAGTTCAAGGTCACCTGCCTGCTCGGCACCCCCACCTTCCTGCTCGCCTGGATGCGCCGCGTCGAGGCCGCCAAATTCAAGACCCTGCGCCGCGTCGTCGTCGGCGCCGAGAAGCTGCGCGCCGAGGTCGCCAAGGCCTTCGAAGAAAAGTACGGCCTCACCCCGCTCGAGGGCTACGGCGCCACCGAGCTTTCCCCCGTGGCCTCGGTCAACATACCCGACATCGCCTGGCCCGGCATCAAGCAGACCGGGACCAAGCTCGGCACCGTGGGCCAGCCCCTGCCCGGCGTGTTCATGAAGGTCGTCGATCCCGACACCGGCCGGGAGCTCGGCGCCGATCAGCCGGGCCTGCTGCTCGTGAAGGGCCCCAACGTCATGAAGGGCTACCTCGGCGACGAGGCGCGCACGGCCGAGGTCGTCAAGGACGGCTACTACGTGACCGGCGACATCGCCCGCATCGACGAGGACGGCTTCGTCACCTTGACCGACCGGCTCTCGCGCTTCTCCAAGGTCGCCGGCGAGATGGTGCCGCACGTCAAGGTCGAGGAGAGCCTTCACGAGGTCCATGGCGTCCTCGACCTGACCTTCATCGTCGCGGGCGTGCCCGACGAGAAGCGCGGGGAGCGGCTCGTCGTCCTGCACAAGGCCGAGGTCGAGGTCGACGTCCTCCTTAAGAAGCTCGCCGACACCGGCCTGCCCAAGCTTTGGCTGCCGGACCGATCGAACTTCCACAAGGTCGAGGGATTCCCGCTTCTCGGCTCGGGCAAGGTGGACATGCAGGCGCTCAAGGCCGAGGCCCGGCGCCTCGAGGCGTCCTGAAGCCCGTCCCTTAAGGGCTATAATCCCCGCACGATGATGATGTTCCTGCTGGTCGCCGGGCTGGTCGCCGCCAACGCGCTCTTCGTGCTCATGGAGTTCGCGATGGTGCGCGTGCGCCCGGCCCGCGTCGAGGTGCTCGCGCGGCGCGGCAGCAAGCGGGCCCTGGCGGTGCAGGAGGTGCTGACGCGCCTCGACGATTATCTCGCCGCGATCCAGGTGGGCATCACGGTCATCGCGCTCGCCCTCGGCGCCGTCGGCGAGCCGGCCGTCACCGCGGCCCTGAGCGAACGCCTCTCGGGGCTGTTCTCCGCCCTGCCGCCGCACTGGACCCGGATCATCTCGTTCTCCATCGCCGTGTCGACCTTGGCCGTGCTTCAGATCGTGCTGGCCGAGCTCGTCCCGCGCGCGGTGGCGATCAATTACGCCGAGCCGCTCGCGCTGTGGGGGGCGGCCCCGCTCAAGGTCCTGGCCGGGGTGCTGCGCCTTCCGATCCGCGCGATGACGGCCTCCTCCGCCGCGATCCTGCGCGTGTTCGGCCTCAAGCCCGCCTCGGAGGCGGAGCACACGGTCGGCATCGACGAGATGCGCATCCTGCTCGGCGAGACGCAGGAGAAGGGCGCCATCCCGCTCGAGCGCCTGCTCCTGCTCGAGAACCTCTTCGACTTCGGCTCGGCGAAGGTCGCCGACGCGCTGCGGCCGCGCGAGCGCATCGCCTTCTTGTCGCTGTCGCGGTCCTGGGCGGAGAACCTCGACGTCATCCGCGACAAACGCTACTCGCGCTACCCGCTGTGCGAGACGGACCTCGACACGGCGATCGGCTACGTGCACGTCAAGGACCTCGTGCTCGTCGACGGGGGCGCGGAGCCGGACCTGAAGCTCCTTCGCCGCGACCTTTACGAGGTGTCCGCCGGCGAGTCCCTCGAGAAGCTGCTCAAGACCATGCCCGACAAGGGCGTGCACCTCGCGATCGTGCGCGACCCTCTCAACCGCATCCTGGGCCTGCTGACGCTCGAGGACATCATGGAGGAGCTCGTCGGCGAGGTCCGCGACGAGTTCGAGAAGATGACGGGCTGGATGGAGGGAGAGTTCTTCGCGGGCGCGGCGGTCGACGCGAACCTGCCCACGACCGAGCGCAAGGCGACGATCCGGCATCTGATGGACAAGATGAAGGCCGCCAACCCCGAGCTCGACGCCGAGGCCGCCTTCGCCGCGGTGTGGGAGCGCGAGCTCAAGTTCGCGAGCGCGGTCGGCCGGGGCGTGCTCGTGCCGCACGCGCGCCTTCCCGGCCTGAAGGCGCCGTTGATCGCGGTCGGCCGCTTCGCCAAGGCCCCGCCCCTGCCCACGCCCGACGGCGTGCCGCTGCGCCTCGTCTTCCTGATCATGACCCCTCTCGAAACGCCCACGATGCAGCTCAAGGTGCTCCAGCGCATCGCCTCGCTCGTCACCAACGAGACCTTGCGCCGCAAGATCCTCCGCGCCAAGACCGACGAGACCCTCCTCAACCTCCTGCGCACCGCCGACACCCTCCTCGCGACCTGAAACATGGTGCCAGGCCTCCCAGTAACCCATTACCCGCCAACGCGGGCGGGACAGTAATGGGATAATGGGAGGCCTGGCACCAAGCGCCCCTGTCTAAGATGTATTATTTAGGCATGAGCAGCGAAAAACTGAGATTTTTACGGGCTTGCCGTTCCCAGCCGGTCGATGCGACCCCCGTGTGGTTCATGCGCCAGGCCGGACGCTACATGGCCGAGTACCGGGAACTGCGCAAGACGCACTCCATCCTCGCGTTGGCCAAAACGCCGGAACTGGCCTGCGAGGTGACGCTTCAGCCCGTGCGTGCTTTGCCGATCGACGCCGCGATCCTTTTCGCCGACATCCTGCTGGTTCTCGAGCCGATGGGGCTCAAGCTCAAGTTCGCTCCCGGCCCGACGATCTCCAACCCCGTGCGCACCGAGGCCGACATCAAGCGGCTGAGGGTCAAGGACGCCGCCGCCGACCTCGATTGCGTGTTCCAGGCCGTGAGGCTCATCCGCCGCGAGACCGAGGGCAAGGTCGGGCTGATCGGCTTCGCCGGCGCTCCGTTCACCGTCGCCAGCTACATGATCGAGGGCGGCCACTCCGACCACTACAAGCTCACCAAGGCGATGATGACCGACCGCCCCGACCTGTGGGACGCCCTGATGAAGAAGGTCCGGACCGTCACGGCCGAGTATCTCGAGGCCCAGGTGAAGGCCGGCGCCCAGGCCGTTCAGCTCTTCGACTCGTGGATCGGCGTGCTCTCGCCCGACCAGTACCGGCGCCACGTGCGGCCGCACTCGAAGTGGATCCTCGATCGCCTGGAGAAGTCCGGCGTCCCCGTCATCTCCTTCGGCACCGACACCAACGGCTTCCTCGAGGATTTCGCCTCGGCCGGCGGCTCGGTGATCGGCGTGGACTGGCGCATCGACATGGACGTCGCGCGCCGCCGGCTCGGCAAGAAGGCGGTGCAGGGCAATCTCGATCCGATCCTGCTCTTTTCCGGCAAGAAGGCCTTGAAGGCGGCGGTCAAGGACATCATCGACCGGAATAACGGACGCAGCGGCCATATCTTCAATCTGGGCCACGGAATCCTGCCGACGACGCCGGTCGACACCGTCAAGATGGTCGCGGATTGGGTGCACGAGTTCAGCCGGAAATGAGACCGGGAAGACCGCCGGCGACGAAGCGCGTCGTCGTCCTCGGGGGCGGCATTTCCGGCCTCGTCGCCGCCTATGAGCTCGTCAAGCGCGGCGCTCCGATCGAGGTGACGGTCCTCGAGGCGAGCAAGACCCTCGGCGGCAAGATCCGCACCGAGTCCATCGACGGACAGATTTTCGAGACCGGCCCGGACAGCTTCCTGACGACCAAGCCCGAGATGCTCGAGCTGGTGCGCGAGCTCGGCCTGGCCAACGAACTGATCGGCACCGGGCCGGACGCCGGCGTCGACATCCTGCTCGGCGGTCGCCTGGTGCCGATGCCCGCGGGCATGAACCTGGTCGCCCCGACCCGCCTGCTCCCATTTCTGCTCACGCCCCTCTTTTCGCCCGCAGCGAAGCTCCATATGGCCCTCGAGCCCCTCCGGCCTTCGCGCGGGGACGGCAAGGATGAGTCGCTGGCGGATTTCGCGCGCCGCCGCCTGGGCGCGGAGGCCCTCGAGCGCCTCGTGGCGCCCATGCTCGCCGGCATTTATGCCGGCGACCCGGAGCGCATGAGCGTGGCCAGCACCTTCCCGCAGCTGCTCGACATGGAGAAGAGGGGGGGGCTCGTCAAATCGATGTGGCTGGGCTGGCTCGGGACGAAGCGCGCCGCCCGGCGCGACGGCCTGACGACCTTCATGACGCTGAAAGGCGGCCTGTCCATGGTCGTCGACGCGCTGCAGCGCCGCCTGCCGCCGCGCAGCGTGCGACTGGACACCCCCGCGCAAGCCGTGCGCCGCCGCGAGGGACATTGGGAGGTGGTCACCCCCAACGCCGTGATCGAGGCCGACGCCGTGATCTCGGCCTTGCCCGCCTACACGTTCGCCGACTGCATCGAGGGCATCGACCCCGAGCTCGCCGTGCGCCTTCGCGAGATCCCGTTCTCCTCGACGGCGACGTCGGTGCTGATCTACGACGACAAGGACATCCCGGTCAAACCGAAGGGCTTCGGCTTCCTCGCGCCGAAGGGGGAAGGGCTGACCGTGACGGCCGCCACCTACTCTTCGGCCAAGTTCCCGGGCCGGGCCATCCCGGGCCGCACGACCGTCCGCGCCTTCATCGGCGGCGCCGGGCGCGACGCCGACGCGGAGGGCGCGATCACGCGTCTCGAGTCGCGCGTGCGCGGCGACATCGACAAGGTGCTCGCCCTGAAGGGCGCCAAGCCCGCGGCGATGAAGACGACGCGCTGGATCAAGACCAATCCGCAGTACGAGGTCGGCCATGCGCGCCGCCTCGACCGCCTGGGTTCGTGCCTGAAGGGGCATCAGGGGCTCATCCTCGCCGGCGCCTCGTACGGCGGCGTGGGGCTGCCCGACTGCGTGCGCTCGGGACGCCGCGCCGCGGAGCTCGTTTTCGCCGGATCACGGAGGAGCCATGACGCCGTACGCCCAGGACTTGCTTAGCCTCACCGTCGCCCTCGCCCTAGGAGCCTTCATCGGGCTGGAGCGCGAGCTCAGCGACAAGGCCGCGGGCCTGCGCACGAACATCCTGATCTGCGTCGGCTCCTGCCTGTTCGCGATCCTCTCCCGCCTGCTCGCCGATTCGATCGGGACCGACGTGACGCGCATCGCCGCGCAGATCGTCTCCGGCATCGGCTTCCTCGGCGCGGGCGCGATCATGCGCGAGGGCGAGCACGTAACGGGTCTGACCACGGCGGCCACGATCTGGGTCGTCGCCGCCATCGGCGTTACGGTCGGCTTCGGCTATTATTCGCTCGCGGCCGCCGCCGCCGTGATGACCTTGGTCGTCCAGGGCGTGTTTCCGCATCTCGACACGATGATCGACGAGCTGCGCCAGCGGCATACGTTCAAGATCGCCTCCGACCTCAACGACGACGGCCTCGAACAGATCAAGACCATCTTCCGCAACTCGGACGTCAAGGTCCTGCGCCGCAAGCTGATGAAGCGCGCGAACCTGTACTACAGCGAGTGGTACGTCGCCGGCCCGCGCCTCGAGCAGAAGAACGTCGTGCGCATGCTCCTCGACAACAAGCATGTCCGGGAGCTCACCTACTAAGGTGAACGCGGCCAAGGTCCAGGCGGCCCTGGCGTCGCTCGGCCTGCCCAAGTTCCGCTGGGAGCAGGTTCGGCAGGCCGTCTTCGCCCAGGCGGTCTCCTCGTACGACGAAATCTCGGTGCTGCCCGCGCCGACGCGCAAGGCCCTGGCCGAGTCGGCGCCCCTGCTGAGCGTGCGCGAGCGCCGCGTGGACGTCTCCGGCGACGGGCGCGCGCACAAGGCCCTGCTCGACCTCTCCGACGGCAGCGTCGTCGAGACCGTGCTTTTGCGGCCGAGCGAGACGCGCTGGACCACCTGCATCTCCTCGCAGGTCGGCTGCGCGGTCGCCTGCACGTTCTGCGCGACGGGCCTTATGGGCCTCAAGCGCAGCCTGACGCCGGAGGAGATCACGGATCAGGTCCTGTTCTGGCGGCAGTACATGGCGAAAAAGAACCTGCCCGGCCGATTGGACAATGTCGTCTACATGGGAATGGGGGAGCCCTTCGCCTGCTACGAGCAGGTCTCGGAAAGCTTAAAAACACTTCTCGACCAGAAGCAGTTCGGCATCGGGGCGCGGCACATCTCCGTTTCCACGTCGGGGGTCGCTCCGAAGATTTCCCAGTTCGGCCGCGATTTTCCCCAGGTGAACCTCGCCATCTCCCTGCATGCCGCGACCGACGAGCTGCGCACGCGGCTCGTGCCGATGAACAAGGCCTTCAATCTGGCCGCGCTCGCCTCGTCGCTGAAGGAATACATCGCCTCCACAAATCGGAAGATATTCTTCGAGTATGTTCTCTTGAAGGGGGAGAACGACCGCCCGGAGGACGCCGACGCGCTGGTGCGCTGGCTCGATGGCGTCGGGCCGAAGGAGCTTCTCCACGTCAATTTGATCGTGTTCAATCAGACCGACACGGCGCACAAGCCGACCGACGAGCGGGACGCGCGAGAGTTCCAGGCGCGCATGCTCGCGGGCGGCTATAAATCCACGGTCCGGCAGAACCTGGGGCGCGACATCGACGGCGCCTGCGGCCAGCTGGTCGTTTTGGAGAGATCCGCATGAGCGACGAGTACCGCCAGGAACAGCCCCCGAAGGACATCCGCGATCGCCCCTCCCGGGCCCGCTACGACAAGATCAAGTCCACCCTCGACCTCAAGTGGCGGCGCCGCGCCCTGCAGAGCGAGCGCATGACGCGCGAGCTCACCGACCACCTCTGGGACGCGTTCGAGAACCCGTGGACATGGTGCGGCTTCTGGCTGCTCCAGCCCGACGGCAAGGCCTTCCAGCCGGGCCCCGCTCGTCCCGAGCCCCAAAAGGCCGCGGTCACCGTCGACGGCGCCATCGCAGACGCCCTGCGCTCCGGCGACGCCAAGCCGGGGGCCACGACGATCTTCGTGCCCGTCTTCGATAAGAACGCCCGGGTCTGGGCGATGTTCGAGGCGCGCTCCTCCGTCGTGTTCGACGACATGGACGCGCGCTGGATCGAGCGCCTCTTCAAGCCCTTCCAGACGATCGAGAAATTGCCCCCTCAGCAGCTGTAGACCTGAATCCCCCGGCCGGAAAAATGGCCCGCCCAGGACCGTATAGGTCCCGGGCGGGCGCTCCTGGTGGGGTCGACGCGGACTGTTGTCGGTTCGAGTAAGCCTTTCCGCCGCGTCTTGGGAACATCGTAGCAGGCCGCCGTTTCTAATTTATTTCAGGCGGGCGCCGGGGCGTGGCGGATTCGAAATGGATAAGTCATACTAAATGGGATGAGAATCGCCATCAAGCTGAGCCCTCTTCTGGCGCTCGCGTTCCTCGCGAACTGCGGCGAGGTCACGGTGCGCACCGACATCCCGTCGGCTTACGACGCCCCGGCTCCCGGCACCTCCCCGCTGGCGCCCGGCGAGACCCGCCTCGACCCGGCGATCTCCAACGCGCTCATCAAGCTCGCCGAGGACCGGCGCAGCCTCAAGCGCGACCTGACCGGCATCGAGGGCACGCCGATCGCCGACATTCTGACCGTCGGCTCGCCGATCGGCTACGCCCTGCGCAACCGCTTCCTGAACGTCGGCATTCCGCTCGGCGAGGCCTTCGCCAGCAGCACCGATCCCGCCTTCCGCGGGCAGCTGCTCGAGCTCTCGCGCTGGGACCGCGACGGTGAGTCGCGCGCCGCGGCCTTGATCGCGCTGGCTCGCACCCACGACGGCAAGTACCTCCAGGTGTTCAACGAGGCGTTGATCCACCTCGATCCGGCGGTCCGGTTCGGCGCCCTCGAGGCGCTCGTCGTTTTCGAGCACCCGCGCCAGGCGATGCCGCTGCTGGCCGCCGCTTCCGAGCGCGACAGCGAACCGCTGCTTCGGGTTTACGCCGCCGCGGGGCTGGCGCGCATGGGCGACGACGCGGGCTTGCACCGCGTGCGCTCCTTCCTCGACAACCCCTCGTGGGTCGTCAAATCCCTCGCCGCCAAATACCTCGGTGAGCTGGGCACCGCCGAGGACTACGATCTCCTCCTGCGCCGCATCGACGGCGAGGTCGGCAACGATTTCGTCGTCGCGGAGTTCTGCGTCTCGGCACTGAAGCTGTGGCCCAAGAAGAAGGCCACCGAGGCGAACGCGCCGGCGGCGGCGACGGCCCCGGCTCCGGCGACGACGAGCTTGAGCCTGGCCTCGTTCTCGCTCGAGCCGCTGACCGTCACCGCGCCGCGCGTGCGCCAGCAGGAGCTGATCAATCCCCGCATCAACGCGCACCTGCTGCGCCTCCTCCAGCAGCGCATGGACGCCCGCCCCGACACGCTCGCCTCCGGCGACGCCTCCTTGTTCAACCTCGCGCGCCTGTCGACCTTGACCGGGTACTCGCTCAAGACGCGCTACACCGAACTCGGCTTCCTGCTCACCGAGGGGCTCGCGGGGACCAAGGACTACCAGCTCCAGCGCGAGCTCGAGAACGCGGCGCGCTTGGCCAAGAACGTGCAGACGCGCGCGGCCGCGCTCGTGGCCCTCGCCTACGCCAAGGACATGCGCTACCTGAACCTCTTCCAGGGTGCGCTCAACGATCACTCCGTCACCGTGCGCTTCGCCGCGCTCGAGTCCCTGCTCACCCTCGGGGACCAGTCGGTGCAGCTCCAGCTCGGGGGTGCGGCGCGCAACGACCAGTCCTTGGCCGTGCAGATCTACGCCGCCGCCGGCATGTGGCGCAAGGGCGACAGCTTCGGCAAGGAGATCCTGCTGCGCTTCCTCGACCACACGGACTGGTTCGCGCGCGCGATGGCGGTCTACTACCTTGGCGAGATGGGCGGCGGCTACGAGTACCGCCGCATGGCGCAGTATCTCGACCGCGAGACGGATCCTTCGACGAAGGCGGAGCTGGCGACCGCCTTGATGAAACTCCACCCGAAAAAGGACGAGAATTGAACAACAGCCCCTTCATGGCGTTGGCGCTCACCGGCGGCGACTGGGTCATCTGGGCGCTGGTCCTCAGCTCGATCGGCGGCGTCGCCGTGGCCTACGACCGTTGGAACCTCCTCAAGGAGGAGTCGAAGGCACTCACCGCCCTGCGCCCCGTGTTCCTCGCCGCGCTCGCCGCGGAGGATATTAATGCGGCCGCGAAAGCGGCCGCGGCCAATCCCGGCGCCGCGGCCCGCGTCCTCTCCGAGCCCGCCAATCTCGCCGCGGCGCTGTCCGACGAGCGCCGCCACCTCGAGGGCCGCCTGCTGTGGCTGGGCACGCTCGGCAACAACGCGCCGTTCGTCGGCCTGTTCGGCACCGTGCTCGGCGTGATCAAGGCCTTCCACGACCTGGCCGAGTCCGGCGCCGGCCCCGAGGTCGTCATGGTCGGCCTGTCGGAGGCCCTGGTCGCCACCGCGGTCGGCCTGCTCGTCGCGATCCCGGCCGTGCTCGCCTACAACTTCCTGCAGAAGAAGATGCGCGACCTGCTCTCCGAGACGGAGGCGCTGGGGCTGCGCTACGCCGCGCTGCGGACGCATCATGCACGCCGAGGGTGACTCCGACGGCCCGATCACGAGCATCAACATCACGCCGCTCGTCGACGTGGTGCTCGTCGTCCTGATCATCTTCATGGCCACCGCGCCGATGATCGCGCGCCGCGCGATCAAGGTCGAGGTCCCCAGGGTCGCCAAGTCGGACAAGGCCGCCACCGACGCGCTCGCCGTCGCCTTGAACGGCAAACGGGAGCTCACCCTCGCGGGCAAGCCCACCACGCTCGATGAACTCAAGAAGGTCCTGACGGCGGCGACCGCGGCCAAGCCCGATCAGCCCGTCAGCTTGTCCGCCGACAAGACCTTGCCCTACGGGGAGATCGCGGAGCTGCTCGACGCGGTGCGTTCCTCCGGCGTCAAGAAGGTGGGCCTGGAGGTGCAGCGCAAGTGACGGCCCTGACCGCGAAGAAGCGGGCCCCGGCGCCGCCCCCGTTTCCGCGGTCGATCGCGATGTCGGCGGGCATGCACGCGCTTTTCTTCGCGGCGCTGTGGCTTCTGCCGAATCTCTCGTGGCAGTCTTCGCCGCCGCCTTTTGAGATCGAGATCACGAGCCCGTTCCTCGGCGACGGCCCCGCCAAGCTCGGCGCGCCGAAGGCCTTCGTGCCGGGCGTGCCCGCGATCGTCAATGTCGCCCCCGACGTCCCCGTTGCGCCCAAGCCCGTCGAGCAGGCTCCGCAGCCGCCCAAGGACTGGACGCTTCCCGGGCCCGACACGAAGAAGGTCGAGACGCTCGAGACCCCCGCCGCGACGCCGGGCGGCGAAGTCGGCGGCACCGGCACGGCGGCCAAGACCGGCGGCTCCGGCGAAGGCTCCGACGACGGCGTGCCCGGCGGCACGGGCCACGGCGGCACGCCCCTCAAGGAGCTGCCTCGCCTGCTCAACCGCGACGAGGTCCTGGCCGGCCTCAAGCGCCTCTACCCGGAGAGCGAGCGCCAGGCGGGCCGCGAGGGCGCCGTGATCATCATGATCCACCTCGGCACCGACGGCCTCGTCTCCTCGTCCGACATCATGCACGCCGCCAGCCCCGACTTCGACGCCGCCGCCAAAAAAGTCGGCGCCCTCATGCGCTTCTCGCCCGCCATCGGCCTCAACGGCCGCCCCGTCCCCGTGCGCATGCCCCAGGAAGTCCGCTTCAAGCTCACGGACTGAGTGTCGGTGTCAGGCATGTCGTTCTTTGCATAAAGTTATGCAAAGAACGACATGCCTGACACCGTTTTAAGGGACGCCGTTTAGGGGCGCTTGATTTCGTAGACGACGGTGGGGTCGGGGGAGCCGTCGGGCTTTTGTCGGTCGAGGCGGCCGACGGACTCGGCGCCGATCTTTTCCAGCGCGCGGCGCGAGCGGAGGTTCTGCTCGCCCACGTGAAACAGCGCGCGGCGCACGTAGATGAACGCGTGGTCGAGCATCAGGAACTTGAGCTCGCGGTTGAAGCCCCCGCCCCAGTAGGCGCGCGTCAGGAAGGTGAAACCGATGCCGACGGAGTCTCGGCCCGCGAGGTCGTAGTAGCGGGAGGTGCCGATGATCTCGCCCGTGGCCTTGTCGAGCACGGCGAACGCGCCGCGCGACTTGAGAGCGCGATTGAAGAAGGGCTCGAAGACGCGCCGCTCGTGTCGGTTGGGGGCCGGGTGCTGCTCCCAGATCAGGGGGTCGGAGGCCGCGGCGTAAAGCTCGTCGAAATCCTCCGCCTTGAGCGGCCGCAGGCGCAGGCGCGCTCCCTCGAGGACCGGCTGCAGTTCCATCAGGGCTTCAGGCGGCGGGAGGCATAGAAAACGGCCAGCGCCAGCGCGCTGAAGCCGGCGCAGATCCAGAACAGCGCGGTCGCCGTCGGCAGCGCTCCGAGCAGGGCGCCAAGCGCCAAAGTGACGAGGGCCGAGCCGAGGACGAACGCGCCGTACAGGAAGCTGATCGCGCGCGGCTGGTCCTTCTCGGAGACCGTGCGCTGGACCTCGGAGCGCAGCGACAGGTCGCTGGCCGCCCACGTCAGCGAAGAGAAAAGGATCAGGGGCAGCAGGATCGGCAGGCTCGTCGAGAGGGCCAGGGCCCAGATCAGCAGGAGCCCGAGCGCGCCCCACTTGACCCAGCCGTGCGAGCCGGGGAAGCGCGAGGCGAGCTTGAGCAGGACGGCCGCCCCGGCGAGCTCCCCGGCGTTGGAGGCGGTGAGCAGCCAGGCCGAGGCGGAGGGGTTCTCGAGCACGGTCTTGGCGAACACGGGGATCAGCAGGCCCTCGAAGACGCGGTGGACGATCTGCGGCAGCACGAAGGCGAGCGCGATCCAGCGCATGCGCCCGTCGCCCATCACGAGCTTGGCGCCGGCCTTGATGTCCTTGAAGTAGTCCGCGATCCGGCCGCGCACGCCGCCCGCGGCGGGGGGGGTGTTGGCGGGCAAAGCGTGGCGCACGCGCCAGAAATACCAGGCCGCGAGCGCGAAAGCCGGGGGCTGGATGACGAGAGACCACAGCGGGCCGACGAGGCCGATCAGGGCGCCCGCGGTGAGGGCGCCGGCGACGCCGGCGACCTCGTACCAGATGTGGAGCTTCGCGTTGTACTTCTTGAGCGCGGCCTCGTCCTGGCCGAGGAGCAAGGTCGGGATCGAGTGGCGCGTGGTCTCGATGACGCCGGTCACGCCGCCGATGAGCAGGTACAACGGGATCAAGGTCCCCATCGAGAGCGCGCCGGCGGCGCCTACGGCGATCAAGGTCCCGACGAGGGCGGCCTGGGCGGCGACGGCGCCGGCCAGGACCTTGCGCGCGGAGAAGCGGTCGGCGAGGCCTCCCGCCGCCGCGGCGAAGACGGCCTGGGAGAGGCCGTAGACGACGACGAGGCCGGCGACGGCGGAGATGCCGCCGAAGGCGGTGAGCGCGAGCAACGGCACGCTCAAGGTGATCGTCTCCATGCCCGACTTCAGCGCGGCGGTGCCGATCATCATGCGGCGGACGTTTTTCGCGGCTTCGGGGGAGGGGGTGGGGGAGCGGGGGGCGGGCGTGAGCGAGGCCGGCGAGAGGGGCGAGGGGGACAGCGACGGGGAGTCGAAGTGCGAGGGGGCGGCGAGGACGGAGGTGTCGGGGCGGGGGGTGAGGGCTTCGCCGGTCAGAAGAGAGAAGCTTTCGGACGCGGCGGCGGGGGCGGCGGCGAGGGGGATGTGGGGAAGAGCTCTCGTCAGGGCCGAGGCGGCCGCGACGCGGGACGGCAACGGCTTAACGGCTTCGATCTTGGGAACAACGGCGACGGCGCTGAGGCTTGCCGGCGAAATCGCGGCTTGGAGCGCCGGCGTGGGCGATAACGACGACGGCGACGTCAACGATGTCAACGACAACGGCAACGATGTTAACGACAACGGAGTGGAGAAGCTCGAGGGTAGACCGGCGCCCGTGACGGATAGGAAGGGGGTTGGAGCTGCGATCGGCTTCGCCGATCGGATTTGAGATAAGGCGTCGGCGGGGAATGAAGCCGAGAGCAGCGAGAATATTACGGCGATTGCGGCGGGGCGCATCCTACTTTTTATCTTGCAGCATCATGATCCCCTTCACCGCCAACGCGACGGCGCCGATGGCCCAGAATATGTTCGGCATCAAGAAGAAGTAGCCGAGCACCAGGATGGCGGCCATGAGGAAGGCGAGAGCGGCGTTCAGCGGCTTGGGGGTCAGGGCGCCCGAGGCGATGTCGGGCTTCTGGGCGCGGATGGACTTGGCGGCCCTGAAGGCGAAGTAAAGGGCGACGGGAATGGTCGCGATGCTCAGCAAGGGCAGCCCGAGCGCGGTGAACACCACGGAGGACGCGAGCAGGCCGTTGAAGAAGCCGTGCGCGGCCATGGCGGCGAGTATGCCCTCCTTCTGGTAGACGCGGCCGAGGATCATCGAGTGGACGAACCGCGTGGCGAAGAGCACGGGGTCCGCGGTCTCGTGAAGCGCCACGAAGATCAGGGAGGTGGCGGTCGCGGGGAGGACGAAGGTTCCGAGGCGGAATTTTGCCGAGAGCTGGGACAGTTTTTTCTGCAGGCCGCCGCGGAAGATGGCCTCCTCCGAGACCGGGGCCATCACGGCGGCGCCGACCCATAGCGCGAGGGCGCTGATGATCGTCGGCATCGCCCCGGCGTCGGGCCCCTCGTAGTTCGGGTGCAGCTCGTAGCCGAGCAGCTGGGCGACGACGACGGTGACCATGGTGATCGCGATCGGGATGACCGCGGCGAGGAAGCCGACGTTGAGCGTGCGCTTGACCGAGGTCGCCGGCGCGGGCGCGGCGTCGGGGGCGCGCAGGGACTTGACCCAGCGCGGGCCTTGAGACGGCGCGAGGCGAGGGGAGTCCGACGGAGCCGAGAGGCCGGCGTAGGCGAGGGCCGTGGGGCGGGCGCTCGAGCCTTCGAACAGGCCGTCGAGCGCCGCGCGCGGGGCCCCGGCGTCCGAGGTTTTCGCGGCCGAGGCGAGCGCGCCGCCGCCGGTCTGGAGGACGGCGAGGGCGGCGGGTTGGGCGGGGACGGCCGCGGCTCTCAGGAAGGGGGCCTTGAGCGCGTTCGCGGGGGCGATGATCCGGGTCGCGGCCGGACTCGCGGCGGAGACGGACGCGTAGATCAGAGGCGCCAATGAGGGCGCGGGCGTCAGCGTCGGGATCAGGCCGGCTTGGAGATTCGCGGACGGAAGAACGGCGGACATGCCGCCGAGGCCGTGGATCGACGCGCCGGCGGCGCCGGCGGCGCCGGCGGGAGCGGCGACGCGCGCCGAGAGCGTCTGCGCGGCGGCCTGGTAGGGCGCGAGGCCGGGGGCGGCGAGGATGAGCGACAGCGCGACGAAAAAGCGGGTGATCCGGTTCATGAAAGCAGTATAGCGGTGGGGCGAGGGGGGCGCCCCGGTCCGAGGGGGCGAAAAGGCGGCGGCACTTAGCCTATGAGGAAAGGGGACCTAGGTCCTAGGGCCCGGCCTAGGGAGTTTTGCCGTTGGCGCGGACCGTGGCCATGACCTTGAGGATGTCCTCGCCGTAACGGGTGCGCTTGAGCTCGGAGAGCGGGCCCAACGGGTCGCCGCCGTTGTCGCGGCAGGAGTGGATCGCGAGCACGCGCAGGTTCTCGGTGGTCATGATGACGACGGGCTCGACGGAGTCCTTCTCGGAGCGGCTCTTGCGCCAGGCGCGCAGGGCCTCGAAGGTGCGCCACTCGAGATCGGACAGGCGCTTGCGCTCGGGCGCGGCGGCGGCCGGGCGCGTGATCGGGGGCGCGGCCTTGCCCTTCTCCACGGCGGCGAGCAGCCCGGCGGCGAAGCGCTCTAAAATATAGGGCGACATGCCGCGCACGGCGGCCAGCGCCTCCTTGGTCTCGGGCATCGCCTGGGCCATGCGCACCATCAGATCCTCGGGCATGACGCGAAACGGCGCGCGGTCGCGCGACTGGGCCTGCTGCTCGCGGTACAGCCAGATCTCCTTGAGGACGGCCATCTGCTGGCCGCCGATGTCGTCGCGGCCGACGAGCTTCCAGTAGCCTTCCGTGTCGAAGGTCTTGAGATTGGGCTCGAGGGCGGCGAGGTCGCGGAAGGACTCGACGGCGTCGTCCATGCGGCCCTTCTCGAGGAGCAGCTTTTTCTGGATGTCGGCCAGGCGCATCAGGAAATGGGTGTCGCCCTGCGCGTAGCGGATCATCTCGTGCGTGAGCGGGCGCTTGCCCCAGTCGGCGCGCTGGAGCTTCTTGGAGATCACGATGCCGAAGTGGCGTTCTATGGCGGCCGCGAGGCCAAGCTCCTTTGTACCCAGAATGCGCGCGGCGATCATGGTGTCGTAGAGGTTGGC
>JAUYSH010000065.1 GCA_030696455.1 Elusimicrobiota bacterium
CTTCCGCTCGGAAACCCAGGCCGGTTCTCGGCCGAAGATTCTACCGCTTATCATTCAGGTTTTCGCGAAGCGAAAACCCTGGCGCCGAAGGCGCCATGCCGTTCAAGGGCCGTTGTTCAAAACCCCATGAACTGGGAGCCACCGGGCGTCTAAAAGTAGCGGCGCACGCCGACGGCGCCGTCGAAGGCGCCGTCGGCGCTCGGGGCCAGGCGCAGGACGGGCGCGATCTCCGCGAAGAACTCGATGGGCTTCTTCGAGTGGAACATCGATACGCCGCCGACGAAGCGCAGGCCCACGAAATCACGCTTCTCCGATTTGTACTTGAGCCCCAGGCCCGCGTACAACGGCATGCGGTGGCCTGGGTCCCGGCGCGGCAGGATATTGTCGAAGTTCCTCAGGAGATCGGCGTTGACCATCAGATTGCCGTCGGACACCCCGAGATGGCTCTGGGCGGCGTAAACCGGGTCGAGCCAGTACTTGGCCGTGACGCCGAACGGCACGCCCAGGACGACGCCCGCCCCCAGCTTCTCGTCCCCGGCGGCGCGAACGGGAACGGCCGCGGCCAGAAGAACGGCCCAGAGGAGGTATTTCATGAGTATAGTTTACACCAATGCGACAGCCCCTCCATGGACTCCCCCGCAACGCCTCGAATACACTGGAGGCACGATGACGAGCCCCGGCCGCCGCCTTCTGCTCCTTCTCGCCGCCGCCGCGGCCTGCCAAAGCGTGCCGTATACGGATCGTTCCCGCCTCCTGCTCGTCTCCGCCTCGGAGGAAGCCTCCCTCGGCGTGAGCGCCTACAAGGAAGAGCTGTCGAAGGCCAAGCTCTCCACCGAAGCCGAGGCCGTGGCGATGGTGCGCCGCGTCGGCGAGCGCATCGCCGCCGCCGCCGACAAGCCGGATTTCAAGTGGGAGTTCAACCTCATCGACGACCCGAAGACGGTCAACGCCTGGTGCCTCCCCGGAGGCAAGGTCGCGGTGTACAGCGGCATCCTGCCCATCACCCGGGACGAGACCGGCCTGGCCGTCGTGATGGGCCACGAGATCGCCCACGCCGTCGCGCGCCACGGTTCGGAGCGCATGAGCCAGGGGCTCCTGGCTCAGCTCGGAGGGGTCGCGCTCGGCGCGGCGATGGCGACCAAGCCCGAGGCCACGCAGCAGCTCGCCCAGCAGGCCTACGGCGCCGGCGCCGCCGTCGGCGTCCTGCTCCCCTTCAGCCGGGCCCATGAAAGCGAGGCCGACCGCATCGGCCTGATCCTGATGGCCAAGGCCGGCTACGAGCCCGGCGCCGCGGTCGGCTTCTGGGGGCGCATGGCGCAGGCCGCCGGGGGCAAGGACTCTGCCCCCGCCTTCCTGCGCACCCACCCCGCCGACGCCAAGCGCATCGCCGACATCGAAGCTCGCCTCCCCGAGGCCCGCGGCCACCTCAAAAAGGCGCCCTAAGGCCTCGCCTCCCCCCCTGCGGCGCCGGGGGGTTTTTGATACCATCAATCCATGATGAGCTCAAGCGCCGCCGCTCCCAGCACGCCCGCGTTCGACCTGGCCGCTCTCAACGCCATCCTGTCCAAATACAAGGACTCCCATCTGCCGAGCTCCCTGTGGCAGATCGCCAACACGGCGCTCCCCTTCTTCGCGGTGATGTCCCTCATGTATTTCACCTCCTACAAGGGCTACTGGCCGGTCACCTTGCTGCTCGCCGTCCCCGCCTCCGGCCTGCTCATGCGGATGTTCATCATCCAGCACGACTGCGGCCACGGCTCCTTCTTCAAGTCCTCCCGCGCCAACGACTGGGTGGGCGCCGTCCTCGGGGTGCTGACCTTGACCCCCTACACCTACTGGAAGCAGACCCACGCGATCCATCACTCCACCTCCGGCAACCTCGACCGCCGCGGCTACGGCGACATCGAGACCTTGACCGTCAAGGAGTACGCCGCGCTGACCCCCTGGGGCCGCTGGAAGTACCGCGCCTACCGCTCGATCCCGGTCCTCTTCTTCATCGGCCCCGCGTTCCACTTCGTGCTCTACCACCGCTGGCCCGGCATCATCCCCGCCGACTGGAAGGCGGAGCGGCGCAGCATCCTCCTCAACGACCTGGCGCTCGTCGCCCTGCTCGCCTTCGCGCACTACACCGTCGGCCTCGCGTCCTTCTTCCTCGTCCAGCTGGCCGTCGGCATCATGACCGCCATCGCCGGCGTGTGGTTCTTCTACGTCCAGCACCAGTTCGAGGGCGCCTACTGGAGCCGCGACGACCAATGGAACGTCGTCGACGCGAGCCTGCGCGGCAGTTCCTTCTACGACCTGCCCCGCGTCCTGCAGTGGATGACCGGCAACATCGGCTTCCACCACATCCACCATCTCAACAGCCGCATCCCCAACTACAAGCTCGAGCGCTGCATGAACGAGAACCCCGTCCTGCAGACGCCCGCCCGCCTCACCTTGTGGAAGAGCTTCAAGTGCGTCTCGCTCACGCTGTGGGACGAGGACAAGCAGAAGCTCGTCAGCTTCAAGGCCGCCGCCGTCTAGCTCCCAGTTCATGGGGTTTTGAAACGTCCTGGAACGAGCACTGACACGAACGGAATGGCGCCTGCGGCGCCAGGGTTTTCGCTTCGCGAAAACCTGAGAACGAACTCTCATACGCGAACTCCTGCCAAGCAGGGACTTTG
>JAUYSH010000073.1 GCA_030696455.1 Elusimicrobiota bacterium
GCGAGGTCAAGGGCGTGCTGAGCTACGCGCGGGACGAGAAGAACAAGGAGAGCCTCCATGGCCGCTAAGACTTTCGTCGGCGTCTTCGATTCGGATCACGCGGTGCTCGCGGCCGCCCGCGCGGCGCGAGAGAAGGGCCTGGAGATCCGAGACGCCTACACGCCGTTCCCGGTCCACGGCATGGACGAGGCCCTCGGCCTGCCCCCGTCGTGGCTGAGCCGCGCCTGCTTCGCGCTCGGCGCCTCCGGGCTGGCCTTCGCGCTCGGCTTCCAGTATTGGGTCTCGCTCTTCAACTGGCCGATGAACATCGGCGGCAAGCCCTTCGACGCCTCCCCCGCCCTGATCCCGATCGCCTTCGAGATCACCGTCCTCGTCGCCGGCGTGGGCACCGTCGCGACCTTGCTCGTCTTCCGCGGCCTGCTTCCCGGCAGGCCGGCGGACCTCGCGGGCCTCGGCGCCACCGACGACAAGTTCCTGCTCGTCATCGACGGCGAGACCGAGGAGGCCCTGCGGACCTTCTACCGGGAGCACGGCGCCGTCCGCGTCGAAGCGCTCGACGGAGGCGCGCGATGAAACGCCTGCTCATACCCGCCGCCCTGCTCCTGGGCGCCCTGTCGGCGCTCGTCCTCGCCACCCGCCGCGACCTCGCCGAGCCGCACCTGCGGCTGTTCAACGAGATGGTCAAGTCCCCCGCCGCCAAGGCGCAGACCGCCGAGGCGCTCCTCCCCGGCGGCCTCACCCATAGGGAGGCTCCCGCCGGCACCGTGGCCCGCGGCTCTTCCCGCCTCGCCTACGGCCCCTCGGCCGCGGAGCGAGCGCGCGCGGCGCGCGAGCTCAAGAACCCCGCGCCCGTCTCGCTCGAGGCCCTCGTGCGCGGCCGCGACGCGTACCGCAGCC
The DNA here is from genome assembly GCA_030696455.1 of Elusimicrobiota bacterium. GTDB lineage: Bacteria > Elusimicrobiota > Elusimicrobia > UBA1565 > UBA9628 > GWA2-66-18. The sequence goes on from JAUYSH010000073.1 coordinate 898, forward strand.
ACTGCCTGCATTGCCACGGCGCGAAGGGCCGCGGCGACGGCGCCGTCGCCAAGGCCTACCCCGCCATGTCGTTTTCCCTGGCGGGAAAATCCTCCTTCGACCTGCCCGACGGGGAGCTGTTCCATATCATCGCCTTCGGCCGCAACAACATGCCCGCGCACACGGCGCAGCTTCCGGCCGAGGACCGCTGGCGCGTGGTGCACTATCTGCGCGAGCTGCAGCGGACCGAGATCGCGCGCCTGGGGCCGCTCGCGGAGTTCCCCGAGGACCCGCGCCGCCTGCACCTCGTCGCCGCGGATTACGGCAAGGAGCTTTACGCCGCCAACTGCGCGTCCTGCCACGGCGCCGACGGCCGCCCCAGCCAGCCGGGAGTGCCCACCCTTCACCTCCCGTCGGTCCTCGCGATGGTCGACGACGACTACTACATCGACATCATCACCCACGGCCGCAAGGGCACGCAGATGCCCGCCTGGGACAAGAGCCTGACGCGCACCCAGACGCTCAGCCTCATCCGCTACCTGCGCACCTGGGACACGGAGGCACCCGACCGCGCCTCCGTCCTCACCGTGGCCTCCGATCCCAAGCGCGGCGAGGCGATCTACCGCGGACGCTGCGCGGCCTGCCACGGCCGCCGCGGCGAGGGCGGCATCGGCAACACCCTGAACAGCCCCACCTTCCTCTCGATCGCCTCGCCGCAGTTCTTCCGCGACATGGTCATCACCGGCCGCAAGCACACCGCCATGCCCGCCACCTACAACCTCTCCACCGGCGAGATCGGAGACCTCGTGTCCTACCTCGGCACATGGGCCCGCCCGAGGCATACCGCGACCGAGGTCAAGGCGCTCCTGCCCGGGGCGTCGGCGGCGATGGGCGCGAAGGTCTTCTCGGCCCGCTGCGCCTCCTGCCACGGCTCCAAGGGCGAGGGCGGGATCGGCTCGAGGCTCAACAGCGACTCGTTCCTCAGGATGGCCGACGACGATTTCCTGCTCCGCGCGGTCTCCGAAGGCCGTCCCGGCACCGCCATGCCCGCCTGGTACTTCCTGCCCGCCCGCGACGTGGCTGACCTGCTCAAGCTCATGCGCTCCTGGCAGCAGGGCCCCTCCGTCGCGCTCGACCGGCCTTCCCGGCGAGGAGAGCCGGAGTTCGGCAAGCTCATCTACGACAAGGCCTGCGTCTCCTGCCACGGCCCCGAGGGCCGCGGCGGCGTCGGCGGCCAACTCGGCAATCACGTTTTCCTCGCCTCGGCCAAGGACGAGTTCCTGTGGCGGACCATCGCCCACGGCAAGCAGGGCACGGGCATGCGCGGCTTCATGGAAGGCCGGGCTCTCGGAACCTTGATGTCGCTGAACTCCTCCGACATCGACCATGTCGTGTCCTATCTGCGCACGCTCGCCGCCAAGCCGCGCGTCGACCTGCTCGACCGGGAGTTCCCCGGCGCGTCGGCCTCCGTCGGCAAGGAGATCTATCTGGGCAAGGGCGGCTGCTCCAAGTGCCACGGCCTCGAGGGCGAGGGGTCCAGCGGCCCCTCCCTGAACTCCCTCGGGTTCCTCAAGGCGGCGTCCAACGGCTATCTCGCCGCCACCATCATCATGGGCCGGCAAGGCACGGAGATGCGTCCCTTCGGGCAGGAGGGCGACGTCGTGAAGCTCGACCCGCGCGAGATCATGGACCTCGTGGCCTTCATCCGCTCCTGGGAGAAGACCCCGCCCAACGTGACCCGCGTCCTGGACCGCACCCCGAGCGCGGCGCGCGAGGGCGGCCTGCTCTACAACCGCTACTGCCTCGGCTGCCACGGAGCCGAGGGACGCGGCCAGGCGTCCGCCGGCATCAAGGGCTACGCCCCTTCGCTCAACACGCCCGAGTTCCTGCGCGCGGCGGACGACGGCCTGCTCATGGCGACCATCGCCATCGGCCGTCCGAACACCCCGATGCGCCCCTTCGGCCCCGGCGCCGGCGGCGTGGCCGAGCTGTCGGCCGCCGACATCCGAAAGATCGTCGCCTATATGCGCTCCTGGGAGAACACGAAATGAACCGCCAAAGACTCCTCGCCCCCGGAGCACGCAACGCGTGCGCGGCGTTGGCCGTCCTGGGCGTCGGCGCCCTTCTCATCGGCCTCAAGCTCGCCCCGCAGCGGGCGTTGGCCTCGCTCCTATTGGGCAACACCTACTTCCTCATGCTGGCGGTCACCGCGCTCGTCTTCATCGCCATCCAGAACCTCGTCGCAGCGGGCTGGCCGGTGCTGTTCCGCCGCGTCCCGGAGGCGATGACGGCCTACCTCCCCGCCGGAGGCCTGGGCCTGCTCGTCATCCTCCTGGGCTCGCACTCGCTCTACCATTGGGCGCACCACACGGCCGGGGTCCACGACGCGATCCTGGAAGCCAAGGCCGGCTACCTCAACCTCCCCTTCTGGTCGCTGCGCGCGCTCGTCATCCTCGTCCTGTGGTGGGTGTTCGCGCGCGCCATCGTCCTGAACTCCCGCCTCCAGGATATCGACGGCGACGTCGAGCGCACGCACCGCAACAAGCGCCTGTCCGCCGCCTTCATGCTCGTCTTCGGCGTCACCTTCACGCTCGCCTCCATCGACTGGGTCATGTCGCTCGAGCCGCACTGGTACAGCACGATGTTCCCGTGGTACATGTTCGGCGGGGCCTTCCTCCACGCGCTCGCCGCGATCGCGCTGGCGACCGTTCTCCTGAATCGCCGGGGCTTTTTCCCTAAGTTCAACGAGCACCATCGCCACGACCTGGGCAAGTACGTGTTCGGCTTCGGCGTGTTCTGGGCCTACCTCTGGTTCTGCCAGTTCCTCCTGATCTGGTACGCGAACATCCCCGAGGAGACCGCCTACTACGCCCTGCGCTCCTCGCCGGGCTGGCTGACGGCGCAGGCGCTGAGCCTGGCCGCCAACTTCCTCGTGCCGAGCGCCCTCCTCCTGCGCATCCTCTCCAAGAAGGACGACCGCGTCCTGATCGCGGCCTGCGTCTCGGTCTGCCTCGGTCGCGGCCTCGACCTGTACGTGATGATCATGCCCTCCGTCGCCGGCGGCTCGGCCCGGCCGCACTGGGTCGACGTCCCGATTTTTCTGGGACTCGGTGGTGTTTTCATCCTCCTCTTCGAACGGGCCTTCTCGAGCGCGCCGGCGGAGCCCGCGAAGGACCCGTATCTCATCGAGAGCCTCCATCACCACGGCTGAACGCGCGACTTTCCTCTTGCTGGCGCTGTGCTCGCTGACGAGCGCGGCCGAGGCGCCGCGCCGCAACGCCCTCGCGAAGGAAAAAAGCCCGTACCTGCTGCAGCACGCCGCCGACCCCGTGGACTGGCGTCCCTGGGGCCCCGAGGCCTTCGCCGAGGCGAAGCGCGCGGACAAGCCGGTCTTCCTGTCCATCGGCTTCTCCACCTGCCTCTGGTGCCATGTGATGCAGCGCGAGTCGTTCCGGGACCCCGCGATCGCCGCCCTGCTCAACGCCCATTTCGTCCCCGTCCTCGTCGACCGCGAGGAGCGCCCCGACGTGGACCGTGTGTACATGAGCGCCGCGCAGGCCGCGGGCTGGACCGCCGGGTGGCCGCTGAACCTGTGGCTGACGCCGGAGCGCAAGCCCTTCTTCGGCGGCTCCTACTTCCCGCCCGCGCCCCGCGGCGGCTCGCCCGGCCTGAAGGACCTGCTGGCCCGCGTCGCCGAGCTGTGGCGCACGCGCCGCGAGGACGCCGTGCGCGACGCGGAGGACGCCGGCCGCGCGCTCGAGGCCTACACGCGCGTCGAGGCGAGCACGGGGGCTCTGGACGCCTCGTCGCTCCACGCGGCCTACCGAGCCTACCGCTCCGCCTTCGACGCGGAGCACGGCGGCTTCGGACCCCCGCCGAAGTTCCCCAAAACATCCGACCTCTCCTTCCTGCTCCGCTATCACGCCCGCACCGGGGAGAAGGGCGCGCTGGACATGGCCGTGCGCACCTTGCGCGCGATCGACCGCGGAGGCCTCCACGACCGGCTCGGAGGCGGCTTCCATCGATACGCGAGCGACGCCGCGTGGAACAAGCCGCACTACGAGAAGATGCTCAGCGACAACGCCCAGCTCGCCTCCGTCTTCCTCGAGGCGCATCGGGCGACCCGCGACCCGGCGTTCGCGCGCGCCGGCCGCGAGACGCTCGATTACCTCCTGCGGGTCATGGCCCTGCCCGGCGGAGGCTTCTGCACCGCCGAGGACGCCGACGAGGAGTATTACGCCCGGCCGAGCGCCGAGGCCCGGGCCGAGCGCCCCCGCCCCGCGAGGGACGACAAGGTCATCGCCGGCCACAACGGCCTGACGATCTCCGCGCTGACCAGAGGCGCGGTCATCCTTAGAGAGCCGCGCTATCTGGAGGCCGCGAGCAGGACCGCCCGCTTCCTGCGCGACGAGCTCTACGACGCGAAGGAGAACCGCCTCTACCGCCGCTGGCGCGAGGGCGAGCGCGCGATCCCCGGCTTCGCCGACGACTACGCGCTGACGGCGGCGGGCCTGCTCGACCTGCACGAGGCGACCGCGGAGGCCGAATGGCTCGCGCTGGCCGCGCGCCTGGCGCAGGCCGAGCCGGCGCGAGATCACGCGCTCCCGGCCCCGGACCTCGACGCCGAGGATGGCCCCCTCCCCGCGGCCGCCTCCGTCGCGGCGATGAACGGCCTGCGCCTGCGCAGGCTTACCGGCCGCCCGGAGTTCGGCGTCGCGGCCGAGAAGATCCTGGAGCGCTTCGCCGGCCGCATGGCGAGCGCGCCCCGCTCCCTGCCCGCGATGCTGTGCGCCCTCGACTACAAACTCACGGGATCGAGAAAGGCCTCGCGCGGGAAATGACCGGCTCGGACTATCCTCAAGGACAGTCGCTGCCGAGCGCGCATGGCCGCAACGTTGCAGGAATAAAACGGAGATATGAATCCGGATTACCGCTTCATCCATCGGCTTCCGGCCACGGAGAGGATATGAAACAGCGCATCACGCGTCGGGAATTCCTGCAGTGGGGCGGGCTGAGCGTCGCCGCGGTCACCGTCGGCGGCGGGCTCGTCGCGCTCAATCCTTTCGAGGCGGCCGCTGAGGAATTGCTCCCGGGACTTTCCTGGGACAAAGCCCCCTGCCGCTTCTGCGGCACGGGCTGCAGCGTCATGGTCGGCGTGGAGAAGGGCAAGGTCGTCGCGGTCAAAGGCGACCCCGAATCCCCCGTCAACCAGGGCGCCCTGTGCGAGAAGGGCTATGCCCTGCCGTTCATCCAATACGGCGCCGACCGGCTGACCAAGCCCATGATCCGCAAGAAGAACGGGAAATACGACAAGCGCGGGAAGCTGACCGAGGCGTCCTGGGACGAGGCGATGTCGCTCGTCGCCGCCAAGGCCAAGGAGGCCATCGCGGCCAAGGGGCCCTCCGCCGCCGCGATGTTCGGCTCCGGGCAGTGGACGATCTGGGAGGGCTACGCCGCGTCCAAGCTCTGGAAGGCCGGCCTGCGCTCCAACAGCCTCGAGGTCAACGCCCGCCACTGCATGGCCAGCGCCGTCACCGGCTTCATGACCACCTTCGGCATCGATGAGCCGATGGGCAGCTACGACGACTTCGCCCACGCCGACGTCTTCATCCTGTGGGGCGCCAACATGGCGGAGATGCACCCGATCCTGTGGGCCAAGATCACGGACCGTCTCCTGCAGAACCCCGCGGCCCGCCTCTACAACCTGACGACGATGTCCAACCGCTCCTCGGACATGGCGGCCAAGGAGATCCTCTTCACGCCGCAAAGCGACCTGGCGCTCGCCAACGGCATCGCGCGGCTCCTCTTGAAGAAAGGGACGATCGACGAAGCCTTCATCGCTAAGCACTGCGCCTTCAAGCGCGGCAAGGAGAACATCGGCTACGGCCTCGAGGACGGCTTCAAGTTCAAGGACGAGCCCGCCGCCACCGACCTGGCGGCGTTGCGCGAGTTCGTCGAGCCCTACACCCCCGCGCGCGTCCAGGAGCTCAGCGGCGTCGCGCCGGAGATCCTTGAGGAACTGGCCGCCGTCTACGGCGACCCGAAGACCAAGGTCATGTCCCTCTGGTGCATGGGGATGAATCAGCACACGCGCGGCACCTGGATCAACAACCTGGTCTACAACCTGCACCTCTTGACCGGCAAGATCAGCTCGCCGGGCAACTCGCCCTTCTCGCTGACCGGCCAGCCCAGCGCCTGCGGCACCACGCGCGAAGTCGGCACGTTCACGCATCGCCTCCCCGCCGACATGGTCGTGACCAACCCCGCGCACCGGGCGCTCTCCGAGGAGATATGGGGCGTGCCGCCCGGGACCATCCCGGACAAGCCCAGCTACACCGCCGTCGAGATGCTGCGTGCCCTCGACCACGGCGACCTGCTCTTCTTCTGGAGCATGACGACCAACCCGTTCCAGTCCTACCCCAAGCTCAACCGCTACCGCGACGCGGCGCTCAAGGACGGGCGCTTCATCGTCGTCTCCGACGTTTATCCGAATAAATCGACGGAAGTCGCCGACGTGGTCCTGCCCGCGGCGATGTGGGTGGAGAAGGAAGGCGCCTTCGGCAACGCCGAGCGGCGCACGCAGTTCTGGCGCCGCATGACCGACGCGCCGGGCGAGGCCAAGTCCGACCTCTGGCAGCTCCTGGAGTTCGCCAAGCGCATGGGCCACGAGGACTTGTTCGCGCGCTCGTTCAAGGGCCACGCCATGCCGGCGGGACGCAAGGTCTCCGACGCCAGCGCGGCCTGGGGCGCTTACGTCGAGAAAGGCCTGTTCGAGGAGTACCGGCGCTTCGGCGCGGGGCACGGCCACGACCTGGCGCCCTTCGACACGTACCACGCCTCGCGCGGGCTGCGCTGGCCCGTCATCGACGGGAAGGAGACTGTCATCCGCTTCCGCGAGGGCTACGACCCCTACGTGCCCAAGGGCGCGGGTGTGAGCTTCTACGGCAACGAGGCCTCCGGGAGCCGCGCCGTGATCTGGCAGAGGCCCTACGAGGCTCCGCCGGAGATCCCCGACACCGAGTATCCGTTCTGGCTCTCGACGGGCCGCGTCATCGAGCATTGGCACTCGGGCACCATGACCCGCCGCGCCCCGCCCCTGCAGAACGCGTATCCCCACGCGACCGCCAACCTCCATCCGGACGACGCGGCGCGCCTCGGGCTCAAGGGCGGCGAGAAGATCCGCCTCACCTCGCGCCGCGGAACGGTGGCCGTGCACGCCGAGATCGGAGGGCGGGTCACGCCGCAGAAGGGCATGGTCTACGTGCCGTGGTTCGACGAGAACGTCCTCATCAACGAGTTGACGCTCGACGCCTACTGCCCGATCTCCCAGCAGGCCGACTTCAAGAAATGCGCCGTCCGCATCGAGAGGATCTCATGAACCGCTTCATCCTCGGCACCGTCGTATTGTCGATCGCCGTGATCGCGTCGGCGGCGGACAAGAAGCCCGGCAAGCCCACGAAGGAGAACCGGCCGGGCGTGAACCGCTGGAACGACCAGTCGCCCGGCTCGACGAAGCCCCTGCCCCGCCCGTATCCCGGCGCGCCGCCTTCGGTGCCGCACGGCATCGAAGGGCTCGCCATCACGCGCAAGAGCAACGGCTGCATCGACTGCCACCTCGAGGGCACCGACCTCGGCGACGGCCATGTGGCGACGAAGATCCCCCCCTCGCATTTCGACCCGAAGGCGAAGGAGGAGCTGGCCGGGACCCGGTATCAGTGCCTGCAGTGCCACGCGACCGTGAGCCGCTGACCGACGCGAAATCCGCAACTGTTTCCAGAAACAGTCGGAAACAGACCGGCGCTCGCGCTTAGCGGGAGTGAGCCTTGCGCCGCTCCGGCGCCTGGCGCTTGGCCAGCGTGATCAGGGCGCGCATCATGTCCATCGTGGTCACGATGCCTGCGAGCTTTTCGCCGCGGGTGATCAGGACGCGATGGATGCGGCTGTCGATCATGACCTTGGCCACCTTCTCGACGGGGGTGTTCTCGTCGAGGGAGATCGCACCCGGCGTCATGATCTGCTCCACACGGGTGCGGTCCATCTCCTCGATGTGCAGGCCGGCGGAGCGGACCGTGTCGTCGAAGTCGCGATGGTAGGACGGTATGCCGATCGGGGCCTCGCGGCGCGTGCGCACGAGATCGGTCTGGGACACGACGCCGAGGATGGCGCCGACCTCGTCGACGACCGGGGCGCCGCTGATGCACTTCTCCTCGAACAGCTTGGACAGCTCGGGAAGGGTCAGCCAGCTTTCCACCGTGACCACCTTCTTATGCATGATGTCTTTGGCCAGCATAAACCCTCCCCGGCGGGCTTTCCCGCCTCGCTTGTAACTACGCAACGTTTCGACTCAGGGCTTCCAGCCTTTCGGCTGATAGCCGCAGGACGGATCCGAAGCGAAGATGTCCCCGGTGATCGCCCAGGAGCGCGACCGGGAGCCGCCGCAGGGCTCCCGGTACTCGCAGACGCCGCAGCGGCCCTTGAGCTTGCCGTGGTCGCGCAGGTCGCGGAACATCTCGTCCTGGCGGTACACCGTCGCCAGGTCGTCGAAGCGCACGTTGCCGCGCCGGACCGGCAGGAACCCCGAGGGGCAGATGTCCCCGACATGGTCGACGAACATGAAGCCGTCTCCGGCGTTGACCGCCCGCTTGGGCAGGCGCAGGCCCGCGCGCAGGCTGGCCTGGCGCGCCACGGTGTGCTCGACGCGCGCGGCGACGTCGGAGCCCGCCTTGACCTCCTGCTGCAGCGCGTAGCGCCGGAAGTGCTGGCCCTCGGTGAGCTTGACGACGAAGGGCTGCTCCTGCGTCATCTTGCGCAGCTTCGCGAAGCCCTCCTCGAACTGCTCCGGGGTCAGGCCTCCGAGCTTGGCGCCGCGGCCGACGGGGATCAGGAAGAACACCTCCCAGAAGGCGATGTCGAGCGTGGTGACGAGCTTGGCGACCGCGTCGAACTCATGCCAGTTCCAGGCGCCGAAGCAGGAGTTGATCTGGATCGGTATGCCCATCTCGCGGGACTGCTTGCACGCCCGCAGGACCGTGTCGAAGGCCCCGGGAGTGCGGCGGAAGGTGTCGTGGGAGGCGGCGGTGGCGCCGTCGATGCTGAAGGCCAGCTGATCGACGCCGGCCTCCTTCAGAGAGGCCAGGCGCTCGCGCGTGAGGTTGGGCGTGGCGGCCGGAATGGTGCCCATGCGCAGGCCCACGGATTTGCCGTGACGGATCAGCTCCTCGAGGTCGGTGCGGTTGAGGGGGTCGCCGCCGGACAGGATCATGATCGGGGTCCCCATCGCCTTGACCGAGTCGATGAGCTTCTTGCCCTCGGCGGTGGTCAGCTCGTCGGGGTTGACCGTGGTGTCGGCGTCGGCCCGGCAATGATCGCAGGCCAGGGCGCAGGAACGCGTGGACTCCCAGATCACCAAGAGGGGCGCTTGGGAGAAGTCGAAAGGGGCGGGAAGGGTCCCGGGATGCTGGGTGGGGTTGGTCATGACCTCTCCCTAGCAACATAACTGCCACGGACAGCAGTGCCCTGAATGAGAAATTTGACGATTTTGCATTGGCAGAATCGTTGCTTAGTTCATCTGTCATGCATCCTTCATCGCGGATCTTCGTCGTAGGCCTCAACCACCTGAACGCCTCGGTGTCCTCTCGCGAGAAGGCGGTCGTCTCCCCCCAGCACCTGGCCGAAGTGTTGGCCCAGCTCAAGGCCCTCGTTCCTCTCGATGAGGTCGTCGTCCTCTCCACCTGCAGCCGGGTCGACATCTTCGCCGCCTGCGAGGACTCCTCCCGCGGCGTCGAGCTCGTGCGCGCCTGGTTCAAGGCCCGCGCCGGGGCCGAGGTCGAGGCTTCCCTTTATGCGCGCCAGGGCGACGACGCCCTCGTCCACCTCTTCCGCGTCGCCGCCGGCCTCGACTCCTGGATCATCGGCGAGACCGAGATCCTGGCCCAGACCAAGAAAGCCTACCAGTCGGCCCTCGCCCTCGGCTTCACGAAGCGCATCCTCAACCGCGCGTTCCAGTCGGCGATCGCCGCGGGTAAGGACGTGCGCTCCGCCACCGGCATCCAGAACGGCATCCACTCCATCGGGGGTGCTACCGCCTTGATGGCCAAGCGCATCTTCGGAGACAAGGAAGGCGGCGCCATCCTCGTGTTCGGCGCGGGCCAGACGGCCGAGGCCGTCGTGCGCCACCTGGCCGCCAAGAAGTTCGACAAGATCGTCGTCGCCAACCGCACCGTCGAGAACGCGCGCCTCATCGCGGATAAGCTCGGCGGCGAGGCCGTCTCCCTCGACGCCGGCCTCGAGCTGCTCGAGCACGTGGAGGTGGCCGTCTTCTCCGCCACCGTGAGCGAATACCTGCTGACCTCGGGCCTGATGGCCAAGATCCTGGCCAAGCGCCGCAAGCCCCTGTTCCTCGTCGACCTCGGGGTGCCGCGCAACGTCGATCCCGCAACCGCCAAGCTCGACTCGGTCTACCTCTACGATCTCGATGACCTCAAGCGCATGATCTCCGACAGCATGGAAGGCAAGCTCGCCGAGAAGGACCGGGCCGAGGAGCTGGCGGGGCTGGCCGCCGCCGACTGCCGCCTGGAGCTGAACAAGCCTCCGCGACTCAATCCCGTGGGAGCCGCCTCATGAAATCCACGTACGAGACCCTTCAGAAGATCCCGCTCCTGCGCCACGCGCTGAAAGAGGAGTGGCGCCGCTTTTTGGAGCTGGCGCCCTCCCACGACTACCGCGCCGGCAACACCCTCTTTTATCAGGGGAACCTTCCCCTCGGGCTGCATTTCATCAGCAACGGCCGGGTGAAGCTTATAAAGGAGGACCGCGCCGGGCGCCGCCAGATCGTGCGCATGGTGCAGGGCCCCGACCTGCTGGGCGACCGGGCCTTCTTCGCCGACAAGCCCTACCGGTGCACGGGCGAGGTGATGGAGGACTCCACGATCAGCTTCCTCCAGCCCCATCATTTCTGGGCCATCTTCGGCCGCAACCCCGACACCCTGCGCCTGCTCGCCCAGCGCTTCGCCGACGAGCTGGGCCGGGCCGAGGACTACATGCACTGCATCTCCGTGTGCACGATCAACGCGCGCATGGCCACCCGCCTGCTCAACAATTCCAAGCGCCCGGAAGCGCGGACGCCCAAGGGAGAGTTCCTCCTGACCGAGACCCGCACCGAGCTGGCGCAGGTGTTGGGAACGACCCCGGAGGCCGTGAGCCGGACCCTGGCCAAGCTTTCGTCGAAGGGCCTCATCTCCGTGTCGGGACGGCGCGTGCGGGTGCTCAACGAGGAACGTCTGCGGCTGTCGGCCTGTTTACACGATTCGTTGAATTAGTAAGATGCCGGGCTTGACGTTTATCAAGAAGTTCTTTGCTCTTGTTCATGTCGAAAGTTGAGAATGATTTGTTCACTTGGACGTCATAAGACGTCCTTCATATGAAGATGCGAGGAGATCCAATGGATACTCGAAGCCGGATCGGACGGGCCTGCGTGACGCTCGCCGTGATCGCACTGACCGTCGTGTTCGTCAAGCCCGCATTCGCGGCCGATAAAGAGGTCATTCCCTCCGTCTCGGCTCCGGGGTACAAGCCGGCGGCGGTCAATGCCAACGCCAAGATGGTCGGCGCCGAGTCCTGCGCCTCCTGCCACGCCGAGACGGCGGAGAAGTTCGGCAAGACGTTCCATGGACGCAAGGTCCTCTCGCATCCGAAGCTGGGCAACTCCTGCGAGGCTTGCCACGGCGCCGGAAGCGCCCACGTCGACGGCGGAGGGGACATCGCGCTCATCACGAACCCCAAGAAGCTCGACGCCGCCGCGGCCTCCGAGCTGTGCCTGACCTGCCACAAGGAAAAGACCTTGACGATGTGGAAAACCGGATCGCACGCCACCAACGCGGTGAGCTGCACCTCATGCCACAACGTCCACGAGACCACGGACCGCAAGAACCTGGCCAAGGGCGGCACCGAGACCTGCTACACCTGCCACAAGCAGCAGAAGGCGGACATGCGCCTCTCCTCCCACCATCCGGTGCCCGAAGGGAAGATGACCTGCGTCTCCTGCCACAACCCGCACGGCGGCATCGAGGGCAACCTCAAGTGGGACTCGAAGCAAGAGACCTGCCTCAAGTGCCACGGCGACAAGGCCGGCCCGTTCGCTTATGAGCATCCGCCCGTGACCGACGACTGCATGAACTGCCACAAGCCCCATGGTTCGTCCAGCGAAAGGCTCCTCAAGCAGAACATGCCGAACCTCTGCCTGAGCTGCCATCGGCAACCGCACTCCGCCACCCGCGGCGGCGGCGGCCAAGGCTTGTCGCTGACCGTCATCCAGCAGCGCGGCCGCTGCTACGACTGCCACAACCAGATCCATGGTTCTGACCGAAAGCCGGGGCTCAAGGACTAATTATGAAACCTAACTATTTCGGGAGGAATCCCATGAATCATCTTCTAATGGCGGCGATGTTGACCGGGCTGTGCGTCGCGCCCGGACGAGCCGAGGGCACCTACGAGGCCAACGTCGGCGCTCGGTTCGTGGACCTCGACTCGAAGAGGAACAAGCAGTGGGCCATGGAGTACGACGGGAAGCAGTATAAGGGCGCCCACGGCGACGTCTCCGTCGGCAACCAGGGCGAGCTGGGGCTTTTCGACTTCTCGCTCACGGACATCGGCAGCAAAGAGGAGATCATGTCCTTCAACCTGGACTATAAGTCCACGTTCAAGGCCAGCGCCAAGTGGGATGCGATGCACCACCGCATGAATCCCACCCGCCATGGCCAGATCATCAACGGAGTCTGGAGGCCGGCCCACATCGTGCTGACGACCGGGGTCAACCGGTACACCTTCACACCCGGGACGATAAGGGCCGACTTCACCGAGGACCCCAACTTCTGGGACTTCAAGCTGCGGCGCGTCGTGAGCGAGGTGAACCTCGGCCTGTTCGCGCCGGAGGATTCCGCCAAGTATCTGACGCTTCAGTACTACGCCATCGAGAAGACAGGGAGCCGCTTCGTCGTCACCGCGACCGACATCCTCGGCGAGGCCGACATCGACCACACGCAGACCGACCTCACCTTGGGTCTCGGCACGAGCATCAAGGAGTCGGCGGCCGTCAACGTCGACGTCGTCCGCGCCGAGTTCAATGAGAGAGTCACGGCCAAGGCCGAGTCGGCGACCTCGGCCGTCCCGCTCCTGCCCGAATGGCCGAGGCACCAGATGACGGCCGTCGAGACGAAGTGGCGCTACGACGCGACCAAGAAGCTCTCCCTGAACGCGGCCCTTACCGGCCGTCAGCGCGAGAACCTCGTCAACCTGTACAAGTTCAATGCCGGCGTCGCGGCCTTCAACGCCGCGTATCGGGCGACGAACAAGCTGTCCCTGACGGCCAAGACCTACGTCCGCTATTTCGAGGTCGATGAGAACCAGGGCTTCAGGGGCTTCAACAGCGGAGGAGCCCAGGGCAACACGCACCACTTCGACAGGCTGCAAGCGCGGCAGGAGCTGACGGCGAGCTTCCGTCCCGTGGAGAAGGTCCGCACGAAGGCGACTTACAAAATCGAGATGAACCACCGCCGCGACGCGCCGTCCGAGGACTTCGGGGAGATGCTCTACGCCGACGGCCTCTTCGTCGCCTCCAACACGCGGTCCAACAACCTGTCCAACGACGACGTCAAGCACATCATGCTGCTCTCCGCTTCCGTCGATCTGCCTCTTGACGCCGGGATCGAGGGGTACTACAAGAAGCTGTACGCGAACCGCCCGGCCTTCATCAACATGCCGACGCGGCAGGACGAGGTGGGCGGGCAGTTCATGATGCCGCTTCCGGGGAACGTGCAGTTCTCTCTCGGAGGAACGTACTCCAAGGAGCGCAACGCCAACGAGGCGACCAACCATCACATGTCCCGCAATTCCTATCGGACGGGCTTGGATTGGGAGAAGAACAGCAAGTTCTTCGTCGGCGCGGACGCCTCGTACGAGATCATCCGCTACAACTCGGAGAATTACTACCAGTCGGGCATCAACTCGAACATCAACAAGCCGCATGAGAGCGGGGCGCTGAACCGGCAGAGGAACACGACGGCCGGCCTGCATGGGCGCGTCGTCTGCCCCAAGGGCTTCGTGGTCCTGGGCAACGGCTCCTACACCTGGTCGGTCGTCCAGAACCCGGTGAACTTCGGCTGGCCTCTCGCGGCGGCCGGCTCGCACCCCGCCGGAACGTACATCAACGACATCATGCCCGGGGAGGCCCGCATCGCTCGCGGGACCGTGGGCTTGGAGTACACGCCGGAGAAGCTCCCGAGCCTCACGGCCCGGGCCAGCTACACCGTCACGGACTACGTCGACAAGGTCGATTCGTTCAACAGCGGCCGGGCGAGCATCGCCCAGGTCGGCGCGTCGATGAAGTTCTAAGACCCCGTAAAAGAGGAGCCGGGGCATATGCCCCGGCTCCTTTTTTTTCGCCTACCACAATGTGAGATACTACCCCATGGCCAACAACCTCAAGTCGGTTCTAGTCCCGACCGCCATCGCCGCGGCCCTGCTCTTCGCCCCGACCGTATCCAGAGCGGCCGTGGACGCGGAGACCGCGAAGTCCCCGGCCTACGAGCTTCTCGAGGCGCTCGACCTCCTCCATGTCGCCCCGCGGGAAGGACTGCGCGTGGAGCCGAAGACCCTACGCCCCGACGGCTATTCCGTCGTCAGAATCGGCCTCGACGCGAAAGCGCCCTCCGAGCCTTTCAGCGCGCGCGGACTGAACATACTCCAGGTCGAGATGGCCAACATCAAGATCATCAGCCTGCAGAGCTTCGACCTGCTCTACAACGCGCGCGGCAGGATCATCGCCGTGTTCCCGGCCTTCCCGGATGACGTCACCGGACAAGACCCGAAGAAGTGGGAGGAGCTTCAGCCCAAGTTCTTCGATCTGAGCCCCTACTACATCGAAGTCCCCCGATCCGGGGCTCCCGGCGAGCTGGAGCGATGGACGGCGTTCGCTCCCGGCTACAGCAAGGATCAGGCCGCCATTCAGGAGTTCGCCGAGGAACGGCACAAGGCGCTCATCGCCGCGTACCCGAATTTCCTGGCCCATCGCCCCCCCTTTCGCCTGCACGAGGTCGACGCCGCGACCGGGAAGTGGTTCTCCCATGATTTCAGCCCGATGGTCTTCAGCCCGTCGCCGGTGATCAGCCCCAGCATCGGCGACATGGAGCCGGCCGATTTCCTGCGGTTCTTCAAGGAGTCGAAGCCGAACCAACACCGGACGGTGATCCCCACCTTCCCCACGGTCTACGCGCTGTACACCTTCACCCCGGCGGAGCTCGAGTATCTGCGCCTGGTCTCCAAAAAGTTCGACCTCCCCTCCGACGCGAAGATCCTGGTCGTCGGCCCCGGCACCGGCGTGGATGCCTGGATCGCGTCGCTTCGGACCAAGGAGCCGGTCGTCGCGATCGGGATCAATCCGCTCGAGGTCGCCAACACCAAGGCGGCCGCCCGCATCGCGGGCTTCAAGGTTCGAGCGCTCGTCGGCGACAACGTGGCCGACGAAAAGGGGAATTCGCGCCTCCCGGGAGAACGCTTCGATGCGGTCCTCTGGAGCATGCCCGCCGTCTGGCCGGAAGGATTTCCGGAGAAGCACGCCCCCTCTCTGAGCGATTTCTGGGACGGGGACGTCGGCGCCATCGTTCTTAAGCGGTTCGCGCGGGCTCTGCCCGCGCTGCTCAAGCCCGACGGTCGCGCTTTGCTGTGGAACATGCCTTCCATGGTCGATGGCCGGGACATCGTCGCGGACATACTCGAGACGGCCGACACCGGAAAGAAGGTCTTCGAGGTCGAGGTTCAGCGCTTCACGAAGCGCGTGCGCCCGAAGCAAGAGTGGTACAAGGACCAGCTCTACACGCTTTCGCGCACGCGCTAGCCCGATTAAAATCAGCCGGGGCTAAATGCCCCGGCTCTTTTTTTTGGCCGGAACGTTTCCCTGATTTCGTCACGCGGACCAGACCTTTCCGCAACGGCAACGATTCGGCCATTTCCCCCTTTGTGTGCTACAATAGCGCCCCGCATGACCCCCAAGGGCGACTCGAAATCCTCCCGCATCCCCAACGAGCTGTGGCTCCAGGCCCTGCTCTTCATGGGCATCATCGCCCTGCCCGTCCTGCTCGCCGGCCTGACCGGCGCGGTGGCCTTCGAGCGCAGCAAAACCGTCCAGTTCTGCTCCTCCTGCCACATCATGGAACCCTTCGTGAAGGGCGTCGAGCACTCCAAGAGCGACCTGCTCTCCGCGAAACACTTCCAGCGCCACTGGATCAACCACAACTCCTGCTACACCTGCCACACCGACTACGACTTCCTGGGCCCCATGACCGCCAAGATCCGCGGCCTGCGCCACCTCTACGCCAACGCCCTCGGCTCCGACGCCCCCCCCAAGCTCTACAAGCCCTTCCCCAACGGCAGCTGCCTGCAGTGCCACGGGAAGACCTTCAAGTACCTCGAGCACCCGGTGCACGTCCCGATGATCGAGCAGATGAAGCGCAACGAGGTGTCGTGCATCGACTGCCACGGCCCGGTGCACCCCGCGGGGGACGGGCAATGAACCGCCACGCCAAGTACGCGACCGCCTGCGTGGCCTTCATGACCGCCACCGCCATCCCCTGCCTGATCCAGACCACGCCGGTGACCATGTCGCTGTTCTTCGTCGTCGGGCTGCCCGTGCTCGGCCTCGGGGTGATGTTCTACCTGCGCTCCCTGCTCGAGTTCCTCAAGAGCCACTGGGTCTGACGCCGCGCGTCAGCGCAGCGCCACCAAGAACTTGTTCGCGGAAATGACCCGCACCCCGTCGACCAGCCTGTCGACGCCCGCCTTCTTGAGCACCTGGTAGGAGAAGGGGATCTTCATCCTTTCCCTGAAATATCGCAGGCCGGGGGAGACCTGCTCGTCCTGGGTCTTGACCTCGACCGCGAACCACGGCTTCTCGTCGACGACCACCAGGAAATCCACCTCTCTCTTGGCGGCATCCCGCAGGAAGCAAAGCCTGGCTTTATGGCCCTCCCTGTCCTGCAGCCAGTGGACGAGCTTGAGCAGATGGGAGGCGACGAGGTTTTCAAAGCGCGCCGGCTCCGCTTCCACCTCAGACCAGTCCCAAAGATAAAGCTTGGGCTCCTTTTTGAGGGAACGGACAGCGCCCCGCGCGTAGGGATAAATGCGGAAGTGGTAATAGAACGATTCCAGGATGTCGAGCCAGCGGGAGGCGGCGCGGTGGCTGACCTCGAGATCCTCGCGAACGGCGTTGACGGAAAGCAGCGCCCCGACCTTGCCCGGGAGCATGTCCCCCAACAGCTTCATCCTACCGAGATCACGGATCATTTCGACGTCGCGGATGTCCTCGCGAAAAAGCCGCTCATTGCGATCGTTGTGCCATCTGCGCAGCGTCCGTTCGTTCTGGGACAAAAGCGGCTCGGGGAACCCGCCGAATCTTTCCAAAACCCCCAGCTCGTCTCCGGGCGGCGCCGGGGCGATCGGAATCTCCTGGAACGGTTCGAGCCGGGCTTCGAAGCCGAGCGTCTCGGCCAAGGAGAAGGGATGCAGCCGGTAGTGATGGTATCGGCCCTGCAGGGAGTCCCCGCCCTTGCGGAAAATATCCAGGCGCGCGCTTCCGGTCACCAGGAACTTGTATTTTTCCTTGAGCGCGTCGTACTGGCCCTTAACGAACCTTTTCCAGCTTTTATATTTATGGAGCTCATCGAGGATGATGAGCTCGGCGTCTCCCGGCCATTGGGCGGCCATGAGCTGCCGCCGCTGCTGCTTGTTGTCCCAGTTGAAGTAAGCGGTTTCTTTGAAACGGGCGCCGATCAAAGTTCTCGCCAAAGTCGTCTTGCCGATCTGGCGCGGCCCCGCGAGAAACACCATCTTTCTCACGAGATCCTCCGCGATCGGGGCGGCCAGATATCGGTCTTTGAGCATGGAAACAGTGTATGTTGTTTTTTGACTGAAAGCAAATATTTACACGTATTTTTTTGCTTTGAGGCAAAATTTTACACGACGTCCGGTATTGCCCCCCGTGACGAAAATGGTAGAATCGTCGCATGAGCACCCCCTTCCACCCCGCACTCTTTTTCACCGCCATGATCCTGATGACCGCCTGCGGCGAGGAGCCCATCTCCCGCGCGCGCGTCCCCAAGACCGACGAGCCCCCCGCGCTGGCCGTCGCGCCCCGCGATATGTCGTCCTCGGGCCCGGGCCTGCGCTGGAGCATGCCCAAGGGCTGGAAGGAGGTGCCCGGCACCGGCATGCGCCTGGCGACCTTCGTGCCCCCCGGAGGCCTGAAGACGGAAGGCACGGTCGTCTCCTTGCCCGGCGACTCCGGCAGCGAGCTGGCCAACGCCAACCGCTGGCGCGGTCAGATCGGCCTGCCGCCCACCGACGAGGCGGGCATGGCCGCGGCGCGCACCACGGTCGCCGCGAAGATCGGCCCCGTGCGGGTCTATGATTTCACGAGCGAGGGCGAGGCCCGCACGCGCCTGATCGCGGCCGTCGTCTCGACGGGCGACACCACCTGGTTCTTCAAGCTCATGGGCGAGGCCGGAGCGACGGAGTCCGCGCGCCCGGGCTTCCTGGCCATCATCAAGGGGCTCGATGCGGCGAAATGACGCCCTGAGCAAGGTCGTCGACGGCCTGAGCTCGCTGAAGCTCACCTTGGCGTGCCTGGCCGTGCTCATGATCCTCGTCGTCGCCTGCACCTTGGCGCAGGTCAACCTCGGCATCCATCTCGCCGTGGAGCGCTACATCCGCTCCTTCCTGGTCTGGTGGGTGCCCGAAGGCTCCTCCCTGCGCATACCCATATTCCCCGGCGGCGGCCTGGTCGGCGGCCTCCTGCTGATCAACCTCGTCCTGGCCCAGTTCCGCCGCCTGGAGCTGTCCTGGCGCAAGGCCGGCCTGTGGATCGTGCACATCGGCCTGGCCCTGCTCTTCATCGGGGAGTTCGCGACGGCGATGCTCCAGGTCGAGAGCAACATGGCCATCGAGGAAGGCCAGACCAGGAATTTCAGCGAGGATTACCGGCGCATGGAGGTCGTCGTCGCCGACGCCACCGACCCCGGGTTCGATTCGGAGGTCGCCATCCCTGATTCCCTCCTGCGGGCCGGGCGAGAGCTCGCGGACACGGCGCTGCCCTTCAAGCTGATCGTGCGCGGCTACCACGAGAACGCGGTCCTGTCCATGCGCGGCCCCGGCGACGCCCCCTCCGGCGCCACCATGGGCGTGGGCGCCGGCATGGCCTTCCGGCCGCGCTCGCCCGCGACCGCCGACAACGAGCAGAACACGTCCATCGTCCTCGTCGAGCCCGTGCTCCCCGACGGCAAGAGCTTGGGCGTCTACCTGCTCTCCAACGTCCTGGGCGCGCCGCAGGGCTTCATCCACGAAGGGCGCAGCTGGAAGCTGGCCCTGCGCCTGCGCCAGTACCGGCATCCGTTCTCGCTGACGCTCAAGGACTTCAAGCACGACCGCTACCCCGGCACCAACATCCCCAAGAACTTCTCGAGCCTCGTGCGGCTCAAGGACGAGGCCGCCGGCGACGACCGCGACGTGCTGATCTTCATGAACGAGCCGCTGCGCCACGGCGGCCTGACCTTCTATCAGGCGAGCTTCGGCAAGGACGACACCCTCTCCGTCCTGCAGGTCGTGCGCAACCCGGCGTGGACCTTGCCCTACGTGTCGTGCGTGCTGGTGTCGCTGGGCCTGCTGTGGCATTTCGGCGTGATGCTGAGAAAGTCGCTGGGGAGGCTCTCGTGAAGCTCGACCGCCTGCAGACGGCCGTGTTCGCCGGCGCGCTGGCGCTGGCCGCGTGGCCGGCGCTTAAGCCGGAGCCGAAAACTGATTTCAACCTCGCCGCCTTCGCGCGCGTGCCCGTCCTCGAGGGCGGACGCGTCAAGCCGCTCGACAGCTTCGCGCGCAACACCATGCTCGCGATGCGCAGCAAGCAAAGCGTCCCGGTCGACGGCAAGGCCCTGCCCCCCGCCCGCTGGCTGCTCGACGCCGCCTTCAAGCCCGAGCTCGCCGACACCTACGCCGCCTTCGTCGTGGACGACCCCGAGGTGCTGGGACTGGTCCGCCTCGACCAGGGCAAGACCCGTTACTTCGCCTACTGGCAGCTCGAGCCTTCGCGCGACGAGATCCAGAAGCAGGCCGCCCTCGCCGACGAGATCGCGGCCCCTCAGCGCACGCGCTTCCAGAGCGCCGTGCTGTCTTTGCACGGCCGCCTGGCGATGTACGAGCGCCTCAAGAACACCTTCATGATCTCCGGCTCGGGCGACCCGGTCCTGGAGCTGGCCGCGTTCAGCTCCTTGCTCCCCTCGGCCCTGAAGGCCTTTCATTCGAAGAAGCAGACCGCCGCCGACCTGCGAGCCATGAAGGCGCTCTCCGACATGCTTCAGCGCTACAACTTCATCGCCCAGACCGCAGCGTTCAAGGCCATCCCTCCTAAAGAGGGCGCCGATGCCGACGCCTGGACCAACGCCGGCGAGGCCGTCGTCAGCCCGAGCGGCGGCGAGCCGCATCCGAGCCTGGCCTCCTTCGCGATCATGGGCCGCGCCTACCGCGCGGGCGACGCCGCCGCCTTCAACGCCGCGTTGTCCGAGCACACGACCTGGCTTGCTCAATACCGCCCCGCGGCCGCGCGCGCCGCCCGCTCCGAGGCGCTGTTCAACAAGATCTCCCCCTTCACCACCGGCATGGCGCTGTACATCCTCGCCTTGCTGCTCATCTTCGCCGGCTGGGCGACCCGCCGCCCCGAGGTCGACTCCGCCGCGCGCGCGCTGGCGTGGGCCGGCTTCGCCGTGCACACCGCGGGCCTGTTCGCGCACAGCGTCCTTCAGGGCCGCCCGCCGGTGACCAACCTCTACTCCTCGGCGGTGTTCGTGGGCTGGGCGGCCGTGGCGCTCGGCCTGTTCGCCGAGCGCTTCCACAAGCGCGGCTTCTCCGCCGCGGGCGCCTGCGTCATCGGGTTCACGACCTTGATCGTCGCCCATCACCTGAAGTCCTCGGGCGACACGATGGAGATGATGCGCGCCGTCCTCGACTCCAATTTCTGGCTGGCGACCCACGTCGTCACCATCACCATCGGCTACAGCTCCACCTACCTCGCGGGCATGTTGGGCATCGCCTGGGTGGTCCGCCGCCACCTGCCGCTCAAGCCCGACCCCGCGGCCTCCAAGGCGCTCTCCGAGCTGGCCTACGGCGTCATCGCCTTCAGCCTGTTCTTCAGCTTCATCGGCACCGTGCTGGGCGGCATCTGGGCCGACCAGAGCTGGGGCCGCTTCTGGGGCTGGGACCCCAAGGAGAACGGTGCTTTGCTCATCGTCCTCTGGAACGCCTTCATCCTGCACGCGCGCTGGGGCGGCTACGCGCGCGAGCGCGGCATCATGCTCATGGCCATCTTCGGCAACATCATCGTGAGCCTCTCCTGGTTCGGCGTGAACATGCTGGGCATCGGCCTGCACTCCTACGGCTTCATGGACAAGGCCTTCCTGTGGCTCTCCGCCTTCTGCGCCCTGCAGCTGGCGCTCATGCTCCTCGGCGCCATGCCGCCGCGCTTCTGGACCGAGCGCGCGGACGCTTAAGCGAACTGTTTCCGGAAACAGTTCCCGCCTCTGGCGGACGAGCTGTTGCAGGGTTATCATTCACCTATGAACCCCGATCGATGGACGCATAAGACCCAGGAAGCCTTCCGCGACGCCCAGACCGCCGCCGAGCGCCGCGGCCACCCCGAATTGACGCCCGAGCACCTGCTCGCGGCCCTGCTGGCCCAGGAAGGCGGGGTCGTCCCCGAGACTTTGAAGAAGGCCGGGATCGATCCCCGCGCCGCCGCCGCCGCGGTCGAAGGTCACCTCGCCAAGAAGCCCCAGGTCCAAGGCGGCAAGCTCCAGCCCTCCGCCTCGCTCGAGCCGGTCATGCGCAAGGCCGAGGAGCGCATGACCTTTCTCAAGGACGAGTTCGTCTCGGCCGAGCACGTCCTGCTCGGCCTGCTCGACGCCGGCGGCGACGCCGCGCGCCTGCTCGCCAAGCTCGGCCTCACGCCCGACAAGTTCCTCGCCGCCCTGACCCAGACGCGCGGCGCGCAAAAGGTCACCTCTCAAGAGCCCGAGGCCACCTATCAGGCGCTCGAGAAGTACGGGCGCGACCTCACGGCCGCCGCGCGCCGCGGCAAGCTCGACCCCGTGATCGGCCGCGACGGCGAGATCCGCCGGGTGATCCAGGTGCTCTCCCGCCGCACGAAGAACAATCCCGTGCTCATCGGCGAGCCGGGCGTGGGCAAGACCGCCATCGTCGAGGGGCTGTCTCAGCGGATCGCCGCAGGCGATACGCCCGAGGGCATCAAGGACAAGTCCGTCATCTCGCTCGATCTCGGCGCCCTGATCGCGGGCGCCAAGTACCGCGGCGAGTTCGAGGAGCGCCTGAAGGCCGTGCTCAAGGAGATCGCCGCCCAGGAAGGCCGCGTCATCCTCTTCATCGACGAGCTGCACACCTTGGTCGGCGCGGGCGCCGCCGAGGGCGCCATGGACGCGGCCAATCTTCTTAAACCCATGCTCGCCCGCGGCGAATTGCGCTGCGTGGGGGCCACCACGCTCGACGAGTATAAGAAGGGCATCGAGAAGGACGCCGCGCTCGAGCGCCGCTTCCAGACCGTTTTGGTGGATGAGCCGTCCATCGAAGACACCATCGCCATCCTGCGCGGCTTGAAGGAGAAATACGAGGTGCATCACGGCGTGCGCATCCGCGACGCCGCCCTGGTGGCCGCGGCCACGCTCTCCTCGCGCTACATCCCCGACCGCCAGCTGCCCGTCAAGGCCATCGACCTCATCGACGAGGCCGCCAGCCGCCTGCGCATGGAGATCGACTCCTTGCCCCAGGAGCTCGACCAGGCCGAGCGCGACATACGCCGCCTGGAGATCGAGGCGACGGCTCTGAAGAAGGAGAGCGACACGGGCTCCGCCGAACGCCTGAAGGCCATCGAGAAGGACCTCAAGCGCCTGAAGGCCGAATCGGCGGACCTGCGCGAGCATTGGAAGAAGGAGAAGGACCTGATCGGAGAGCTGCGGGGCTTTCAGAAGCAGGTCGAGGAGCTCAAGGCCGACGAGCAGAAGGCCGAGCGAACGGGGGACCTCGCCCGCGCCGCCGAGGTGCGCTTCGGGAAGGTGCCGGAGCTCGAGAAACGACAGGAGAAGCTGCGCAAAGAACTGGGAGCTCTGCAAAAGGAAAGGGCGCTCCTGAAGGAAGAGGTCGGCGAGGAGGACATCGCCGGCGTGGTCGCGCGCTGGACGGGCGTCCCGGTCGAGCGCCTGCTCGAGGGACAGGCCGCGAAGCTCCTGCGCATGGAAGACAAATTGCACGAGCGCGTCATCGGCCAGGACGCGCCGGTCAAGGCCGTGTGCGAGGCGGTGAGGCGCGCAAGATCGGGCCTCTCGGATCCAAATCGGCCGACCGGTGTTTTCCTTCTTATGGGCCCGACCGGCGTCGGCAAGACGGAATTGGCGCGGGCCTTGGCCGAGTTCCTGTTCGACTCGGACAAAGCGATGATCCGTCTCGATATGTCGGAATACATGGAGAAGCACGCGGTCGCCCGCCTGATCGGAGCGCCCCCCGGCTATATCGGCTATGAAGAAGGCGGGCAGCTCACGGAGGCCGTGCGGCGCAAGCCCTACTCGGTCGTGCTCCTCGACGAGATCGAGAAGGCCCACCCGGACGCCTTCAACGTGCTTCTGCAGGTCATGGACGACGGGCGGCTCACCGACGGCCAGGGACGCACCGTCAACTTCACGAACACCGTGATCATGATGACGTCGAACGCGTCGAAGGACGAGCTCAAAGCCCGCTTCCGGCCGGAATTCCTGAATCGTCTCGACGACATCCTCGAGTTCTCGAGCCTCGAGCCCGCGCACCTGCGCCGCATCGTGGACGTGCAGCTCGAGTCGGTGCGCAAGCGCCTGGCGGAGCGGCGCGTGGAGCTGGCGCTCAGCGACGCGGCCAAGGACCTCCTGGCCAAGGAGGGCTACGACCCCGCCTACGGCGCGCGCCCGCTCAAGCGCGCGATCTCCCGCCTCGTCGTCGACCCGGTCGCGCGCATGCTGCTGACCGGGGAGATCAAGGACGGCCAGCGCGTCGAGGCCGACGCAAGCAAGGGCGCGCTGGCGTTTCGCACCTTGAAGGCCGCGAAGGAGAGAACGGCCTAGCCGATCGCCGCTCCGTAACATATCCGTAACAGCCTCCTGGGCATAATGTACATCGAAGCTTTCGTGAGCTCGATCGCGGTTCATCCTTGCACGGAATTCGGCCCCCCTCCCCGCGGCGCCCCGGCGCCGCTCGTCCGCCCTCCAAGCCGCCTCGCACGATAAGCAGGAGGCCTCACTCATTGATCAAGACCATCGACATTAACGCCATCGGGATGTACCTGGCCGACATGGGCAAGGTGCCGCTGCTCAACCGTGAACAGGAGACTCATCTCGCCCGCGAGATCGAGATCGCCGGCGCGGAGCTCAAGCGCCTCGTCCTCGGCTCGCCCGTCGCGCTGCGCCAGATCCGCAACTGGGCGGAGCTCATCAAGGGCGGCGACATGGAGGCCAAGGAGCTGATGCCCCGCGGCACGCCCACCCGCGCGCAGATCGGCGCGATGCGGCGCAAGCTGCTGATCGTGGCGCGCGCCATCGCGCGCGGCGCGCGCCCCGAAACGGTCGCCGGCCGGATCATCGCGCTCGGGCTGCACGAGGACAAGGTGCGCCGCCTGACCAACCGCGTGCGCGATCAGGCCCGGCGCCTGCGCGACGGCCGCCCGACGGATCCGCTCGCCATGCCCGCGGCCCGTCTCCTCGAGCTCGACGAGAAGATCGCGGCGCTCGAGGACCGCGTCGAGTCGGCCAAGGAAGGCCTGCTCAAGGCCAACTTCCGCCTGGTGATCTCCATCGCCAAGACGTTCTCCTCCGAGAAGCTCGAGATGGCGGACCTCATCCAGGAGGGAAGCCTGGGGCTGATCCGGGCGGTGGAGAAGTTCCGCTGGGCGATGGGCTTCAAGTTCTCCACCTACGCCACCTGGTGGATCCGGCAGGCCATCCAGCGCGCCATCGTGGACAAGGAGAAGACGATCCGCATCCCCGTGCATATCCGCGAGGATATCTCGCGCTTCAAAAAGGCGCTTCGCGAGGACATTCAGGAGGATGGCGGGCGCACGTCGCGCGCCCCCGACCCCCGCCGCCTGCGCATGAGCGCCGTGAAGGTGCGCGACCTTCAGGTCGCCATGCAGGAGCCCGTGTCCTTGGCCCATCAGGTCGGCGAGGACGGCGAGAACAGCCTCGAGGGCCTGCTCGAGGACAAGTCCGCGCCGCCCCCCGAGGCGGCCGCGGAGGACGCCATCCGTCGCGACGAGATCTGGCGGTGGATGTCCAAGCTCGACAAGCGCGAGGCGGGGGTGCTGACCATGCGCTTCGGCCTCGACGGCTCCTCGCCGCGCTCGCTCGACGAGGTCGGGCGCGCCCTGAAGGTCACCCGCGAGCGGGCCCGTCAAATCCAGCTCCAGGCGCTCACCAAGCTGCGCGAGTCGCCCCACTGCGACCGCATGAAGGATTACTGGGTCGCGTAAGGGAATTGGTCGCATCGTTGCGGCGGAGATAAGGGAACGGCGTTCGAGGAGGATAATGCCATGGAACCTCGGAGAACGAACCTCATCTTCGTCGCGGCGATCCTGTCGGCCACGCTCGCCGGCGGCGGTTATTTCGCCTACCGGAATCGGGCCCCGTCGGCGCAGCGCGTGGCGGAGTACAGCGCTTCCTGGAAGCCGGGCCCGCGCGCGACCCTCACCTTGGTGATGGACCGCTACGGGCCGCCCGACGCCGTAGGAACGGAAAAGGCGACCTGGTACGAGCGGGGCCCATGGAAGCGGATCACGATCCACGGCCGGGAGGCGCTCGACTTTCTCGAGCAGACGGTCGGCTATGTCGTGCCGGCCGAGGCGGCGCGGGCGCTGAGCGACTTCGATCACGGCCTGCGCTTCGACCGGGATAATGACGAGCTCTCTGCGACGAGCAACGCCGAGGCGCTGAACCACCTGGCGCTGAATCTGGCGGACGAGCTGTGCGCCGCCAAGCGCACGACCCCGGAGGCGAACGACCTGTATCTGCGGACGGCGCGCCTCGCGGCGGCGGGTAAATCCTCGCCGTATACGGAAGGGCTGCTCTTCAAGCCGTATCGCCGCAGCCTGGAGCCCCCCCGGCACTACGAGTTCGCCTACTAGTCTCGACGCCAGCCGGCCCGCACGAGGTAGGCGTCCTTGGCGAACTTCAGGTCGAGCTCGCCCTTGCAAGCGCGCGCGACGGCCCGGCCGATGCGTCCCGGCGGGTGGATGTCGGTCGTGGTGATGACCAGCCGGTCGCGCCCGCGCTCGACGGCCATGATCCGGTGCATCGGATGGTCCGCCCTCTCGGCCTTCTCCTCGTTGCGGGCGAGGGCATTGATCTCGTCGGCAGGCCTGGCACAGCTCACGGACCGCGCGCTAGGGCGGCCGCGGGGTCCAGACCCACCTCCCTCCGCTGAACAGCGCGCCGCAGCCGGAGCACACGGCCGGCTGGCGATGCCTCGACGTCCGCTTATAGGGATCGGCGATGCGTTCATGGATCTCGCGCGAGCTGCGGGCCCTCGCGGCGACGTTGGCTCTCATGGCGAACCTCCCCCGCCCCGAGATAAGGCGCAACGATCGAGCCATCGGACGGCTCGGCGTCAGGAGCGCCGGTCGGGCTCGCCGCAGCCGCGCAGGATCTCGGCGCGCGCGGCGTCGCGCAGACGGACGGCCGCCGCCCAGTCGCGCCCCTCCGGCTCGAGCGGCGGGCCGAAGGCGACGCTCAGGGGGCCGCGGCGCGGGAACCAGCTCCCGCCGCGCAGCAGGGAGCGCGCGCCCCGGATCGCGACGGGCACGACGGGCGCCCCCGCCCGGGCCGCGGCGAGGAAGGCGCCCATGCGGAAGGGCCGCAGGCCCGCCTCGCGCACGAAGGTGCCCTCGGGGTAGACGATCAAGGAGCGCCCCGCCCGCGCCGTCTCGGCGAGAGCCTCCGCGTCCGCCACGCCGCGGCGCGCGTCGAAGCGCTCCACGAGGACGGCGCCCAGGTTGCGCAGGTAGACGCGGACCGGAAAATTCGCCCCCAGCTCCGCCTTCGCGACGAAGCGGAAGGGACGGCGCAGCGCGGCCAGGAGCAGGATGCTGTCGGCGTAGCTCGTATGGTTGACCGCGAGCACGCACGGACGGCCCTCGGGAATATGCTCCAGGCCGCGCACGCTCAGAGGAAGCCCCGCCAGGCGCAGGAGCAGCCGGGCCGCGGCGCGGCTGAAGGCCCAGCACGCGGAGGGCCGCGCGAGCAGGGCGGCCGCCGGCCAGCCGAGCGCCGCGAGGAGCGCGCAGGCCGCCCAGACGCGCGCGGCGAAGAGGAGCGCGCCGGCCCGGGCGCGCTCGCGCCGTCCGCGAAGGGCGAGCGCCTCGAGCCGGC
>JAUYSH010000084.1 GCA_030696455.1 Elusimicrobiota bacterium
GACCCAGGCCCATGGCCTGGATGATACTTAAGTCGGGGGCGGCGCGGCCGCGCCCATTTGACACCCCCCCGGGGTTGTGCGATAATAACCCCTTCATCCCCCCAATGTCCTGGTTTCAGAAAAAGCCCTCCGAGCCGGCCGCAGAAGCCCCTAAAACCACGCCCCCCCCGCGCGCGGGCAAAGGCTTGAAGGTCTCGTCGATCTTGACCGTGGAAACCGTCCTCTTCCCCTCCGAAGGCCATGATAAAGCGGCGGTCCTGCAATCCCTGGCCGCGGCCGTGTGCGGCAAGGCCGGCATCGCCGACTGGGCGGCCTTCCTCGCCAAGGTCCAGGAGCGCGAGCAGGGCATCTCCACGACGCTGGACACCGGGCTGAGCCTGCCCCACGCGCGCATGGACGGCATCCCCGGCATACTCGCGGGCATGGCCGTCCTCAAAAAGCCGATCCCCGACCCGAAGCAGCCCGATCTCTCCATCCGGGTCATGTTCCTCTTCTTCTCCCCGAACAAGCAGGAAGCCTTCCCGATGCACCTTCAGCTCCTGCGCGGCGTCTCCTCCCTGTTCCAGCCGGCCCTCATCGATCAGCTCACCGCGTCTTCCGGTCCCGCCGCGGCCCTCGAGCTGATCAAAAAGCTTGAAGCCTGAGCCCCGCCCGGGGCGGCGCGTCACCGAGGTCGTCGTGCTGACGACCGCCATGCTGTCCTTCATCTCCTTCGGCCGCGCGGCCGCGATCGTGCTGTGCGACATGGCCTCGACGGCCTGGTACATCGGCGGCATCGTGGAGACCGCGGTCGGTCCCGCGGCGCCCTGGTTCATCCTCGCCGTGCTGCTGTGCGCGGCGCCGTTCCTCGCGATGTACGTCGAGGGCTCGGCCATGTTCGTGCGCGGCGGGGTGTACAAGGTCGTGAGCAAGGCCATGGGCGGCATGCTCGCCAAGGTGTCCGTGTCCGCTTTGATGTTCGCCTACGCGCTGACGGGGGCCATCAGCGCGGTTTCGGCCGGGCAGTATCTGTCCGGCCTCGTCAACTCCATGTTCCCGCGCCTGGGCATCCACTGGTCCGTGGACCCCAGGGTGTTTTCCGTCCTCTGCGCGCTGTGCATCGTCGCCTACTTCTGGCGCCAGAACATAAGAGGCATCGAGGAGTCCTCGGACGAGGCGGTGCGGATCATGTCGCTCGTGTCGGTGATGGCCGTCGTGATCTTCATCTGGGCCGGGGTCACGATCTACCTCCGGGGCTTTCGCTGGCCCGCGACGGCGCCGACCTTCACGCACGAATCGCTGGGCTGGTTCCCTCCGGGGTGGCTGGGCAAGCTCGGCCTGCTGGTCGCGTTCGGCCACGCCTTCCTGGGCCTCAGCGGCCTCGAGACGCTCGCGCAGGTGTACCGCGAGATGGAGGCCCCCAAGCTCAAGAACCTCAAGCGCGCGGCGGCGGCGATCTTCTTCTTCGCGCTCCTCCTGACCGGAACGGTCTCCTTCCTCGCGGTCGGCCTCATCCCCGACGACGTTCGGCACACCTACGCCGACAACCTCCTGTCCGGGCTGGCGATGTCCATGGCCGGGCCGCACTGGGCCCTCCTGATCCTGCAGACCTTCGTCGTGCTCGTCGGCGTCATGATCCTCTCCGGCGCGGTCAACACCTCGATCCTCGGCTCCAACGGCGTCATGAACCGCCTGTCCGAGGACGGCATCCTTCCCGAGAAGCTGCGCCATCTGCACCCCCGCTACGGCACGACCCACCGCATGATCCACGTGGTCGTGGCGATCCAGGTCCTGACGATCATCCTCTGCCGCGGGGATGTGTACGTGCTCGGCGAGGCCTACGCCTTCGGCATCATCTGGAGCTTCGCGTTCAACGCCGCCGCGGTGCTCGTCCTGCGCTTCAAGGACCGCTCCAAGCGCGAGTTCAAGGTCCCCGGCAACGTCGGCTTCCTCGGCCGCGAGTGGCCGGTCGGCCTCGCCGCGATGTTTTTGATCCTGCTGTCGGTCGGCCTCGTCAACCTGCTCACGAAGAAGATCGCGACCGTCTCGGGCCTCGCCTTCACGGCCTTCTTCTTCGCGCTGTTCTCGATCAGCGAGCGCCTCAGCCGCCGCGCCCGCGCCCATGCCCATGACGAGCACCGCGAGAAGTTCAACCTGCGCAGCGCGAACGACCTCGCGATCATGCGCGACGAGATCGAGCGCCCCAACCGCGTGCTCGTCGCGGTGCGCGATCCCGGCAACCTCTATCACCTCAACAAGACCCTCGAGACCCACGACGCGGAGACCACCGACCTCGTCGTGTTCACCTCCCGCATCCGCAAAGGCCTCGGGCTCGTCGACGAGACGGTGGCGATGGATCACGACGAGGAGAAGCTGTTCACCCGCGTCATCGAGGCCGCCGAGAAGCACGGCAAGCACGTCACGCCGATGCTCGTCGTCTCCAACGAGCCTTTCTACGCCATCACGCAGGCCGCGCAGGCCGTCGGCGCGACCGAGGTCGTCTTCGGCATCTCCGCGAAGCTGTCCACCGACACCCAGCTCGAGCGCCTGGCGATGACCTGGGGCTCGCTGCAGAAGGACAAGCAGCCTGTGCGCTTCCGCATCCTCGGGCCCGGCGTCGAGCACGCCGTCGACCTCTAGATGGAAAGGTCTCTTCCATACCGCCATCTTGGTCCGGCCGCCAGCGGCCGGACGGGCTGAATCGATCATGCCGATACGAAGGATCACGAAGCACGGCGAGCGCGTCTTGAAGGAGCCCTGCCCCCCGCTCGATTTCGCCGCGGTCAAGGACGAGCTCCCCGCTTTGCTCAAGGACATGTGGGCGACGATGGCGGCGGCCCGCGGCGTCGGCCTGGCCGCGCCGCAGATCGGGCTGACCATGCGCCTGGCGGTCATCGATGTCAAGCCCGAGGGGCGATCCCAGCGGATCGTGCTCATCAACCCCGAGATCGTCTCCCTCGAGGGCGAGCTCAACGACGAGGAGGGCTGCCTTTCCTTGCCGGGGGTCTACCATAAGCTGCGGCGCCACGCCCGCGCCCGCGTGCGCGCTCTCGACGAGCACGGGGTCTCGCGCGAGCTGTCGGGGGAAGGCCTGCTCGCCCGCGCCTTCCAGCACGAGGTCGACCACCTCGACGGCAAGCTCTACGTCGACCGGCTCCCGTTCGAGGACCGTCTCAAGGTCCTCGACGTCATCAAGGACGCCAAGCCGGGCTGGGATTGAAAAAGCCGACTGTTGTTGACAACAGTTGGGAGACACTCTGTGGATAACGTGCCTAAAGCCGCTCCAAAACTGTTGTCAACAACAGTTTTATGGACTGGACCTGAGGACAACGAGGATCGCTTCACCTTCGCATGACGATGAAAACCATTTTTTTCGGCACGCCCGAGACCGCCGTCCCGTTCCTGCGCCGCCTCGCCGCCAAGACCGAGGTCGTCGCCGTCGTGTCCCAGCCCGACCGCCCCGCCGGGCGCGGCCTGGAGACCGCGCCGACCCCGGTGAAGTCCGCGGCGCTCGAGCTCGGCCTCAGGGTCCTTCAGCCCGCGAAGCCCTCCGAGGTCGCCGCCGAGCTCAAGGCCCTCGGCGCGGACTTCGGCGTCGTCGTGGCTTATGGAAGAATATTGAAGACCGACGTTCTGTCGGCGACGCGTCTCGGTCTTCTCAACGCGCATTTCTCGCTTCTGCCGAAATACCGCGGCGCCGCGCCCGTGCAATGGTCGCTCGTCCGGGGCGAGACGAGGACCGGCGTCTCGTTGTTCTGGCTCGATGAAGGCATGGACACCGGCCCGATCCAGGCGGTCGTTGAGACGAACATCCTTCCCGACGAAGACGCCCCCCAGCTGTTGGGGCGTCTGACGGGGCTCGGCGTCGAGCTGCTCGACTCCGTTTTGACCGATTTAGCCGTCAAAAATGTCGTTCGCCGTTCCCAGGAAGGCATCCCCTCGTCCGCTCCTTTGATCGAGCGCGAGGACGCCCGGCTTTCCGTCGACCGTCCCGCGGAGGAGCTGCACAATCTCGTCCGCGGCTTCCGCTCCTGGCCCCGCGCCTGGCTCGAGCTGTCTAATGGCAAGGTTCTGGTGCTCAGCACGCGGTTGGCGGAGCCAACCGACCCCCCCGCCTCCGGCACCCCGGGACGGGTACTTTCCATTGGACGAAATAAGGGGATTTTGGTAGAATGTTCGTCCCGCAGCCGTCTGTGGTTCCTCGAAGTACAACCAGAGGGAAAAAAGCCGCTCAACGCTGCTGAATTCGCCAACGGCCTCCGTTTGGCCGTGGGCGGCGTTTTGCCGTTGTCCTGAGATCATAACTTTGACCGCCAAATCCTCCGAAGTCCGCTTCATCGAGATCGCCGCCGTCGCGGCGGCTCTCCTCGTCTTCGCCTATTTCGTCCTGAACTGGGGGCTCGAGGGCGTCATTCATTCGCGCCGCACCCAGACCGTCCCCGATCTCAAGAGCCGCTCGATCGCCGCCGCGCTCGATCTGCTGGCTCCGCTGAACCTCGGTCTGCGCAAGACCGGCGTCGAGTTCGACGCCACGGTGCCGATCTCCTCCGTCCTCCGCCAGGATCCGCCCGCCGGGACCTTGGTGCGCGAGGGCAAGACCATCAAGGTGATCGTCAGCCAGGGCGGCCAGACCGTGCTCGCGCCGGCCGTCGTCGGCCTTCCCCTTCGCAACGCCGAGATGATGCTGCGCCAGTCCCAGCTTTCGCTGGGCGAGGTCAGCGAGTCCTACTCGCTCAAGCAGGACAAGGGCATGGTGCTCTCCCAGGACCCGAAGGCCGAGGCGAGCGTCGAGCGCGATGCGCTCATCAACCTCGTCGTCTCCGGCGGCGCGCCCCCGGGCGGCGTCTCCCTGATGCCGGACTTCCTGCGCAAGCACGTCGATGAGGCCCACTCCTGGGCCGCCGGCGCCGGCGTCAGCCTCGTGATCAAAACCGACGCCTCCTCCCTTTTCCCGAGCGGCACCGTGATGACGCAGACGCCCGCCGCCGACTCCGTCCTTTCTCCCGACGCGAAGGTCCAGCTGCTCGTCAGCGGCCGCAAGGGCGCCGCGCCGACCGTGGCCGCGAAGCTCTTCAAGTACGAGCTTCCCCAAAGCGGTTCCGAGAGTCAGGTGCGCATCGTCGTCATCGACAAATACGGCGAACGGGAGCTGTTCAACGGCGTGCGCAAGCCCGGCACGAAGATCGAGGTGCCGGTGCAGGAAACGGGCGGCGCGCGAGTCAAGATCTACATGAACGGCATCCTTGTCGAGGAACGGGATCTGTGATAGTGGCGACAAGAACCGTTGCCGTCGTGCCGTCCCTCTTGGCCGGAGATCTCTCGCGCCTCGGCGAGCAGCTCGACCAAGTCAAGGCCGCCGGCTGCCATTGGCTCTCCGTCGACGTGATGGACGGCCACTTCGTCCCCAATCTCTCGTTCGGTCCCGACTTCGTCAAGCTCGCCAAGAAGAAAGGTTTTTACGTCGACACGCATCTGATGGTGACCAATCCCCTCCAGGTCGCCCCCTGGTTCGTGGAGGCGGGCACGGACATCCTGACCGCGCACGTCGAGGCTGTCGAGGAGCCCATCGCGGCTCTCAAGAAGATCAAATCTCTCGGCGTGAAGGCGGGCATGGCCGTCAAGCCTGAAACCTCCGTCGACGGCTTGATCGGGTGTCTCGCCGAGTGCGACCTCGCCCTGGTCATGACCGTCGAACCCGGGTTCGGCGGGCAGAAATTCATGCCTGACATGATGCCCAAGGTCGCCGCCCTGCGCGCCGCGATCGACGCGAAGAATTTGGAGTGCTGGATCCAGGTGGACGGCGGCGTGAACGCCGCCAACATCGCGCAAGCCGCCGCCGCCGGAGCCGACAGCCTCGTCGCCGGCTCGGCCGTGTTCGCCGCGAAGGATCCGGCCGCCGCTTTTCGGGAGCTCGAGCTCAAAGCCCGGGCCGCTTTTAAAACCCAGCCACAGCCGTAAACGGAGAAAGAAATGGTCGTCATCAGAATGCAGCGCAAAGGCAAGCCGCACCAGCCCTACTACCGCGTCGTCGCCATCGAGAAGGCTCGGGGCGCGACGGGCAAGCCCATCGAGATCCTGGGCTCGTACAACCCTCGCACCGAGACGCAGGGCAAGAAGGTCAAGGTCGACCAGGCGCGCTACGAGTACTGGATCGGCGTCGGCGCTCAGCCGTCCCCGACCGTGCGCAGCCTCGTCAAGGCCGCGTTCAAGACGGCCGCCGCCAAGTAAGATGCTCATGAAAGACCTGACGCTCTTCATCGTCAAGCGCCTGGCCGACAAGCCCGAGTCAGTGTTGATAGAAGAAGAGCAGGACGGGGATACCACCGTCCTCAACCTCGTCGTCGACGAGACGGACAAGGGCAAGGTCATCGGCAAGCAGGGCAAGGTCATCAAGTCGATCCGCACCCTCGTGGGAGTGGCGGCGCAGAAGGCCGGCGTGCGGACCGCGGTGGAAATCGACTAGATGAAGATCGACTTCGTGACGTTGTTCCCCGGCATGTTCCCGTCCGTCATGGACGCGAGCATGATGGCGCGCGCCAAGGACAAGGGCCTGCTGGAATGGTCCTGCGTCAATCCGCGCGACTTCACGGAGGACAAGCATCACAAGGTCGACGACCGGCCTTTCGGGGGCGGGCCGGGGATGCTCATGATGGCTGAACCCTTGGAAAAGGCGATCAAGAGCATAAAAAAGAAGGGCTCGAAGACCATCCTGCTGTCCCCGCAGGGAAAGACCTTCAACGACAAAACGGCGTTGAGGTTATCACGGGAAAAGCACCTTATTCTCGTGTGCGGTCACTACGAGGGCATAGACGAGAGGCTGATGCCGCTCATCGATGAGGAAATATCCGTGGGCGATTACGTATTGACAGGCGGCGAGCTTCCGGCCATGCTTGTCGCAGATGCCGTCGCGCGCCTCGTCCCGGGCGTGCTCAAGAAGGAAGCCGCGGCCGTTTCCGAGTCGTTCGCGGCCGGCCTGCTCGATTTCCCGCAGTACACCCGTCCCCGCGTTTGGAAGGGGCGGGAGGTCCCGGAGGTCCTTTTCTCCGGAGACCACGCGAAGATCGCCCGGTGGCGGCAGGACGCCGCGCGCAAGGCGACCAAGAAGAAGCGTCCCGATCTGCTCGAACGGGCGAAATAAGAGACGTCAGGAGAACCGTATGATGGCTGCAATGGATGAGAAGATAAATGCAACGGATGGGAAGAAGAAGGTCCCGGATTTCCGTCCCGGAGACACCGTCAAGGTGCACATGAAGGTCAAGGAAGGCGAGTCCGAGCGCGTCCAGGTGTTCGAGGGCGCGGTCATCGTGCGCCGCGGACGCGGCGCCAGCGAGAACTTCACCGTTCGGAAGATCTCCTTCGGCGTCGGCGTGGAGCGGACGTTCCTGATCACGTCTCCCCATATCGACAAGATCGAGCTCGTGCGCGAAGGCAAGGTCCGCCGCGCCCGCCTCTATTACCTCCGGGACCTGACCGGCCGGTCCGCCCGCATCGAGGACCGCGAGACCGCTCTGCCCAAGGCCGAAGCGGCCCCGAAGTCCGAGGCCGCGAAGCCCGAGACTCCGAAGCCCGAGGCCTCCAAGATAAAAAAAGCTGAGGCGCCCAAAGCGCCGAACGCTTCCTCCGCCGTCGCCAAGTAATTTGGACGGCCGGGCCTTCGACGACGACGCTCGCGCGCGCGGACGCATCGCGACGCTGATCGGCGTGGACGAAGCCGGCCGGGGGCCCCTCGCGGGCCCCGTGGTGGTCGCGGCCGTGTCTCTGCCGAAGGTCCCGTTCGGAGAACTAAGTCAGATACGGGATTCTAAGATGATGACCCCGAAGAGCCGAGCGCGGCTCTTCGGGGTCATCCGTTTTCATGCTCTCGCCGTCTCGGTGGCGTGGGCGCATCCCCGGGCGATCGACCGGGACAACATCCTGGCGGCGACCTTGTCCGCGATGGGCCGCGCCGCGCGTCGCGCGGCGGCGAAGGCGGGCGGCGAGCCCGTGCTGGTGCTCGTGGATGGGCCTCGCGAGATCCGAGCCTTTGACCTGCCCCAGCGCACCGTCGTCGACGGGGACGCGAAGTCTCTGTGCATCGCCGCGGCCAGCGTCGTCGCGAAGGTCGTGCGCGACCGCTGGATGGAGCGTCTTGCGCGCCGCCATCCGGGCTACGGCTTCGAGAGCCATAAAGGCTACGGGACCAAGGCGCATCTGAGCGCCCTCTCCGATCTGGGACCTTGCTCGGCCCACCGTCTGACCTACGAGCCCGTCGCGCGGCAGGCGGCTCCGCGATGAGCGGCCGCGCCGAGACGGGCCGGGCGGCGGAGGACGCGGCGGCGGAGCTGCTGCGCGCCAAGGGAATGACCGTCGTCGAACGCAACTTCCGCGCGAAGGTCGGCGAGATCGACCTCGTGGTCCGCGACGGCGACGAGATCGTCTTCGTCGAGGTCCGCGCCCGGGCGTCGGCGTCCTTCGGGGGCGCGGCGGCCTCGGTCGGCGGCGCCAAGCGCCGCAAGCTGATCAAGGCAGCACGGCTGTGGCTGCAGGCCCGCTCCTGGACCGGCCCGTGCCGGTTCGACGTCGTCGCCCTGGACGGCGGCCGCGCCGAGCATATCCCCGCGGCGTTCGACGGGAGCGGCCGGTGAGCGTCGAGCTCGTGCCGCAGCGCCTGCCGGACGACGATCTCCCCGAGGAGAAGCGGCTTCCCTTGTGGGACCACGTCGGCGAGTTCCGCGACCGCCTGATCCACTGCGCGATCGCCCTGTTCGCGACGACCGCCTGCGGCTACTTCCTGCGCTTCCGCCTCTGGGACCTGGCCCAGCGCCCGCTGCGCCTCGTCGCGCCGGAGCTGGTGTCCCCCTTCTCCTACACCGATCTCGCCGAGCCGTTCATCTCGATGATGAGGCTCTCGTTCTGGACGTCGGTGTTCGTCGTCTCCCCCTACCTTTTCTATCAGGTGTGGGCCTTCGTCCGGCCGGCCCTGCGCGAGCGCGAGCGCCGCATGGCGGTGATCTTCACCGCCGCGACGAGCGTGTGCTTCGTCGCGGGCGCGGTGTTCGCCTATTTCGTCGCCTTCCCCGTCCTCGCCAACGTCCTGCTCGGCGAGGCCGTCCAGGCCGGCCTGCGCCCGAACCTCAAGCCCACCGAGTACCTGAACCTGTTCCTCTGCATCGTGGTCGGCACGGGCATCGCCTTCGAGGCGCCGGTGCTGTTCTACTTCCTGGCCCGCTTCCGGCTGGTCACCGCGCGCGCCATGATCAGGTACTGGCGCGAGTCCGCCGTCGCCATCCTCGCCGCCTCGGCCTTCCTCACCCCCGGCGACCTGATCGCGACGACCATCATGTTCGGCGGCGTGCTGCTCGGCCTGTACTTCCTGTCCACCGCCGTCGTCTGGCTCGTCGAGCGCTCGCTGCCTGCGAGCGAGATCTAAACGGTCTCCCGCCCACCGTTTATGACTCCGACGTCATCATCCCCGTTTCACCAAGGCGATGATGTCGCGCAGGTCATCATCACTCTCGCGCCGGTGGTGATGATGGCTTGGACGACATCGTCCGCCCCTTCCGGAACGGTCGCGACTGGCGCGGCAGGTTGAGCGCGTCGGGGATGACGAGGGGCTCGTAGCCGAGCGCACGCCACAAGGTCCGAAGCGTGCTCAATTTCACGTCGTCGCCCGCCTCTATTCGTGAGATGCGCCGCTGGCTCACCCCCGAGCGACGCGACAGCTCGGCCTGGGTGATCCGGTGATGCTTGCGGAGATACCAGACCTGGCGGTCGAAGGTCCAAGTCCGCCAGGCGCCGGAGGCTTTCGCCGCCGCGGCCAACTCCTCGAGAACATCCGGAGCGGCGGCTATCCGCTTGAGCATCTCCAACGCAACTCGTTCATCCATACTATCAGACGATCGAGACCCCCGAAAAGTTGCATGCCGCGAAGCTCCGTGTTACACTTCCCCTCATGACCGATAAGACCTTCGACGCGGACGCGGACCCGGAGAAGGTCGCGGCGGAGCTCGGCCTCGCGGTCGTGCAGTGGCACGGCGGGGCCCTCTACGCCCGCGACGCGGACACGCTTTACACCCTCCAAGTGAAACGCGACGCCCCCGGCGGCCCCCGCCTCGTCGTCGAGCGGGACGCGCCGCTCGATGGTTACGTCGGCGAGGAGGCCCACACCCCGCGCGAGGCCGCCGTCCACGCGGGCCTGACCGTCATTGAGGAAGGCTCGTCCGGGGACGTCACGGCGCTCGACGGCTTCGGCCGGAAGTACCTGGTGTCCGCCTCAGGCAACGGGCCGAGGGCGGTGTTCGCCGACTGGGCCACGGAGGACGAGATGAAGAAATTCACCCCGCGCCACCGTCCCGCCAAGCCGACCCTGACCTGAGCCATAGTTCCTAGGGCCCAGGCCGCCTGGGGCCCTAGGGCCCTGAACCGTCCCCCGAACGGCCGCTATCCTTCATCTAGGATGACGACACGAAAGAAGGCTCTCGCGCTCCTCCTGGCGACCTTGCAGGTCGCGTGGTCCTTCTCCTGGGGCGCTTACGAGGCCGTCGCCCAGGTCGTCAACTCCGCCTCGGCCCAGGTCCACACCGGCGGGGTCCCGGTCATCCCCGCCTCGGCCGTCGGCGCCTTCTCCCCGGTCGGCCGGACGATGGCGCTCCCGCAGGCCTCCCTCTCCGCCTCCTTCGTTACCGGCCTCTCTCCCGTCCCGGTCCTGACCCCGTCCGCGGCCTTGGCGCCCTCCGCCGTGACGCCTTCGGCCATGCAGGCCGCCCCGGCCCTCCAGGCGGCGCGCCCCGCGCCCGCCCGGGCCTCGGCCTCCGCTCTTTCCCGTCCCGTGGCCGCCGCTCCCGCCATCCAGGCCGCCGCCGCCCTGAGCGCCGCGTCCAAGGATGGGGTCGCGGCGTCCGTCCGGCGCGACGCCCCCTCCGAGGACTCGAGCCGCGCGGGCGCGGAGTCCTTCGCCGCTCTCTATCCCGAGGCCTTGATCGAGACGGGCAAAGGCGCCCTCGCCGGCCCCGTCCGGGCGCTTCCCGGGACCGCCCGCCGCTCCGTCTTGCGGTCCGCGTCCGTCGCCGCCGCGAAGAACGACGCCCCGTTGCCCGTCGCGGCGGTGGCGGCGAAGGCCCCCACCGCGGTCCCGGCCCCGACCTTCTGGAGCAAGCCCGCCGTCCGCGTCGCTATCGGCGCCGCCTCCGCGGTCGCGATCGCCGCGGCCCTGCCCCTGCTCTCCCCTCACGTCGCCGTCGTGGCCGCCGCCGGCAGCGTCGCGCTGAGCGTCATCGGACTGCCCCAGATCTGGAAGAACTACAAGGGCGGCAAGGACAGCGTCAAGGACCTCGCGATCGCCAGCCCCCTGATCTGGTTCGCCGCCGCCACCTTGCTGTCCGTCGTATCCATCGGCTCCGGCGCGAGCCTGTGGTGGAACCTCGCCAACGTCGCCGGCGTGATCGAGAGCGGCGTCGTCGTCGGCCAGATCAACTGGCATAAGCGCGACCGCAAGGAGCTCAAGGCCACGGCGCTGACGGCCCTGGCGGTGCTGGCCCCCCTTCCCCTGATCGCGGGTGCGATCTTCATGCCCCTGTCGGCCTGGCTGACCGCCTCCTTCACCGCGGCGATGGGCCTGCTCTGGGTGCTGAACTGGCCCCAGATCCGCCGGAACTTCAAGATCTTCGAGAAAGAGGGCCGCGCCCCCCAGGGCATCGCCCCGATGTATCCCGCCCTCGTCGTCGCGGGCAGCCTCCTGCACCTCTACGCGGCCGTGATGGGCGGCGACATCCGCTGGGCCGTCAACGCCGCCATCGGCATCCTCACCGCGACCATCGTCCTCTCCCAGATCTACGGGCCCAAGGCCGCCAACTCTTTGATCGGACCGCTGGTGCGCCTCGTCGACCGCCTGATGCCGGACAAGACCGCCGCCTCCGCGAACGACGCCGCGCTCAAGGCCAAGGCGAAGGCCCTGATCTCTCCCCTCCTTACCGCCGGCCTCACCCGGCACGCCGCGACGGACGGCGGCAGGGCCATGGCGAAAGCCCTCGAGGCCGCCCGGGCGCTGCCCGGCCGCAGCGTCGTGTTCCTCGAGGCCCCGACGGCCGCCGGCAAATCCACCTTGGCCGAGGGCCTGAAGACGACGCTCGGCTCGCGCATCAAGGTGTTCCCGGTGGACCGCTACTTCAAGCCCAAGGCCGAGGTTCCCCTGGGCCCCGACGGCGAGCCCGATTTCGACCGTCCCGATTCGCTGTACCTCGACCGGGTCGCCGCCGACATCAAGACCATGCTGGCGGGCGGGCGCGTGGAGCTGCCGCTCAACGACATGGCGGCGCAGACCACGCGCTTCGACAGCGGCGAGTACCTGACCCTCGGGGCCGACGAGGTTCTAATCGTGGACTCCATCTACGCCTCGCACGACAAGCTCATCAAGGCGGCCGAGGGTGCCGCGACCCTCAACGTGTACCTCGACGCCCCCGCCGTCATCCGCTTGGCCCGCCGCCTGCGCCGCGACCGCCTGGAGCGCGGCATTTCCGCGGAGACGAATCTCAAGCGCTGGCCGGTCATCCTGCAGAACGAAAGCGAGTTCATCCTCCCCCTCAAGCGCCGCGCCGACTACATCGTGAATCTGATCGGCGACCGGGAGATAGTCCAGCTGTCCGAGACCTACGGCGACGTCCTGGCGGCGGAATGGGCCGCAAGAGGCGAGGACCCCGCGCTGACGGCCCGCTTCCTCGAGGGCATCCGCTCCTCCTTGCTGGCCGATCAGAACTCGCGGCCGATGCGCATCCTCATCACGGGCCCCCCCGGCTCGGGCAAAACCACGTTCGGGAAGAGGATGGCCCGTGACTACGGCATGATCCATATCTCCGTCGGCGAATTGCTCCGCGCGAAGGCCGCCGCCGACCCGGCGCTCGCCGCCGAGATGGCTAAGGGCGAACTGGTGGACTCCGCTTTGGTGCGCGGCGTCGTTTTAGAACGCCTCTCGCGCCCCGACGTGCTCGCCGCCGGCTTCGTCCTCGACGGCTTCCCCCGCCGCCCCGAGGAGATCGGCGTCATCGAGTCCTGGATGAAGGACGGCAACGCGATCGACGCTCTGGTCAACCTCAAGACGCCCGTGGCCGAGCTCCAACGCCGCATCGCGGCCCGCGGCCGCATGGACGACAGCCCCGAGGTCTTCGCGCGCCGCATGGAGATATACCGCGAGGAGACCGCCCCCGTCCTCGAGCACTTCCGCAAGACCGTGCGCGTGCTGGAGACCGACGCGGCCGGCCCCGACGCCGAGGCGAACTACGCCGGCGTCCGCGCCCTCGTCGACCAGGTCAAGAACGACTAATGCCGGTGTCAGGCATGTCGTTATTGCATGAAGTCATGCAACAACGATACGCCTGACACCATTTTAGGGACTTCGCTTAAGCGGCGACGCTGAGGGCGGCGACCATGTCCTCGATCTTGGTGAACTTCTCCCGGATCTTGCCCTGCGCGGCTCCGCGGCTGCGCTCGAGCTCGTCGATCTTCTTCCACTGCGCGTAGTTGACGACCGAGACGCCGCGCGACGAAAGGAGCTTCGTCGCGGATTCCGGCGCGATGTCGATGGGCCCGGAGGGCAGCTTTGCGTCCTTCAGGTCCGCGAGCATCGACTGCACGGTCAGCACCGAGTCCGCGCGGTTGGTCCCGATGAGGCCCGACGGGCCCCGCTTGGCCCAGCCCACGACGTACTCGCCAGGGAGGTGCGCGCCGTTGAGGACGACTCGGCCGTCCGCGTGCGGGATGTGGCCCGACTTCTCGTCGAACGCGACCCCGGGGATCGGGATGCCGCGATAGCCGACGGAGCGCAGGATGAGGCCCGCGGGGATCGTCTCGTACTCCTTGATCCCGACGCACTTGGCGCCGCCCTTGCCGTCGTCGACGAGCTTGTTCTTCTCGAGCTTCACGGATTTGATCTTGCCGCCCTCGCCGACGATCTCGACGGGCGAGACGCAGTAGCGCAGGCGGATCTTGCGGGACTGGGTGCCCTCGCCGCGCTTGGCGAATTCCTGGACATAGGCGACCTTCTTCTTGTCGTTGGCGTCGGCCTTGTCGAGGTGCGAGACCTCGGTGACGACCGCTTCCTCTGGCTTGATGACGAGGTCGCAGCCCTCGAGCTTGCCGAACTCCTCGATCTCGACGGGCGAGTAGGCCGCCTCCGCGGGCCCGCGGCGGCCGAGCAGCCAGACGGTCTTGACCTTGCTCTTGCGCAGGGCCTCGAGCGCGTAGTCCGCGATGTCGGTCTTGGCGAGCCGCTCGGGATCGCAGGCCAGCAGGCGGGTCACGTCCATCGCGACGTTGCCGATGCCGACGACCGCGACGTTCTCGCAGGACAGGTCGAAGGTCCGGTGCCGGTGGTCCGGGTGCCCGTTGTACCAGCCCACGAACTCCGTCGCGGAGAACGAGCCGTCGAGCTCCTCTCCCGGGATGCCCATCTTCCGGTCGCTCTCGCAGCCGACCGCGTAGACGATCTGGTCGTAGCGCGCGCGCAGGTCCTCGATCTTGATGTCGGTCCCCAGGCGCACCCCGCCGAAGAAGCGCAGGCGCGGGTCCATGGCGACCTTCTCGTACACCGCCGTCACGGACTTGATCTTCTGATGGTCCGGGGCCACGCCGCCGCGCACGAGCCCGAACGGCGAGGGCAGGCGGTCGTAGAGGTCCACGCGGACGGTGAGGCCGGGCGTCTTGAGAAGGGATTCGGCCGCGTAGAAGCCGGAGGGCCCGGCTCCGATGATCGCGACGCACAGGGGTCTTTCAGGGGTGCCGACAGTGCTCATTTTATTCTCCATTTAAACGTAGTCGATGTATTCGGGCTTGTACTGCATCGCCTCGATGGTCTTGCGCAGGTCCTTCGGGCGCGGCAAAGTGGCCAGCTTGCGCTTGTAGCACACCTCGGCGACGGCCTCGGCGATGCGAGCCGAGATCTCGCGGATCTTGGTCAGGGGCGGGAACAGGGCCCCCTGCTTGAGGTCCTCCTCGGTGACGAGCAGCGCGAGGGCGCGCGCCGCCTCGGCGAACATCTCGTCGGTGACGCGCTTGGAGGCCACCGCCACCACTCCCAGGCCGACGCCGGGGAAGATGTAGGCGTTGTTGCCCTGTCCGGGGACGAAGGTCTGCCCCTTGTGGACGTAGGTCGGGAACGGGCTGCCGCTGCAGAAGATCGCCCGGCCGTCGGACAGGCTGTAGGCCTGCTCCGCCGAGCACTCCGCGTTGGAGGTCGGATTGGACAGCGCGAAGATCAGCGGCCGCTTGTTGAGCCGCGCCATCTCCTCGATGATCTCCTTCGTGAACTGCTGGGCCATGCCCGAGACGCCGATCAGCGCCGTGGGCTTGATCGCCTTGACGGCCGCGAGCAGGTTCGGCAGCGGCCCGTGGTC
The DNA here is from genome assembly GCA_030696455.1 of Elusimicrobiota bacterium. GTDB lineage: Bacteria > Elusimicrobiota > Elusimicrobia > UBA1565 > UBA9628 > GWA2-66-18. The sequence goes on from JAUYSH010000084.1 coordinate 15,342, forward strand.
GTGCTTGTGGGCGTAGGGCAGCTTGTGGTGCTGCAGGTCGGTGCGGCTGGCGTCGACGAGCGACTTGGAGTCCATGAACCAGCAGCGGGCTTTCGCCTGCTCCTTGGTCAGGCCTTCGGCCATCATCGCGCCGACGACGAGGTCGCCGATGCCGATGGCCGCCTCCCCGGCGCCGTGGAACATGATCACCTCTTCAGTGAGCTTGCGCCCGGTGATGCGGCCGGCCGAGAACAGGCCGGCCAGGGTGACCGACGCGGTGCCCTGGATGTCGTCGTTGAAGCAGCACACCTCGTCGCGGTACTTCTCGAGCAGGCGGAACGCGTTGTGGTTGGCGAAGTCCTCGAACTGCAGAAGCGCCTTCGGGAACACCTCCTGAACCGCTTCGACGAACTCCTGGACCAGGTCGTCGTACTCCTTGCCCTCGATGCGCTTTTCGGGCAGGCCGAGATACAAAGGATCCGCGAGCAGGGCGGGATTGTTGGTCCCCACGTCGAGCGTGATGGGCAAGGTCTGGCCGGGCGGGATGCCGCCGCAGGCCGTGTACAGCGCGAGCTTGCCGACCGGGATGCCCATGCCGCTGGCGCCGAGGTCGCCGAGGCCGAGGATGCGCTGGCCGTCGGTGACGACGATGACGCGCACGTCCTGGCGGGGCCAGTTGCGCAGCACTTCCTTGATGTGGCCCTTCTCATACTTCGTGATGAACAGGCCGCGCGAGCGGCGGAAGAGGTGGGCGTACAGCTGGCAGCCCTTGCCGACGGTCGGGGTGTAGATCAACGGCATGATCTCCTCGATGTTGTCGGTGACGACCTTGTAGTACAGGGTTTCGTTGCGGTCGAGCAAAGAGAGCATGTCCACGTACTTCTCGAGGTCGGTGACGCGCTTGCGCACGTTGGCGATGACGCGGGTGGACTGGTCCTTGAGCGAGGAGACCTTCGGCGGCAGAAGGCCGAGGATACCCAGCTTCTGGCGCTCCTCGTACGTGAACGCCGTCCCTTTGTTGTAGAGAGGGTCGTGCAGGAGATCGATCCCGGTGCGGCCAGGGTGGTGGGAGGTGTCGACTTTCGCGGACTGGCTGGGAACGAAACCGTTCGCGTGAGAGGGGACCGGCGTGGACGCGCGCTTCGGGGATTCAGTGGTCACGGCCTTACTTACGCAACGGAGCGGCCAGGCCCCCCACCGCCCGGAGCGTCACGGGACTGTCACGAAAAGCTCATGAAAAAACAGCCTAAATCTAATCCTCGCCCTGGTCCTTGGTGAAAGCCGGAGCGCCGTCGTATTTGAACAGCTTTTCGACGTGCACCCATAGGACCTGGGTCCCGACCCGCAAGAGCAGTTCGGCGATGTCCTTGTCGTCCAAGGTCTCGCCCTGGACGGCGACCTTGAATCTCAGCCGCGCGCAGTCCACGGGGTCCGATTCGATGTCATGGGTGTTGGGATAGACCTTGGTGCCGCGGCTCGAGATCTGCGCCAGGCGCACGGGCAGGCCCTGGAGGACCTTCTCGACCGAGGGGCCGAGCACGGACGGATCGATCGCGGTCGCCACGAAGATGTCGACACCCATCGGCCGCGTGTCCTTGGCCGTGACCATGATGGCGTCGCGCGTCACGCTCGGCATCTTGATCTTCTGGTACTCTCGGCGAGGGAACGACTTGGGTGCTGCGCCGAGGTTCTTGATCACCTCGGCGGTGAACGCTTTAGTGCCCGAAGGCTCTTTGCCGCCGCCGGCCATGTCGGCCGTCAAGACTTTCCCGTCCTCGAGCGTGACCAGCAACGAGTTTTCAATCGTGTCGGCGGCCTTCATCTCGCCGAGGTGGCGCAGCATCAGGACCGAGCTGCTCAGCAGGGCCGTCGGGTTGGCCATATCCTTGCCCGCGATCGACGGCGCGGAGCCATGTACGGCCTCGAAAATGGAGGCGCCGTCGCCGAGGTTCGCCGACGGGGCGAAGCCGAGGCCGCCGATCAAAGCCGAGGCGAGGTCGGAGAGGATGTCGCCGTTCATGTTGGTCATGACCAGGACGTCGAATTGCTCGGGCCTCATGACCAGCTGATGGGCGCAGTTGTCGACGATCTGATGCTCGGCTTGGATCTCGGGATAATCTTTGGCGACGTCCTCGAAAACGCGCTTAAAAAGCCCTTCCGTGAACTTCAAGATGTTCGCCTTGGTCGCGCACGTCACTTTTTTCCGGTTTTCGGCGCGGGCCAGCTCGAACGCCAGACGACAAATCTTTTCCGAGCCTTTGCGCGTGATGATCTTCAGCGCCTGCGCCACCCCGGGCGTCTGCATGTACTCGATGCCCGCGTAAAGATCCTCGACGTTCTCTCGCACCACGACGAAATCGATGCCGCGGCCCGAGTACGGCGTGCGGATGCCGGGAAGCTCTCGCACCGGCCGTATGTTGCCGTAGGTCTCGAAGAATTTGCGCAAAGTGACGTTGGCGCTCTTCTCCCCGAAGCCGACCGGCGTCTCGAGCGGTCCCTTGAGCGCGCAGCGCGTGCGGCGGATCGACTCGATCGTGTCGGGCAGCACGCCCGAGGCGACGCCGTTCTTGAAGACGCGGGCGCCCGCGTGGCGGACCTCCCAGGTGATGCCCACTTCGGCGGCGGCGAGGACGGCTTGGACGGCGGCGACGACCTCGGGTCCGATGCCGTCTCCGGGGATGAGGGTGATGGGATGAGATGAGATTTTGGCAGGCATTATTTTCTGATTTTACCAAATTCAAGTTATATACTGCGGCATGAGCCCGCTCGACGGTCTTCGGGTCTTCACACAGCGCAAGATGGCCGCCATCGCCTTGCTCGGATTCGCGGGCGGTCTTCCTCTATTCCTCACCAGCAGGACCTTGCAGGCTTGGATGACCGCCGAGAAGGTCGACCTCACGACGATCGGCCTGTTCAGCCTCGTCGGCCTGCCTTATTCGACCAAGTTCCTCTGGGCCCCGTTCATCGACCGCTACTGCCCCCCCTTCCTCGGCCGTCGCCGCGGCTGGATGGCCCTGAGCCAAGCGGCGCTGGCGCTGGCCATCGCGGCTTTGGCCTTCGGCAACCCTCGCACGGCGGTCCTGGCCTTCGCCTTTACCGCCTTGGGCGTCGCCTTTCTCTCCGCCACGCAGGACATCGCCATCGACGCCTATCGAGTCGACGTCTTGGAGCCCCTGGAAGCGGGCGCCGGCACCGCGGTGTACGTCGTGGGCTATCGCGCGGCCCTGCTCATCACCGGCTCGGCCGCCCTCATCCTCGCCGACCGCATGACCTGGAGCTCCGTCTACCTCTTCATGGCCGCGCTCATGCTTCTCGGGGTGGGAGCCGCGATCTGGTCCCCCGAGCCGCCTCCGGTCGAGCGGATCCCGGAGACCATGACCGACGCGATCGTCGAGCCCTTCCGCGACTTCTTCGCCCGCTCCAAGTGGCGCGCGGTCGTCATCCTCGTCTTCATCACCCTTTACCGCCTGGCCGACTCCATGGCCGGCAACATGGCCACGCCCTTCCTCCTCATCTCCGGCTTCTCCCAAACCGACGTCGGCGCCATCCAGGGCGGCGTGGGCCTGCTGTCCACCATCGTGGGCGCGCTGTGCGGGGGCCTCGCGATCAGCCGCTTCGGCATCAACCGCTGCCTGTGGGTGTTCGGCGTGCTGCAGCTCGCGAGCAACATCGGCTACTACGTCCTCTCGCTCGACCCGCGCTATCCCGTGATGGTGGGCGTGATCATCGTGGAGAACTTCTGCGCCGGCCTCGTCGTCGCGGGCTTCGGGGCCTTCTTCATGAGCCTGTGCAGCCCGCGCTTCTCGGCGACGCAGTACGCCTTGATGACGAGCTTGATGGCCTTCAGCCGCGACGTGCTGGTGGCGCCCGCCGGGAAGATCGCCGAGGCGACGGGCTGGCCTTACTTCTTTCTGCTCACCATCGCGGCGGGCATACCGGCCATGCTTCTTCTGCCCATCTTCGCGCCTTGGAATCAGACCTCGCCCTACGGCGCGCGGCAGTAGACTACTGGACGCGCAGGGCCGGCCCCTTGGAGGGCGGCAGGAAGGCCGAGACGGCCTCGCCGCGCATCGCGGGCATGAGGCTGACGACGACGCGCTCCGGTGCTACGAGCAAGGACTTCGCCAGGCGGCGGGACAGCGCCTTCGCCCGGGCCTGGGTGACCTTGCCGCGCACGTCCTTCGCGGCGAGCTCCACCTTGTAGTTCCCGTCGGCGCGCGGCTCGCCCAGGCGCAGACGGCTCGCCAGCGCGTCGATCCAGATCTCCGCCTCCTTCGCGAAGGCGGGCTTGCCGTCCTGGAAAAAAAGCGCGACGTCGGCCTCGAGCCGCGTCTCGCCCGCGTACTCTCGGTGCGTGAACGACCTCAGCGGCACCGGGTCGCTCTCGATGACGAACGCCCGGCCGGCGCGACGCCCCGTGAAGCGGTAATGATACGAGCGCCCGGCGACGACGGCCAGGCGTCCGTGCGGCCCGCCTCCGTCCCAGTCGATCTTCTCGTTGAGCATGCCCACGCCGTCGGACTTCCAGACGATCTCCCCCTCGCTGTCGCGGATCTCGAAGGTCCACTCGTCGTACAACGCGACGATATTGGCCGGCGACAGCGCCAGGAACGGCGGCTCGGGGAACGGGCGGTTGAAGCGGCCGACGTCCCCGCCCGCGCGGATGCGCTCGGCCGCCGGCGCGGAGGCGCCTCGTCCGAGAGAGAGAGACCGCAGCACCTCGTCGATGACGGGCTTGGACGCGGTCGGCGGCGAGACCTGCACCCCGGCGCCGCTCGCGGCGCGGGCCTTGATGGTCATGTCCTGCGTGAGCTCGGATTTCGACGGGGCGCTCCAGGCGGGCAGGGCGAGAAGGATCAGCAAGAGGGGCGTCATGATCAAGGTAGTTTAGCCCCCCTTCAGGAGCGTCGCAAGGGGTGATCCGGAACGAGGCTTCGTCGCTAGTCAAGAAGACCCAGGCGGGCCCGGGCCCAATGCGGGCCGCTCATGGGACCTCCCGATTCCCTCCGGCCTTCCGCCGCGGATTATAATGAAGGCATGAGAATCCCCCTCGCCTTGCTGCTGCTGTCGCTGTCCGTTCCCGGCTTCGCTTACGACCCCGATCACGTGCTCGAGGACAAGATCCGCTCGGGAGACCAGGACGCGCGTCATGAACTGGATCGTCGCGTCGAAAGACGGCGCGTCGAGACCGAGGACCGCCTGAATCCTGACAGCTTTCAGATCGACGATCTCAAGCGCCAAGTCGAGAAGATGTACGACTCCGATCCGAGGCGGGAGATCTTCGAGCGGACGATCCGCGAGGGCATGAAAAAGATCGAGGCCGCCGCGGCGCGTGATCGGGCCGATCGCGCCGAGCATGAGCCGTTTCCGGGCGGCCAGGCCGTCATCGACGACGTCCCTCCGGGGCCCGACTGCGTCGGGCGGGCTCATGCGCCGCGCATCTCGGCTCGCGCGACCCCTGAGAACATCTGCGCCTTCCTCGCCTATGCTGCCGCCTTCGACGCGCTTCCCCCGGCGACGGAGTCGAGCCTCAGCGCGCTACCGAAGGGAGTCGCCTGGTTCATCGACAAACGCGGCGACGCCTACTACGTTACCTACGAGGGCGCATCCGGTCAGGGCCGTCCGGGCCTGCGTTTCTCGGGCGCCGCGTTGCGGCCGCTCGCCGAGACCACCGACCTCTTCGAGCTGTCCGAAAAGGACGGGGTGCTCCGCGGTTTCCCCGCGCGGACGACCGCGGGGGTGAAGCTCGAACCCTTCGAGGCCCGGCGCGACGGCGACCGGCTACTTCTGCGCTTCTACGAGCGGGGCAAGCCGCGGGGAAGCTACGCCATCATGGTGTTGGAAACGATCCCTTTCGGGAAATAGGTGGAATAACCGGCTCCGTCGCGAGCGCGATCTGCGCCGCTCCCGCGGACTTGGCCACGGCGATCAGGCGCTGGATGGTCCGGTAGGGCACGGACTTGTCGGCGCGGATCAGGACGATGGAGCCGTGCTTCTTGTCGATCTCGCGGCGCAGGTCGGAGACGGCGGTGTCCCAGGATGAGCCGGCGGCGCGGACGGACAACGTACCATCAACGGCATAGGTCAAAGCGATGGTGAGTTCCTGGTTGGGCAGCGCTGACGCCTGGGGCAGTTGGACAGGCAAGGTGGGGTAAGCCAACAAGGGAGCGGTCACGAACAGAATGACGAGCAGAACGAGGCTGATGTCGATGACCGGGATGATGTTGACCTCGGTCACGGGCTCCGGCTCGGGGGAATTGGCCCGCATTCTCAGCAAAGCGTACTTCGCCATATATCAGCGCGGCTCCGGGTCCACGACCTGCACGAGCGCGGGCGTGCCGCCGGCGGCCTGCACCGCCTCGAGCGCGGCGATGACCTGGCCGTGGGCGACCTCGAGCTCGGGCGTCACGAACACCTTGCGGTCGGTTCGCGGGGAGAGCTTGAGCTTGAGATGCTCGACCGCCTCGGACGCGGAGGCCAGGAGCTTGCCGTCGATGACGAAGCCGTGCGCGGAGACGCCGAGCACGACCACGGGCTCCGGGTCGCGCAGGCTCATCATCTCGAACGGTGTCGGCGGCACGGCCTCGGCCTTCAGCGCGGCGGCCTGGACCTTGAGCATGGACTGGGCAGCCATGGGCGAGAGCACGAGCAGGATGATCAGCAGGACGAGCGAGACGTCGGCCAGGGGCACGACGTTGACGTCGGAGATCGGCGCCGCCTCGTCGTCCTTATGAAACGGGCTTGACGCCATGATCCTCCAGCAGCTGGGCCATCTCGAGCACCCACAGGTCGGCGGTGCTCAGGCGATGGCGCGCGGTCAAGGTGAAGTAGTTGTAGAACAGGGCCGCGACCACGGCGAGGCCGATGCCGAAGGCGGTGGCGATGAGCGCCTCGGAGATGCCCGCCGCGACGACGGCGGGTCCGCCCGCGCCCGCGGCGGACAGGTCGTGGAAGGCGCGCATGATGCCGAGCACGGTGCCCATGAGGCCGATCAGCGGCGAGATGAAGCTCGCGGTGCCGAACAGGCCCACTCGCCGGTTGAGGCCCATGCTCAGACGCTGGCGGTAGAGCTGGAACGCCTCGACGAGCTTTTCGGTGTTCGAGGTCTCGAGGGCGATCAGGCGCGTGATGGCCTCGCCCATCAAGGACGTGTCGCGGCGGGCGATGGCGATAGCGCCGGCCTTGTCTCCCGCCTCCAGGCGGTCGCGCACGCGCTCCCACATCGCGGTCGGCAGTTTCTGAGCGAACCAGAAGGCGTAAAGGCGCTCCAGGGCCTGGGCGAAGATCGCCAGGGACAGCACCATCAGCATCGGGATCGCGATGCTGATCTTGAACATCTCGATGAAGGTCATTCCACCCATGGCCGCAAGTATAGCGGAGGGGCCGGGACCTGTCCAGGCCGGGCCTATGAAACTCTAAAATGGTGTCAGGCTCGCAAATTCGTTGAATTCCCTGACCCTCCGAATTTGACGAATTTGCGAGCCTGACACCGGCTACCTTACAAGGGACTTGTCGCGGGAGAGGGACTCGAGGCGCTTGCGGGCGGTTTCGAAGGTCTGGCTGCCGCGCTCGGAGCGCTTCAGGACTTCCATGTAGAGGGGCGCGGCCGCTTGGGGCTGGTCCTCGAGCTCGAGCATGAGGGCCAGGCGCAGCAGGCCCGCCAGGCGCGCGGCGTCGTCCTTCGGCGTCAGCGCGCGCAGGCGCTCGTAGGCGTTCTTGGCCTCCTTCGTCTTCTTGCGCCGCTCCTGCAGGCGCCCGAGCGCGTACAGCGCCTTCATGCGCTCCTCCCCTCCCGTGGCGCGGGGATAGGCGTCGGCGGCGCCCGCGAGGTCGTCGCGCTCCTCGCGCGATTTCGCGATCTGCGCCCAGGCCCATGACGCCTTCTCGTGCTTGGGGAATTTCGTCGTGAATTCGAGCCAGGCTTTCTCCTCGTCGCGCTCCTTGCCGGCCTTGGCGAGCGCGAGGGCCCGGTTAAAGGCGGCGTCGGCCGCGTCGGCGCCGGTGCCGCCGACCATGGCGTAGGCGGCGGCCGCGCCCGCGGCGTCGCCGTCCTCGTAGAGCATGGCGCCCAGGGCCATCGCGGCGTCGCGCGCGCGAGGGTGCTTCGGGTGCACGGCCAGGAACTTGCGGTAGGCGCCCGCGGCGTCCTCGATGCGGCGCAGCTGGCGCAGGGACTCCGCGCGGTAATAGCGCGCCGAGCCGATGTTCTCGGCGTGAGGGTTGTCCTCGATGTGCTTGCGGAAAAGCCGCTCCGCCGAATCCCAGTCTTGCGTCTTGTAGGCCTTCGCCGCGAGATCCCACCTGATGCGCGCCGCGAGCTGATGGTCGGGATACTTGGCGACGAGCGCCGTCAGGTCCGGGTCCTCCTTGTCGTTCTGCCAGGTGGCGACGAGCAAGAGGCCGTCGACCTGCTTCGTCTTGGCGCCGGGGGCCGCCCCCTCGAGGTATTTCTTATACAAGGGGATCGCGTCCTTCCAGCGCTTCTTGTTGTAGTGGACCTGGGCCATCAGGAGCAGGGCCTCGCGGTCGGCGTCCTGGGCCTCGGAGGCGCGCCCCATCTGCTTGTAATGGCTCAGCGCCTTGTCGGACTTGCCGAGCTCGGTGTAGAGCTGGCCCAATTGGAGGTGCGCGTCGGCGGCGTAGGCCGAGGCGGGGTGGCGCCGGGCGAGGTCGTCGAACACCTCGGCGGCCTCCTCGGGGCGCTCGAGCTTCTTGAGGCACAGGCCGCGCTGATACAGCGCCTGCGCGCGCAGGGGGCTGTCGGGAAAGCTGCCGGTGAAGCCCCGGTAGGCCTTTTGCGCCTCGTCGAGCTTGCCCTCGCGTTGGAGCAGGTTCGCCTCGGACAGCACGGTCGACTCGCGCAGCTCGAGCAGGCCCCACTTCGCCGCCTCGTCGCCGGCCCGCCTGAGCGCGTCGCGCGCGCGCGCGGTGCGGCCCTTGCGGTCCCAATCCGCGGCGATCGCGGCGAGCGCGTAGGCCTTGACCGGCGATTCGTGGCCGGAGGCGGACACCGCGCGATAGTGCTCGGCGGCGTCGTCCTTGCGGCCCATGCGCTCCTCGGCGGCGGCGCGCCAGACCTGGGCGAGGGCGAGCCAGCGGTCCGCCGCGCCGGCCGCGTCCGCCTCCGGCACCAGCTTGAGCGTCGCCTCGTCGAGCCCGAGCGAGGCGAGCGCCGCGCCGATGAGGTGCAGCGCCTTATATTTGAGGGCGCGGTCGGAGCCTTCCGCTAGGGGCTTGAGGAACCGGACGGCGCGGGCGGCCTCGCCGCGCCGCAGATGCAGGGCTCCGGCGGCGAGATCGACCTCGGCGTTCTCCCGGCGGGACGGGTAGCGGCGGTGGAAATCGTACGCCTCGGCGAGGGCCGCCTCCGTCCGTCCCTCATCGATGGCCGCCCGCAACCGGCCGAGCGCCTCCTCGGCGGAGGAGGACTCCATGGCGGGCACGTAGGGCTCGTCGGCCTGGGACGCCGCCGGGCCGCCGTCATCGGGAAGGGCGGTAAGAAGGTTGCGGCCCTTGTCCGCCCATTCCGTCTCGGGGTAGCGCTGGATCAGGATCTCGAGGTTGCGCCGAGCCTCGCCGTACTCGCCCTTGGCCAGCGAGATCTCGGCGGTGCGGTAGTGGCTTTGCGCCGCGACGTCCGCGCGCGGGCCGCGCACCTTGGTGCCGAGGTCGAGTGATTTCTGGAAGGTCTTACGCGCCCCGCCGAGGTCGCCGGACTGGAGCTGCAGCTCTCCCATGACGGCCTGGGCCTCCATGTTCATCGAGCTCCAGCCGTCGCGCGAGGGCGCGTCCTCCGCCGCCTTGTATTTGGGCGAAGCGGCGCCCCGCGCCGCCGAGGCGGCCAGGCAAAAGAGGAGGACGACGCTCGCCGAGCGCCTCATGCGGGAAGTGTAGAGGCCCCCCCTATAAAAGTCAATCGCCCGCCTGTTACGGGGCGGGCGATCGGCGCGGACGGGGCGGGGATTAGAAGTAGCGGTTGTGGGGAAGCTCGAGCTCGCGCGGCGACGCCGGGCGGGCGCCGTCGAACAGGCTGCCGGGCTTGATCTCGCGGAGCAGTTCGCTGACGGCGCCGGCGGGCGACAGCGGCTTGGGGCCGGGATCGTTGGGGACCAGCGCGGACGCGGCCTCATCACCGCCCTTCTTGTCGAGCAGGCTCCAGTTGAGCGCGAACGGCTCTTCCAAGCTGCTCGGCGCCGGGCGGCGCGCGGAGGCCAAGGCGGCGGGGGTCGGCAGGGGCGAGGGCACGCCGGGCAGTCGCGCCGGGCCGATCGCGGGAACGGGATACACCGGCAGGGAGACCGGGATGATGGCGATCGAGGCGGTCGGGTTCAAAGCGGGCTTGATCGTGGGGACCGCGATCACGGCGTCGACGGAGGGCAGGATCATGGGGATGACGGGGCGGCCGGGCAGGATCACGGGCGCGATGTTGCCGAGCGTGGTCGGAAGCTTGTAGGCGACCTGGGCGTGGGCCGAGCCGGCGAGTCCGATGACGAGCGCGAGAGTTTTGAAATTCATGGTGACATGTTAGCCCGGACCGGGGCGCCGCGAAGAGGAGGGAGGTCAACGCCGTTGGTTGACTTGAATCATGGGCCCTTCGGTCCACAGGCGCGCCGGGACCTTGGGCGAAGCGGACCTCGATCGGCTAGGAGGTGAAGCGGAAGGTGACGCGGCCCCAGACCTCGGCGGCGCCGGACTTGGCGGCGACGGGCTGGAAGCGCCAGCGCGCGAGGGCCTTCAGCGCGCGCGCGTCGATGTCGGGGAAGCCGGAGGTTTTCGAGATGACGGCTCCCGGCTTGACGCTGCCGTCGGGCAGGACCTGGAAGCGGACGGTGACGGTCAGGTCCAGGCTGCGGGTGGCGACCCAGTCCGGGCTCGTGGGAGCCACGCGCGAGACGATGCGGCGATTGCCGACGGCCCCGTCGACCGAGAAGGACACGCCGCCGCCCTCCGGGCCGACGCCGCCGCCGCTCGCCCGGGAGTCCCTGAGATCCGCGCCGCCGCCGCCGGCCTCGTCGCCGGGGTCGGTGGACTCGGCCAAGGCCGCGGCCGCGCCGGCCTTGCGCGCGCCGGCGAGCTCGGCCTCCCCGCCCCCGAGTCCCCCGCCCTCGCCGGAATCGGACTCGCCGAAGGCGCCGCCGTCGCCGCCCTTGCCCTCGACCGGCCCTCCGGCGGCGGGGCGGCCCTTGCGCGCCGAGCCGCGTCCGCTCGGGGACGGGGCCGGCGCGGCGGACAACGCCTCGTCGGGGTCGGCCATCGAGGCCAGCGCGGAGGTAAGCTCGGCGCGCTTGGCGGCCTTGGCCGCCTTGGCTTCGGCGGCGAGGCGCTTCTGCTCGGCGA
>JAUYSH010000115.1 GCA_030696455.1 Elusimicrobiota bacterium
GATTGGCCCTCGGCGGGCCTGTTCGTTTCCGCCCCTTCCGCTCGGAATCCCAGGCCGGTTCTCGGCCGAAGATTCTACCGCTTAACATTCAGGTTTTCGCGAAGCGAAAACCCTGGCGCCGAAGGCGCCATGCCGTTCAAGGGCCGTTGTTCAAAACCCCATGAACTGGGAGGTCCTACCCCTTGACAGCGCCAGAGGGAGCCGTTATAGTAAGTTATCCGATAGTTTTAAGCTATATATGCAGAATATGAACGCGCGGACCCTTTTTGCCCCGTTGCTGGCCGCGGCCTTGGCGATCCCGTCTTTCGCCATGCCTCCGGCCGCCCCCGTCCCGCGGGCGCCCGGCGTCCCGCTGACGCCGGTCATCCTCGACCCCGGCCACGGCGGCGACGACGACGGGGCGATCGTGCGCGGCGTCAAGGAGAAGGACCTGGCCCTCGTCTTCGCCAAGAAGCTCAAGGCCCGCCTGGCCCGCAACGCCGGCCTGCCCGTGGTCATGACGCGCGACACCGACCGCTACGTCACGCTCGACGGCCGCCTCGTCGACAGCGTGGACATGAGCGGCTCGATCTTCGTCTCCCTGCATCTCAACCAGGCCCGGGGCACGAAGGCCTCGGGCGCCATCGTCTACAGCTACGGGCCCGAGAAGAAGAGCAAGGCGAGCCGCAAGCGCCGCTTCCCGAGCGTGCCGCCGATGCCGGCGCCCTCGCGCGACCAGGCCAGCGACAGCGCCCGCCTGGCCCGCACCTTCTCGCGCGCGCTGCGCGCCGACGGCTTCAAGGCCGAGGCCTCCAAGGCCGCCTTCTACGTGCTCAAGAATCCCGCGGCGCCGAGCGTGCTCATCGAGCTCGGCTACCTCAACAACCCCGACGAGGCGGCCAAGCTCCGCGACGGCGGCCACCAGGACCGCATGGTGGAAAGCCTCGCCAAGGCGATCGAGGAGTACGCGGTCCTGCGCAATCTGCACCAGGACATCGAGCCCGTCCCCGCCGCGCTGACCAAGCTCTGAGATGCGCGCCCTCGTGGTCGTCACCGGCGGGACCTTCGACAAGGAGTACGACGAGCTGCGCGGCACTTTGTCCTTCGGCAAGACCCACCTCCCCGAGATGCTCAAGCTCGGCCGCTGCCTCCTGAAGACCCGCGTCCAAAGGCTCATGATGAAGGACAGCCTGTTCATGACCGCGGCCGACCGCGGGAAGATCCTCGCCGCCTGCCGCAAGGCCCCGGAAAGCCGCATCGTGGTCACCCACGGCACCGACACGATGGCCGAGACCGCCGCCGTGCTCGGCCCCGGCTTGAGAGGCAAGACCGTCGTGCTCACCGGCGCCATGCGCCCCTACCGCTTCGGCTCCTCCGACGGCCTCTTCAACCTCGGCTCGGCCCTCTCCTTCGCCCAGGCCCTGCCGCCGGGCGTGTACGTCGCCATGAACGGCCTCGTCTTCACCTGGGACGACGTGCGCAAGGACCGCCGCCGCGGCGTCTTCACCCGCCAAAAGACCCAGGCGCGCTGACCCATTCCGGGTTATAATACGGTCATGAAGACGGCACTCTTCCTCCTCGTCGTCCTGGCCGTTCCCGCCCTCGCCGCGCCGTCCGCCGTGCGCATCTCCGGCGGCAAAAAAGCCGAGGACAAACTGCGCCGCTTCGTCGAACAGGACGAGCGCCTCAAGGCGCGCCTCGACGAGGCCGTCCGCCGCGAGGAGTACTACCTCGCCGAGGCCCGCGAGTCCGATCTGCGCGACGCCGTCTCCGACACGCACTACGGCGACAACCTGCGCAGCGGCCTCGAAAAGTCCGTGGGCGAAAGACGCAAGGACATCCTTTCCGGCTTGCCCGGCATGAGGGCCGCCGCCGCCCCGGCCTGCCGCGACCTCGTCGCCTGCCCCAACCCCGAGCTCGCCCTCGACGTCGCCGACGCCGGGCAGCTCTTCGACTCCGTGCGCCGCCTCGTGCGCCCGTGGATGATCCTGCAGCAGGCCCGCGGCTCCGCGGTCGAGCTCACCCCGGTCGACGGCCCCGGCGACGCCGCGCTGAGCGTGAAGGTCAAAGGCCTCGACTCCCAACCCCTGATCATCAACGTGTCCCCCCGGCTCCTCGGCGGCTTCAAGGTCTGGCTCGAGCGCCCGCTGTACCTCGCCGCCCTGTACGGCCACGAGCGCGACGCCGTCCTGCGCTCCGCCCGCTAGATCAGCCGCAGCTGATCGCCCAGCGGCCGCCGGAAGTTCCCCCGCTCGAGCGGCGGTTGGCTCCTCCGATTGAGCCCCAGGCGCTTGCACGTCAGCGCGAACAGCTGGGAGAGATGCTCCGCGAAGATCCCCTCGCCGCGCATGCGCGTGCCGAAGCGCGGGTCATTGAGCGTCCCCCCGCGCATGCTCCTGATCTGGTTGAGCACCTTGGCCCGGCGGTCGGGATAGTTGTGCGCCAGCCAGTCGTCGAACAGCGGCCCGAGCTGATGCGGCAGCCTCAGCGGCACGTAGCCCGCCATCGTCGCCCCCGCGTCCGCCGCCGCCTCGAGCAAGGCCGGCATCTCGTGGTCGTTGAGCCCCAGTATCATCGGCGCCGTCATCACCCCGACCCGCACCCCCGCCTTCGTCAGCTCCTTCATCGCCGCCAGCCGCGCCGACGGCGCCGACGCCCTCGGCTCCATGCGCCGCGCCAATTCGCCGTCGAGCGTCGTCAGCGACATCATCACGCGCACGCCCGCGTGGCGCGTGAGGTCCTGGAACACGTCGATATCGCGCGTCACCAACGCGTTCTTGGTCACCAGCCCGCACGGCTGCCGCGCGTCGGCCATCACCTCCAGGCACCCGCGTGTGACCTTCGCCTTGCGCTCGATGGGCTGATAGACGTCGGTCACGCCGCCGAGCGCGATCGTCTCCGCCTCCCACGTCTTCTTGGCCAGCTCGGCCGCGAGCAGCCGGGGCGCGTCTTCTTTGACGAAAATCATCGTCTCGAAGTCGAGGCCCGATGACAGCCCCAGGTACTCGTGATAGGGCCGGGCATAGCAATAAACGCAGCCGTGCTCGCAGCCGCGATACGGATTCAGGCTCCACGTGAAGGGGATGTCGGGGCTGTCGTTCTTGACGAGGATGGACTTGGACGCGTCGCGAAAGAAGCGCGTCTTCGGCGCGGGCTTCTCCGCCGGATCGGCGGACTCCTCCCACTCGTAGGCGAGCTCCTCGAACCGGTTCGTCGGATTGAGCGCGGTTCCCCGTCCGCGCGGCGCTTCGGGCATGCCTCAGTATGGTCGAACATACGTTCGAGCGCAAGACCCCTGCAACTTTTTGCCCCCCTCAATCGTATAAAGGGTATGAATCCCGTCACCATCCGCGTCGAACCCGGCGAACCCGGCCGCCTCATCGTCCGTCTGCCCTACGCGCCCGAGCGCGTGGCCCGGATCAAGACGGTGCCCGGCCGCCTCTGGCACGTCCCCGAAAAATACTGGTCCGTCCCCGACGAGGAAAACGCCCCCGCGCGCCTTTCCGCCCTTTTCGAGGGCGACCGAGTCGAGTTCGCCGGCGCCCCGGCGCCTCCTCCGCAGGCCGCCGAGCCCCTCCTCGACAAGGTGCGCGCGGCCATCCGCGCCCGGCACTTCAGCCCCTGCACCGAGGAGGCCTACGTCGGCTGGACCCGCCGCTTCCTCTCCTGGTCGAAAGCCCCGGTCGAATCCCTCGACGAATCCGCCGTCTCCCGGTTCCTCACGACGCTCGCGCAGGAAGGGCATGTGAGCGCATCCACCCAGAATCAGGCCTTCAACGCCCTGCTCTTCCTCTTCAAGCACGCGCTCGGCCGGGAGATCGGCTTGATCGACGGCGTCGTCCGGGCCAAGGCCTCCAAGCGCCTGCCGGTCGTCTTGAGCAAAGACGAGGTCCGCCGCGTGCTGGGCGTCATGCACGGCACGCCCAGGCTCATGGCCGCCTTGCTCTACGGCTCCGGTTTGCGCCTGCTCGAATGCTGCCGCCTGCGGGTCAAGGACCTCGACTTCGACCAGAACCAGCTGGTCGTGCGCGCCGGCAAAGGCGACAAGGACCGCTACACGCCCCTGCCTTCCACCTTGCGCGAATCCCTCAAAACGCACCTGGCCTCCGTGGAGCTCCAGCACTGGGAGGATCTCAAGCAAGGTCTCGGCAGCGTCGAACTGCCCGATGCCCTCGGCCGGAAATACCCCAACGCCGACAAGGAATGGGGCTGGCAATGGGCCTTCCCCGCCACCAGCCATTACGAGGACCGCGAGACCGGCGTCAGGCGCCGCCATCACCTCCACGAATCGGTCCTCCAGAAGGCCTTCAAGGAAGCCCGCGTCAAGGCGGGCATCGCCAAGCCCGCCGGCTGCCACACTTTGCGCCACTCCTTCGCCACGCATCTCATGGAGGGCGGCTACGACATCCGCACCGTCCAGGAGCTGCTCGGCCACAGCGACGTCCGCACGACGATGATCTACACCCACGTCCTCAACCGCGGCGGGCGCGGGGTGCTCAGCCCCGCCGACGACCTGGGCCTTGACGGCCCGATTTAGGCGCCATACACTGTATGTACCGCGTACGCCGCAACGGGCTTGAGTTCACGTGGAGCAAGCTCAAGAACCGCTCCAACAAGCGCAAGCACGGCGTCTCATTCGAAGAAGCCGCGACGATATTCGATGACGCTCACGCGCTGGAATCCTTCGACCCCGTCAACTCGGAGGATGAGGACCGGTTCCTCCTGGTCGGGATGAGCGCCGGCCTGCGGGTCCTCTTCGTTTGCCACTGCTACCGGGAAAATAATTCAACCATCCGAATCATATCAGCGAGAAAAGCCAATGGCCAAGAAACGCAAGACTACGAAAGATACAGACACCATGAAGGACCACTATGACCTCGCGAAGATGAAGTGGCGGCGCAACCCCTACTACGGGAAGATCAAGCACCCCATCACCATCCGCATCGAGGACGGCAGCCTGGTTTATTTCAAGACGCTCGCCGAAGAGTACGAGATGCCCTACCAGAGCCTGATCAATATGTATCTGCGGGATTGCGCCCAGAAGCGCAAAAAACCCCGAACCAAATGGGAACCATAGCCCCCCCCGAGATCGCAGACTATCCCGCCCCCGCGACTTCGCACGCTATGCCGCCCCCTCCCGCGGCATATTCACACACCCCCTCCTGGCACAATCCTGATTTTCGCTCTATAATTCGCATATCTACAACAATCGAGTGCGTCATACGCCGCTCAGCACAATTATTGGTTATGGTTACCACCTGCGCACGCTGAATTGCTGGAATCATGTGACGGCAAACGGCGTGAACGGCGAAAACGGCGGAACGACTTGAACGGCGGAACGACAAAACGGCGAAACGGCTTGAACGGCAAAACGGCGTGAACGGCAGAACGGACTGAACGGCGTCAACGGCAAACGACTTGAACGGCGACGGACAGAACGGCGTCAACGGCAAACGGCTTGAACGACAACGGACAGAACGGCGAACGACTTACGGACGAATCGGAACACGGTGCCGTGAACCATAACTATGGGATTGACCAGACGGCGGCTCGGTGAGGAATAGACTAATAGCCGCCGCTGGTCATCCTCAGCGTTAGGCATCCAAATTATGAGAACTCAAACATTGTTGTTGGCGCTAGGGCTCTTCGGAAGCTTAGTACTGCCAGCTCATTCGGCTGAACATCTTGATGTGTCATTGATTCAGCTAATCGCCAACCCGAAAGCGTACGACGGAAAACTTGTGCGGGTAACTGGTTATGTCAGGCTCGAGTTTGAAGGCAACGGCGTGTTCCTTCACTCGGAAGACTATAAATACCGCATTACGAAAAACGGTCTCTGGATCGATGCACCGGAAAATATCCGCAAGAGCCCCAAGACATTTAAAAAGGAGTTTAACCGGAAGTTTGTGCTCATTGAGGGAACTTTCAGTGCAACGATGAAAGGTCACAAAGATGCGTGGAGCGGGAGCATCCAGAAAATTACCGGATTTTACGACCAAGACGAAAAGAAGGACGAGGACTGACATGAGGTTGATGCCTAACCATTGGGTGCTGCCGACCGCCGCCTCGTTTGGTTGGACAGTTGAAGCGGCGGCGGCAGACCCCCTGCGTTGATATGGTTGCTTGAAGTCAAGTAGACAGAACTCTCCGCCCTCCAAATCGTGACTGGAAGTTGGTACAAAACCAGACCCCCAAGGGAGACGTGGGCTCCTGACGACGGTCGCTCCTGCTGATATCCGCGGGTTG
>JAUYSH010000108.1 GCA_030696455.1 Elusimicrobiota bacterium
CGGCCCCGGCGGCCGCGCCCGGCGCGTCGCGGTTTCCGGGAAGCGTCGTCATCGCCGTCGGGACGGGTCCGGCGGCTCGCCGCGCGAACGCGACGCTGGGCGACGGCCGGTTCTCGTTCCAGTCGTCTTGGATGCAGGAGGACGGCGACCGCATGCTCGAGCTCAGCGGCGACGCCGCGACGGGCGCCGACGGCTCGACCGAGCTCGACTACTCGCTGAAGTACAGCATCAAGCCCACGGAGGGGAGGATGCTCATCGTGACCGCCAAGGGCAAGGTCAATATCCCGTCCCAAGGCGCTGTCGAGCTGAAGGCGACCTCCGACGGCCCCGTGACGCTCTCCGCGTTCAAGGATGTCCCGTGAGGCTGATCCTCGCCCTGGCCCTTCTCTTTCCCCTTCCGGCTTCCGCCGGCCTCCTGGCGACGGTCGAGGTCGAGGCGGCCGGCATCTCCCAGAACTTCACCGGCGAGATCAAGGGCGACCCGAAGGACTACAAGCGCGACATCCTCACCATCATCCGCAAGTACACCGCGGGGAAGCGCGACGTCCAGTTCGAGCTCACGATGAGGCCCGACGAACGCGGCGGCGACCGGGTGGTGTACAGAGTCGTCTTGAACGTCCAGGACCCGGAGCCGCGCAAGCTCACGACGCTCGTGATGCAAGGGCGGGCGGCCTTTCCTCTGGGCCGGACGGTGACCGTGTTCTCCGATCCGGGCCGTCTCGTCAGGGTCCGCCTCGACGCCATCACCCGCTGAGGTTTTGGTAGAATGACGCCCGATCGCTCACGGTGACCCCATGTCCTGGCTCCCTAAACTAAAGAACCCTTTCAAAAAAGAAGAACCCGCTCCCGCCGAGGGCTCCGCCTCCATCCCCGGCATGCCGCCCGGGATGCCGCCCCTGCCCCCCGAGATCGCCAACGATCCCAAGATGAAGGGCATGATGGGCACCTTCTTCCGTAAATGGAAGGACCCGGCCTTCCTCAAACAGCTGCGCGTCCTCGCCGGCCACATGCAGAAGGAAGGCGTGGACATCAAAGACATGAAGGCCGTGCAGGCGTGGCTCGAGGCGAACAAGGAGCGCGTCGAGAAGGGCGCCTTCGAGGAAGAGGCCGCCGCCCCCGGCGTGACCGTGGTGAACACCGGCCCCGTGGTCGGCCGCAACGATCCCTGCCATTGCGGCTCCGGCAAGAAGTTCAAGAAGTGCCACGGAGCCTAGTGCTCCTCCACCTCGAAAGGACTTTGCTTCTGGCGTGCGTGGGCGTGGCGGCCGAGGTCGTCTTCACGGCGCTGGCCTCGGGCAAGCGCGACCGGCGGCTGATGGGCTATTCCTACGTGTGGATGCTCCCCATCTACGCCCTGCTGTATCCGGGCTTCCGACTGCTGCTGCCGCTCGTCGGGGACTGGGCCTGGCCGCTGCGCGGGGCGCTGTACGCCGCGCTCATCATGGTCTGCGAACTGCTGACCGGGCTCGCGCTGCGCGCGGCGGTCGGAGTGGCCCCTTGGGAGCCCGAGTATCGCGGTCACAAGCGGGCCGTCCTCGGACTGGTCCGCCTGGACTATTTCCCGGCGTGGGCGGCCGGCGGCCTGCTGTTCGAGCGGGCCTACCGCCTCGTCGTCGCCTAGGCGTCGAGAACGGCGAGCTGCAGCCGCCGGTTGAGGGCCTCGGCGCGCTCCTTGATGACGTCGAGCTCGGTCTCAAGGGTGTGGTCCAGCCAGCGGCGCACCATCGGCTGCAGCGGGCGAAGGAAGAAGGGAAGCTCGTACTCCTCGTCGTGCTCGAGCATGGTCCCGCCGTTGACGGGGCGGATCATCATGCGGCACTCCATTCGGCTCAGCGGCCCGGAAGTCATCACCGCGCGGTAGCCGCCGTCCGGCTCGAACTCGAAACGGAACGTCCCGCGCCAAGGCATGCCGAAGAAGCGGCCGCTCGCCTCGGCGGAGCCGCCTTCGGGGGATACCGCGACGGCGTCGACCTTGGGCTCGTAGTGGACGATCTCGGAGAGATCGCGCAGGTAGCTTCGGACCGACTCGTGGGGGGCGCTGATGAGGATGCGGCGGTTGACGTTCAACATTTTACCGGGAGGAGAGGAAATTGGAGCGGGCGAAGGGAATCGAACCCTCGTCTGATCCTTGGCAAGGACCCGTTCTACCATTGAACCACGCCCGCGGTTCCCGACCATCATAGCAAGATTTTGTAGGATGCGGCAATATGACCCTTCCCGAGGCCGACACCGACACGCTCGCCCGCGTCCTGCAGTTCGCGATATCCCCCGCCGTGCTCGTCTCCGCCGTCGGGCTGCTGCTGATGAGCGCGACCAACCGCCTCGGGCGCGCGATCGACCGCTGCCGCTCGCTCGGCCGGGAGCTCGCCGTCACGGCCGCCGGGAGAGAAGCCCTGCAGGAGCAGCTCAACATCACGCACGAGCGCGCCCACTGGCTCCAGCGCAGCATCACCTTGTTCGGCGCGAGCCTGTTCCTGTCCTGCCTGATGGTCTTTCTCTTGTTTCTGAAGATCCTCGCGGGCTGGCCCGTCGGCGGGCTGATCGTGGCCGCGTTCGCGCTCGACGTGCTCGCGTTGATGGCGGGGGTCGCCTGCTTCCTGCGCGACCTGACGCTCGGGCTGCTCGCGCTCGACATCGAGCTGTCCCCCCACCTGAAGAAGCCCTAGCGCGCTTAAGCGGGCTTGACGGGCTGCGGCGGCGGGAAATGCTGCTGGAGGGAGGCGGCCTCGTCCTCGACCATGCGCCGGTTCTCCTCGTCGCGGGCCTCGAGGATCTCGCCGAGCTTCTCGATGAGGACGGCGACGACCTTCGGGTCGAACTGCTTTCCGGATTTCTCCTGGATGTACTTGACGGCATCCTCGACGGTCCACTCGCCCTTGTAGACGCGCTTCGACGACAGTGCATCGAAGACGTCGGCCACGGTGACGATGCGGGCCTCGATTGAGATCGCGTCGCCCTTGAGCGCGTACGGATAGCCGGTGCCGTCCCACCACTCGTGGTGGCCGACGGCGATCTTCGCCGCCAGGCGCAGCAGGCGGCTCTCGGCGTTGGCCAGCATCTTCGCGCCGTAGATGGTGTGCTTCTTCATCTCCTCGAATTCCTCGGTCGTGAGCTTCGCGGGCTTGCGGAGGATCGAGTCGGGAATGGCGACCTTGCCGATGTCGTGCAGGGGCGCGGCGTAACGGATCTCCTCGGCCTCGAGAAAGGAAAGGCCCATGCCCTGGGCGAGGATGCCGGAGAAGCGGCTCATGCGGCGCAGATGGCGGCCGGTGTCCTCCTGGTCGCGGTACTCGGCCACGAGCGCCATGCGGTAGATCGTTTCCAAGTGCGAGCGCCGGAGGTCGTCGTAGAGGGTGGCGTTCTCGATGAAGGTGGCGGCCATGGTCGCCAGGATGCGCAGCAGCCCCTCGTCTTCTTCTGTAAAAGAACCTCGCGACTTGTTTAAAACCTCGAAAACCCCGAGGGCCTTGCCGTCGCGGCCGCGCAGGGGCACGGCGAGGACGGTGCGGGTCTGGTAGCCGGTGATGCGGTCGAGGTCCTGGGCGAAGCGGGTGTCCTTGTAGGCGTCGCGGATGTTGACCGCGGAGCCGGTGCGCGCGACGAAGCCGGCGATGCCCTGGCCGATCGGGATGCGCAGGACCTTCTCCTCCATGCCGAGCGCGATCTTCGTCCACAGCTCGCCCTTGTAGAAGTCCACGAGAAACACCGAGCAGCGGTCGGCGGAGAGGATGTTGCGCACCTCCTCGGCGATGATGCCGAGAAGGGTGTCGAGGCTGGTCTCCGCCGCGACCATGCGGCCGAACCGGGCCAGGAGGGACTGCCGCTGCTCGAGTTCTTGTCTACGTCCCATTATTTTTCCGAAGGGCCTCGTCGACGAACTCGGACAGGTGAAGGACCTTGGCGTCAGGATAGTATTTACGAAATCCACGGGCAAGCTGGATCAGGCAGGAAGTGGCGCTCGTCAGCACGACCCCCGCCTGGACGGCCGCGGCGCGGCCGATCTTCGTCTTGAGCAGGTCCTCGGACAGCTCCTCATGGACGAAGGCGAAGGCTCCCGCCCCCCCGCAGCAGGCGTCGGCCCCGGCCATCTCGCAGAACGAGCCGCCCGCCGCCTGCTGAGCGGCCCGGCGCGGCTGGGTCTTGAGGCTTTGGGGATTGACCGCGCGGCAGGAGTCGTGATACGTCGTTTCCACACCCTCGGCCGCGCCCGCCGGCAATTTGTCCGCGCATTCGCCGTAGACCTCGATGACGTCGCGGACCCTCTTGGAGAACGCCTCGGCCCTCGCGCGCCATTCGGCGTCCTCGGGCTTCAGGAAGAGCTGCGGATAGGACTTGAGGAATGCGACGCAGGAGGAGCAATCTCCGATGATCCTTTCGGTTCCGTTTTTCTCCGCGTGCTCGATGTTCTTGCGGGCCAGCTCGCGGGCGTCCGAGAGGTCGCCGTAGTTGTGGGCCAGAAGGCCGCAGCAGGGGTTGTTCAGGTACGCGCCCTTGCCCAGCAGCTCGTCGAGCGCGGAGAGCGTCGCGACGCCGACGCGCGGGAAGAGATAACGAGGGCCGCAGGGCCCGAAGTAACGGTATGACGGGGATTCCGGAGTCTCACGGCTCTTCGTCAGGTCGTCGAGATTCCAGAACGGCGCCTCGCGCGTGTGCGCGTCCATCGCGGCGAGGACGGGGAGTCCGGCGGCGCGGAGCGCCGGCCGCCCCAACGCCGATACACCGAACCGCTTCAGGAGAAAGCCTGTTTTCAGAAGAACGGCAAAGAGTCGAGGGCTCGTTATCATGATCCGGCATACCGCCTTCACGAGCCAATGGGTCTTGCCCCTCAGCATGCGCCTTCCTTCGAGGACGATATCGACGACGGGGACCTTCGCATAGCACGCCGTCGTGCATGCGCCGCACGTCAAGCAGGACGACAACGCCTCGAGCGCGGAGGCCTTGTCATCCAGCTTTCCTTCGAGCATCAAACGGACGATCTGGTTGCGTCCGCGGGGAGATTTCGACTCGTCGCCGGTGGCGACGTAGGTGGGGCAGGCCTGCTCGCAGTAGCCGCAGCGGGAGCACTGGCTCGCCGCGTCGTAGGTCGACCGCTCGCCGAGGTCCGTCAGCAGACGCGAAAGCGATTCGGCCATGCCTTATTATAGCGTTTAGCGTCGGTGCTCACTCGGCGGCCAGGCCCGGATTCAACCGACCCTCGGGATCGAATGCCGCGCGGACCTTGAGCGCCCACGGAGAGAATTTCGGCGGAGCGGGCGCCGGCCCGGCCGCGGGGGCCTCGACCGGGCGGGCGTGGAGCTTCATCGTGACCTCGAGGATCACGCCGAAGGCGCCCCACGAGCCGAGCAGCAGGCGGGGGAGGTCGTAGCCCGCCACGTTCTTGACGACCTTGCCCCCCAACTCGACGACGTCGCCGTTGCAGAGCAGCACGCGCATGCCCAAGATGTCCTCGCGCAGGCCGGCCCACGGCCTCGTCGCGAGCAGGCCGCCCAAGGTGCCGCCCCCTTGGGGCAGCCGCACGAAGACGCCTTGGCTTTCCAGCTCCCGCCGCAGCGCGTGCAGCGAGACGCCGGTCTCGACGGTCAGCGTGAAATTCCGCTTGTCGAGGTCCGCGATGCGCCCGAGGCCCGTCGTCAGCAGTTCGACGGCGTCCTCCGGGGTCGCGTCTTTCCACCGCGTGGACGCGCCCCGCACGCGGAAGGCGGCGCCGGCGGGCGCCGCGCGCACCTTGTCGACGAGCAGCTTCGCGTACTCCGACAGAGCTTCCGCCGGCGGGCGGATGAAGGGGAGGCCCGGCTTCGTCCCCGGAAGAGGGAAGATCTTGTCGGGATTGGCCAAGCCGGCGGGATCGACGGCGTTCTTGACCCGGTGGAAGAGCCTCAGCGTTTCGGGCGTAAAAAGCCAGGCCATCGCGTCGCGCTTGTCGAGGCCGATGCCGTGCTCGCCCGACAGAGAGCCGCCGAGCTCCACGCAAGCCTGAAGCATGTCGTGGCCCGCCGCCTTGACTCTTGAGGTTTCAGCGGCGTCGCGTTCATCATAGGCGATATTGGGATGAATATTGCCGTCGCCGGCGTGGAACAGCAGATAGGCCTTTACCCCGTGCTTCGCCGCGATCTCCTGGATGCGCCGGACGATATCGGGCAGCTTGTCGCGCGGGACCACTCCGTCTTCGACGAGGACGTTGGGCGCCAGGCGCGCGAGCGCGGCGTACGCGCCGCGCCGGCCCTCCCATAAGCGCTCGCGCTCGGCGGGGTCGGTCGCGGCGCGCACCGTCGTCGCCCCGGCTTCGGCGCACAGGCGCTCGACCTGGACGGCCTCGCGGGCGCAGTCAGCCGAGTCGCCGTCGAGCTCGATCAGCAGGATCGCGGGATCCTTCGGGTAGCCAAGGGAACGGCCGACCTCCACCGACTCGACCGTCGGGCGGTCCATCGCCTCGAGAGCCCGGGGAAGGACGCCCGCGGCGATGATTGCGGAGACGCAGGCGACGGCCGCGTCGATCGACGAGAAGCCCGCGAGCACGGTGCGCGTGTCCACCGGCAGAGGGGTCAGCCGGACCCACAGCTTGACGAGGACGCCGAGCGTCCCCTCGGCGCCGATCATCAGGCTCAGCAGTTCGGGCCCGTCGTCCTCCAAGGAGAACTTAGCGAGCGTGCCGTCGGGCATCACGGCCTCGACGGCGAGAACGTGGTTCGTCGTCACCCCGTACTTGAGGCAGCGAGGGCCTCCGGCGTTCTCGGCGGCATTGCCGCCGAGCGTCGAGACCCGAAAGCTCGCGGGGTCGGGGGCGTAAAACAGGCCGACCTTCTCGGCCTCCTTTTGGAGATCGAGGTTGACGACCCCGGGCTCCACGCAGGCGACGCGCCCCGCCGCGTCGAGCGACAGGATGCGGTTGAGCCGCGCGAGCGCGATCACAAGCCCCCCGTTGACGGGAACGCAGCCGCCGGACAGGTTGGTCCCGGCCCCACGGGCGATGAAGGGGATCTTATTCGCCGCGCACCAGGCCACCGCGCGACGCACGTCCTCCACGCTGCTCGCGATCAGCACCGCGTCGGGACGCGCCCGGTCGAAGGCGCCGTCGTAGGAGTAGACCGCGAGGTCGGCGGGCGAGGACCGCAGGGAGCCTGGCGCGACCTGCGCCCGGAGCTCGTCGAGACGCATCAGGACGCCGGCGGATTCGTCGGCGGAGGCTGCGTCGTCATGCGGATCATGGCCGGGCTCGGGAGAGCCGGCGGCGGGGTCGCCGCCGCGGCCTTGGGCACCGGAAGCTTAAAGAAGAAGAAGGAGCCGACGCCGAGCTCGGACTCGATGCCCATGTCGCCGCCGTGCATCTGCACGATCTCGCGCGAGATCTTCAGGCCGAGGCCGAAGCCGGCCTTGCGCATGGTCTGCGCCTCCTTCGTTTGGAAGAAGCGCTCCCAGACGCGAGGCAGGTCCTCCTTGGAGATGCCGATGCCCGTGTCGCGCACGCCGACGATCACCCACTCGGCCTCGACGCGCACCTCGATGACGACCTTGCCGCCTTCCTTCGTGTACTGGATCGCGTTCGTGCTCAGGTTCTGAATGACCTGCCCGATGCGGTTGGGGTCGCCCTGCAGCGCCGGGATCGCGGCCGGCAGCGCCGTGGTAAACTGAATCTGCTTGCGCGAGGCGACGACGTCCACGCGTGACTTCACCTCGCTGACGACGGCGGCGAGGTCCAGGGCGCCTATTTCGACGCGCAGTTTTCCTGACTCGATGGCCGCGAGGTCCACCAGGTCCGAGACGAGGAGATTGAGGGTCTTCGCCGCGTTGTGAATATGGGACGCGCACTTGAGCTCCTCGGGGCGCTCTTTAAGGCGCATGCCGAGGACCTCGCTGTAGCCGAGGATGGCCGTCAGCGGATTCTTGACGTCGTGGGCGACGGTCGCGAAGAACTTGGTCTGGAAGCCGTTGACCTCGGCGAGCTTCTGCGCGGCCACCTCGGCCGCCTTGCGCAGGCGCACGTTCTCGAGAAGCAGGAAGCGCCGCTCGAGG
Source organism: Elusimicrobiota bacterium (assembly GCA_030696455.1). Lineage (GTDB taxonomy): Bacteria > Elusimicrobiota > Elusimicrobia > UBA1565 > UBA9628 > GWA2-66-18. Next base: position 8,011 of record JAUYSH010000108.1, read on the forward strand.
GCTCGCTCGATGGAGAGCATGAGCCGCGTGACGTCGATGGGCTTGAGGATCGCGTCGTCGAGCCCGAGCTCGACGGCGCGGCTGACTCCCTTGAGCGCGTCCTGGGCCGGGAACTGGTCGATCATCAGAACGATGCGCAGTTCCTTGTCCTTATCGCGCATCGCCAGGGCCAGTTTCGCGCCGGCGAGCTTGGTCGCCTCAAGGGCGCTGCCGCCGATCGCCGCCAGAGCGAAGGACCTCTTTTCCATGAGGCGCATGCCCTCTTCCCCGTCGGTCGTCGTCGCGACCTCGTAGCCCCGGGCGAGCAGCGCTTCGGACAGGCGCGCGAGCGTGGTCAGTTCGTTGTCCACGAGCAGGATGCGCTCCACCTCGCGCGGGCCCGAGCGCACGGCCTCCAGGCCGTCGGTCAGGATCTCGGCGACGCGCACGGCCGACTCGCGCGGCAGGACCGCGGGCACGCCGCCTTTGACGGACGCCGTCGCGGCGCGGATCGGATCGACGGTCGTCACCGAGTAGGCGACGGCGCCGGGGATCGTCTGGCGGAGCTTGGCGTCGAGCGCGGTTGCGTCGGCCCAGGAGTGGCCGAAACGCACGACCGCCACCTTCCCGAGCATCGCCTGCGGCGCCTCGGCCTCTTCCGCCTTGCCGGCGAGCCGCTCCCAGAAGCCGGGCGCCCCGGACTTCGGCGCGGAGGCGCGCTGTTCCTCGGCCATGCGATTCTGATCGGCCAGCATCTCGACGAGCCCGACCGCCGTCTCCATCTGGATGAAGACGATCCCGGACTGGCGCAGCGCGTTCTGGACCGCTTGCGCGATGTACAGGCTCTGCTCGACGAGGAACACGACGGGGACCTCGACCGCGCGGACCTGGTCGAGGAAGCCTTTTGGCGTCGGCCACATCAGGCGGCGCAGGGGCGCGGCCTGCGCGGGCGACATCAAGGTCGCGGGCTCCAGCACGAACAGGGCGAAGCCCCCCTTCTCCTTTTGCAGGTGGGCGAGCGCCTCGCGGTCGGCCGCCGGGACACGCGTGGCATCGAGTAAGACGGCCGAGAACGCCTCGGTTCCCAGCCGCATCGCGGCGGCGCGCGCGTCGGGAGCGGTCAGGAGCTCGAACTCCCGCCCCGCCATGGACGGCGCCAGCTCGTTGACGAGGGCGGCGTCGGCGCCGACGACCAGGACCCTGCCCTTAGGGGTCATGCCAGAACCTCGGGCGCGAGCTTCGCGGTGAAATGGGCCAGGCGCGGAGAGGCCGACACCAGCCGCAGCGGCCGGATGGACTTCGCGCGCCCAGCGACGTCGGCCACGACCTCGATCAGGAAGTCCACGTGGCTTTGCGTGTAGACGCGGCGCGGGATCGCGAGGCGCACCAGCTCCATGCGCGCGGGCAGGAACTTCTCCCCCTCCCGGCGGCCGAACATCAGCGAGCCGATTTCCACGGAACGAACGCCCGCGGTCAGATAGAGCTCGCAGGCCAGCGCCTGGGCCGGGTAGCCCGAGGGCGGGATATGCGGCAGCAGGCGACTCGCGTCCAGATAGACGGCGTGGCCGCCCGGAGGCTCGACGATGGGCACGCCCGCCTTGCGCAGGCCGTCGCCGAGGTATTCGATCGAGCGGATGCGGTATTCGAGATAATGCTCGTCGAGCACCTCGCGCAGGCCGACCGCCATCGCCTCGAGGTCGCGCCCGGCCAGGCCGCCGTAGGTGGTGAAGCCCTCGCCGAGGATGAGGGTCTCGCGGGCCTCGTTCATCCACTTCTCGTCGTTGAGCGCCAGGAAGCCGCCGATGTTGACGAAGGCGTCCTTCTTCGCGCTCATCCAGCAGCCGTCGGCGTACGAGAATATCTCCCGGACGATCTCCCTGACGGGACGGGTCGCGTAGCCCGCCTCGCGGCGCTTGATGAACCAGGCGTTCTCGGCGAAGCGCGCGATGTCCAGGAACAAAGGCACCCGGTAATGCCTCGCGATCTCGGCGGTCGCACGCAGGTTGGCCATCGAGACGGGCTGACCGCCGAGGGAGTTGTTGGTCAAGGTCATCACGATCATCGAGACCTTCGCCGCGCCGAGTGCCTTGAGCTTGGCCTCCAGCGCGCGCAGGTCGATGTCTCCCTTGAAGTCCCCGGGCGCGGAGAAATCGAGCGCCTCGGGGACGGGCAGGTCGATCGCTTCGGCGCCGGACGCCTCGACGTTGGCGCGGGTCGTGTCGAAATGGGAGTTGGAGAGCACGACCTTACCCGGGCCTCCGGCGACCGAGAAAAGCACCCGTTCAGCGGCCCTGCCTTGATGAACGGGCATGACGAAGCGCAGGCCGGTCAGGTCGCGCACCGTCCGCTCGAACTCGTAGAAGCTTCGCGCTCCCGCGTAGGACTCGTCGCCGCGCATGATCGCCGACCACTGCTCGGCGGACATCGCCGAGGTGCCGGAATCGGTCAGCAGATCGATGAGGACCTTATCAGCGGGGATCGCGAACAGGTTGTAGTCGGCGTCGCGCAGAACCCGCTCGCGCTCGCCGCGCGTCGTGAAGCCGAGAGGCTCGACGCTCTTGATCTTGAACGGCTCGATTATCGTTTTCCAGCCCGCTTCCATCAATTGGTCTCCGAGCCGGGGTGATACTCGCAGTCCTTGCAGCGGCAGAGCTTTCTCAGCATCTCGAAAGTGTATATCCCCGTGCCGTGGCCGTCGCTGAAGGAGAAGCTCAGGGCATAGTTTCCGACGACGTCCGCGCGGCTGGCGCCGAGCGTGTCGGGCACGGCCGCGGGATCGAGCAGGGATTCCCCCGTCCATTCGTCCTTGCACATGGCGCAGGGGCAGTGGCGGCGCAGGAGGTGAAACGGCAGCTCGGTCTGGTGGCCGTCGTCCCAGATGATGCGCAGGCGCGCGTCTTCGACCTTCTCGATGGAGCGTGGAGTGAAGTTCAGCATGGCGGCCATGTTCGGATTTTTATTATATCATCTCCGCACTATTAAAGGAGAGCCCATGTACCAGGTCTTCGCCGCCGCGCTCATCGCCGCCCTCTCGCCCGCCGCCCGCGCCGCCGCGGTCCCCGGCGACTTCGACGTCGTGCGCGTCAACGGGACGGCCATCCGGCAGTCCGAGGTGCTCGAGCGCCTCTGGAAGCGCTACGGCTCCCAGACCCTCGAGGAAATGATCGACGAGCTGCTGATGCGCCAGGCGGCTTCATCTAAAAAAATCACGGCCTCGAGCGCCGATATAGACCGCCGCTTCGCCCGGCTCCAGGCCCAGTTCGGCAGCCGCGAGCTGCTCGTCAGCCAGCTCGAGCAGGCCGGCACCACCGTCGCGAAGGTCAAGGCGGACCTCGCCGAGGAGATCGTGCGCGAGCGCCTGGTCATGGACGCCAAGGGCATCAAGGTCGGCGAGGACGAGTTGAAGAAGGCCTTCGACGCGAACAAGGACAAGCTCGGCAAGCCCGAGTCCGCGCACCTGCGGCACATCCTGACGAAGACCGAGGCCGAGGCCGAGGAGATCGCCGCCAAGGTCAAGGGCGGCGCGGACTTCAAGACCTTGGCGAGGGACAGGTCCCTGGCGGCCAGCGGCAAAGCCGTCGGCGGCGACTACGGGTTCGTCTCGCGAGGCATGCTGCCCCCCGAGATCGATGAAGTCGCCTTCTCTCTGAAGGCCGGAGAGATCAAGGTCGTCCCCGGGCCCCGGGGCCACCACATCCTGCAGGTCGTGGCCAAGCGCCCCGCCGCGCCGGCCTCGTTCGCCGAGGTGAAGGACGACCTGGCCGAGATGCTCCTCGCCGACAAGCTCAAGGACGCCTCTCAATCCTTCCTTCTCGAGCTGAGGCGTAAAGCCGACATCAAGACCCCCGGCCAGCCCCGCCCCGCCAAGTAACCGTAGGTCATGGGGCCCTGGGCCTTGAGGGCCCTTTGCCGATCGGTCCTTGGGTCCTATACCCCTGAGCCGGGGCCTGTGACGCGGGCTATACTGGCTCCAATGCGACGAATGTGGCGGCTCTCGCTCGCCCTCATCATCGCCGGTCCCGGGCCCGCAGCCGCCCAGGTCTCGGCGCCCGTCCAGATACGGCTCGCCGCTCCCGTCGCGCCGGTCACCGGCCCGGTCGGGGCGGGAAGCGCCGTCACGCCGGGGCTGACCCCGTTCGTTCCCTCGCTGTCCGCCCCTTCTTTGTCGGCGC
>JAUYSH010000020.1 GCA_030696455.1 Elusimicrobiota bacterium
GGTGATGTCGTCGGCGACCGAGGCCGGGCGCAGGACGTCGGCGAAGCGGGAGTAGTCGGAGGCCCAGCCCCGGCTGTCGGAGGGGACGGAGCCGGTTTTGTGGAAGAAGGCGGACTCGATGCGGGCCTGGAAGTGGTTCTCGGCGATGTCGGAGAGGAAGCCGGACTTGGTGTCCTGGTAGATGATCACGGGTGCTATCGTACGACAAAGCCGCTTGGTTTGCGATAATGACCCATGAGTTACGCGATCCGCGAGGGGTCCTTGGCGCCCCTGACCAACGCCGAGCGGCGCCCCAACGAGGTCTGGCAGGCGGACGTATTCGAGTCGCCGCTGCCCGTGCCGACAGAAGACGGCGTCGTTTGGCCGCTCATGGCGATGGTCGTGGAGCCCAAATCGAGGTATTTGCTCGCGGCCTTGCTGGCGGAGCCGGGAGAGACGCCGGCGCAGGCGTTGGGCGACGGGATAGTCGAGGCGATGGCGCGCAACGGCGTCATCCCCGGCGAGATCGGCACGACCGCGGCGCTCGCGGCGGAGCTGACGGCGCTGTCCCAGGCGGCGGGCGTGGGGATCGTCGCCGTTCGGTCCATGCCGGAGCTGAAGGATACCCGGCGGATCATGACGGCACACTTCAAGAAGGGCCGTCCCAATCATTAGGCCGAGCCTTATTAAAGTTTAGAGGCTTATCGTTTAATAGCGGTCCTCGCTATTAAATTTTCGATCGACACCCCGGCGGGCATGCAACTTTTTAGGGGGGTCAATCGTCTGAAGGCATGGACAAATCCGATCTCGAGAGGCTGCTCTATTACGATGAGCCGCTGAAGAAATGGGCCGATGCGCGGGAATCCGAGACCCAGGAATTCAAGCGCACGACCGGCCAACGCACGGAAGCGGCGAAGACCCTTTGCGCCATGCTCAATCACAGGGGCGGGCGCGTGCTGTTCGGCGTTGATGCGGCGGGGATGATCGCGGGTCAGGAGGTTTCCGACAAGACGATCGAAGACCTCGCCCAGGAAATCGGCCAGATCGAGCCGCCGGTGCGTCCCGCGATCGATCAGGTTCGGATTGATGCCGAGCGCGCGGTGATCGTGGTTTCCGTTCAATCGGGGACGCGGCGCCCGTATACGTACAAAAACAGAGCCTATAAGCGCGTAGGCAATACAACGGCGGAGATGTCTCGTGACGAGCATGACCGCATGCTGCTCGAGCAGTTTCATGCCGCGGAACGCTGGGAGAACCGTGTCGCCGAAGGTTGGACGATCGACGATTTGGACGCGGACGAGTTGACGCGCACCCTCGAGGAAGCGGTTCGTCGCGGCCGCATCGAGGATCCGGGCACCCGCAATCCGGCCGATGTGCTTCGGGGGCTGGGGCTCATGAAGGGCGGTCAAATCGTTCGGGCGGCGGTGGTGCTTTTCGCCAAAGCCCCACGCATTTTGCCCGATTACGCGCAGTGCCTCCTTCGCTTGGCGAGGTTTAAAGGGACGGACAAAACTGAATTCATCGACAATCGCCAATATCACGGCAACGCGTTCGAGCTCCTTTTGCGCGCGGAACGATTTCTCCGCGATCATTTGCCGGTCGCCGGCCGCGTCCTTCCGACCCTCTTTGAACGGAAAGACGATCCCATATATCCGCCGGTCGCGCTGCGTGAGGCGCTGGCGAACGCGGTCTGCCACCGGGATTACTCGATCGGCGGCGGGTCGGTAGGGATCGCTATTTTTGACGATCGTCTCGAGATCTCGTCATCGGGTGCCTTGCATTTCGGGCTGAAGGTCGAAGACCTCTTTAAACCGCATGAATCCTTGCCATGGAATCCAATCATCGCTTCCGCGTTCTACCGAAGGGGGATAATCGAAAATTGGGGGCGAGGTACGCTGAAGATGGCGGAACTGATCGAGCGGGCGGGGCTGCCTCGTCCGGAAATCGAGGACGCGGGTGGCTCGTTATTGGTTCGATTTCGAGCCAGCCGTTATTTGCCTCCTAGAAGAATCGGCCATAACCTTTCCGAACGCCAACAGCAAATATTGGGATGTCTGAGCGAAGGGAGCGGTCTGGCGCTTCGTGAAGTTCATGAGAAAATCGGGCGAAAGGCCGGCGTCCGACTTCTTCGTAAAGATCTCGAGATGCTCAAGAGCTTTGGCTTGATTGAATTGCAGGGTCGCGGCCGGGGTGCTAAATGGCTTCTGAAAGTACACCGCTTTGGGGCTAATTCGGGCTAATGAGTCGCCTTTGATCTGATTGGATAAATATATGTTTTTCGATAGCAGTCGTTGCGCGAACCAATGATTCGGGGCTAATTCGGGCCAATTAATTTCCGCTCAGAACGGGCCCGAACTAGACGCTTGAGCGGCTTGGGATCGCGCCCACGGGAGAGCCGCGGTACTCGATGGCGACTTGTATGTCGTCGGCGACCGAGGCCGGGCGCAGGACGTCGGCGAAGCGGGAGTAGTCGGAGGCCCAGCCCCGGCTGTCGGAGGGGACGGAGCCGGTTTTGTGGAAGAACGCGGACTCGATGCGGGCCTGGAAGTGGTTCTCGGCGATGTCGTGGAGGAAGCCGGACTTGGTGTCCTGGTAGATGATCACGAGGGACATCGTACCAATCAAGGGGCCGAAGTCTAATTAAAGGTTAAGGCCTTATCGTTTAATAACGGATTTCGCTATTAAAGTTTCGATTATCAACGGGAAGGGCATGCAACTTTTTCGGGGGGTCAATCGTCTGGTAAGTGATGGATAAATCCCTGACCCCCAAGAAAGCGGAGTTGCTCCAGGACCTTCGTACGCTTATAGAAGCGGCGAGGGGTCAAGTCGCGCGGGCGGTGAATACTGGCCTGGTGGCGTTATATTGGTCTGTCGGGGAGCGGCTGCGCCGCGAAGTTTTGGGCGGCAATAGGGCGGCTTACGGGCGGCAGATTGTCGCTACGGTGTCGCGACAATTGGTTCAAGAGTATGGCCGTGGATTTTCCAGGGTGGCTTTATATCGGATGATACAGTTGGTGGCGCAATTCCCCGATTTCCAGATTTGTGCATCGCTGATGCACAAATTGACCTGGAGCCATTTTGTACTTTTAATTCCAATCAAAGATCGAGTTAAGCGTGAGTTCTATGCGGAGATGTGCCGGGTCGAAGGTTGGAACATCCCGACGCTCCGGGCGAAGATCAATGGGATGCTTTTCGAACGGACGGCCTTGTCGAGGAAGCCGGCGGAACTTGCGCTCAAGGAGTTGGAGGCGCTTCGCCATGACGATGTGATGACCCCGGACTTGGTATTTCAGGATCCGTATTGCCTGGATTTTCTGGGGCTCAAGGGCGCGTATTTGGAAAAGGACCTGGAGCAGGCGGTGTTGAGGGATATGGAAGCGTTCCTCCTCGCATTCGGAGCGGGATTCACATTCATCGAGAGGCAGAAAAGGATCTCGATCGGCGGAGAGGATTTTCACATCGACCTCCTGCTCTACAACCGGCTGCTGCGCAGGCTGGTGGTCGTCGAGCTCAAGCTGGGACGGTTCAAGGCGGAGTACAAAGGGCAGATGGAGCTCTACATGCGTTGGCTCGATAAGCACGAGCGCGCGAAGGGGGAGGCGCGGCCGGCCGGGCTGATCTTATGCTCCGAGAAGTGCGAGGAGCAGATCGAACTCCTAGAGTTGGATAAAAGCGGAATCCGGGTCGCTCGGTATATGACCGACCTGCTGCCGGCGGGTGTGCTGGAGAAGAGATTGCGGCAAGCGCTCCTTGCCGCGCGGCGGAAACTGGGAACTGCGGCCGACCCGGGCCTCGGCGGCTAGCCGCGTCGTGACTTGCTCAGTTGCGCCTCGACAAGGATCGTGATCTGGGCGCTGAGGGAACGGCGGGATTCTTTGGCGAGCCGATCTACCTCATCGAAGACCTGATGAGGGAGATAGACGCTCACGGGGCGCCAGTTGGGATGGGCATTCGCGCGGTCATCGTCTTTTCGTGATTTGGGCATGGGTCTTGACTCCTGGGCGCCCTCTAGTTATAATGTATGGTAATGTATGATGCCATTCTATACCTGAAGTCATTTTAGCTTAGGAGGTAAGCCATGGGGAAACATAATGCCGATTTCGGAGGCGGCCGCCGTGAGCCTTACAATCAACCAATCAAGATCTACGCGGATCCAATACCGGATCGCAGGCGCCTTCATGATGAGTCCGATATCGGGCGAAGGGTCGCGCGAGAGGTCGCGAGGGCGCGTGAGGCGGCGAAGATGACTCAGGGGGAGTTGGCTCGAGCGCTTAAGACAAAACGGAAAACGATCTCAAACATCGAGCTCGACGCGGGGAATGTGACGATCACAATGCTGAGCCGCATCGCGCGCGCGTTGAAGTGCGTTTTGGAAATCAGAATCGTGGAAGTCAAGTGAGGGCTCCGGCTCTCGATTATTCAGCTGAGGGGGTGGGACATGGGGAAACGTTATGCCGTCGGAGCCGCCCGCAAGGGGCTCGAGTATCTTATGCAGGATGTGCGCGGTTGCAAGGTGCTGCTCGACTGCCACGCGGCGGAGTACTTTGAAGTCGAGTTGAGGGTCCTTCATGCGGCCGTGAAACGGCACCGCAGCCATTTTCCAGCGGACTTCATGCTCGTGTTCCAAGGCGACGAGGCGGCTAGCCTCGACCGGCGATTGTTGGCGAGCTCTCGCGAGAGCCGGAAATTGCCCGCTCTCGGATTTACCGCGGTCGGCATCGACATGCTCGCGTCAGTGTTGAAGTCCAAGCGGGCGATCGAGCACAGCGTCGCCAATATTCGGGAAGGCTTCGCCGCCCTCGATCGGATTCGGGCGATCAGGCAGGGGGTTTAGTATGGCGCGATGCCGAAAGAATGGTCTCAGTAAAGAAATGCACAGGCTCGCCCGTGCGCTCGTCAAGATTAAAGCTGAAGCGAAGAAGTTGGGCTTCTTCGCGGAAGATCGGGATCTTATCGATTGTCCGCGATGCGGTTTGGAGGAGGATGTCGCCAGCGGCGTCAAACTCCTGGTGACGACTCCGGCAGATCGCGGGCGCGACACGGGGCTTCGCTTTACGTTGGTGGCGAAGGGCGGCGATCTCTGGCTCTGCCCGGGCTGCGGATTGGAGATCAAATGCGAATGGCTGTAGACCCAGGCCTGAGGCGGAACAGGCAAGGAGTCCGCAAGGTGAACTCCAAGATGGCCTCAAGGCCTGCCTTGAAGGCGTTCTTTCGAATCTCGGACCGATGGAAGCTGGACGTAGAACAGCAGTTGTCCTTGCTTGGCTCGCCGGCGCGCTCGATGTTCTTCAGATGGAAGAAAAACCGGGATGGACGCCTGACGCCGGACGCCTTGGAAAGGATATCTTGCGTGTTGGGAATTTTCGCGGCGCTCCATATTCTCCTTCCGGATGAGGCTGCCGCGGATGCTTGGGTAAAAAAGCCGAATGCCGCTCCGATTTTCGCGGGGACCTCGGCCTTGGACCGGATGATGTCGAGGCGCATCAGCGGCCTGTATGCGGTCCGGCGGTACTTGAACGTGCAACGAGGCGGCGGGTCATGACCGCGCGCCGAACACCTGCTGCAAATTGAGGGGCTTGATTATACGGTGTCGCGGCCCTATCCTTACGCCATGACCCCTCGCCTGAGGCTCGCGGCCCTCCTGTGCCTCACGGCCGCCTCCGCGCGCGCCCTGGACTGCTCGACGGTGAAGCCCGACGCCAGGGACTTCTCCTTGGCCGAGCTTGCCTGCCTGAAGACGGGTGCGGCCGCCGGAGACGCGGCGGCCATGTTCCAGGCCCTGTCCTCGGTCCCGTGGCCTCCCGGCCTGACCCAAAGCCTGACGCGCGCCGGCCTGCGCGTGCGCTTCGCCGCGCCGAACGCGCGCGCCGCGACGGAGCAGAGCGGGGTCTACGATTGGCAGGACAAGACGATCTATCTGTGGGACCGCCCCCGCGCCGCGGTGGTCGTCCACGAGCTCGGCCACGCGATCGACGACCTGCTCCTGCCCGACGAGCTCGGCTCCGACCCGTGCCGGGTCATGGCGTCGAACACCGACACGGAGTTCACCGGGCTCTGGAAGGCCTACATCCGCCGCGTCAACGCGTACATGGGCATAAAAGTGGACGACGACGGCGGGCGCCTCTTGCCGATCAGCGAGGCCTCGGCCCGGGCGTTCCTGGGGAGCTACTCGGGCAGCGCGTCGGGCTGGTTCACCGACCTGCCTCTGTTCGACGACCCCAAGAACCCCATCACCGGGCCGCGCGGCTACGTCTCCATCCAGGAATATTGGGCCGAGACCGTCCAGCGCCATGTCACCTCGAGCGCGTGGCTCAAGGCGAGGGACGCGGATGCCTTCGCCTACATCGAAAGGAAGCTGCGCCAGGCCGAGAAGGGACCGCTTGAGACGGTGAGGCTGCCCGTCGACGCGGGCCGCTGCAAGAACGTGCGCTAACGCGAGTCGAGGACCCCGCCCCATGAAATCGATGCTGATCGCGTCGTTGCTGGCCGTGACCGCCGCCGCCGCCGAGGCGCCCAAGCTCCTCGCGCCGAACGAGGAGAACGGCATCCCGGTCAACTACCGCATGATCTATCTTCACGTGCCCGCCGATACCGCGGCCCGCATCGAGGTCGAGCTCGCGCCGGCCGGCGAGTGCTTCGACTCCTCCATCATCAGCTGGTCGAAGTCGATGGCCGGCGCGAAGCGCGTGCACTCCCTGCACTTCGACGCCCGGGTTTCGCTGATCGACGGGAAGAAGCCCGAGGGCTGCCCCCGGCGCAAGATCAACAACGGCGGGCTGCACACCGTCGACCTGCCGGCGGAGAAAGGCGGCATGCTCGCCGTGATCACCTACCGCGAGGGCGAGCAGGTGCGCGCGACCTTCGGGAAGTCGTTTTCGACGGAGGGCGTGAGCGAGGGCCTGCCGGCGGGGGGCGGGGCGCCGTCGCGAAACCCGACGTCGCGGTGAGCGCGCCTCAGGCGATGGACAAGGCGGGGTAGTCGGTGTAGCCCTTGGCGCCGGGGGCGTAGAAGGTGGACATGTCCCAGGCGTTGAGCGGCGCGTCTTCGGCCAGGCGCCGCGGCAGGTCGGGGTTGGCGATGAAGAGCTTGCCGAAGGCGACGGCGTCGGCCTCGCCGGCGTCGAGCAAGCGCTGGGCGGAGGCTTTGTCGAGGCCCTCGTTGGCGATGTAGATCCCGCCGAATTGTTTTTTGAGGGAGGGTCCCAGGCGCGGCTCGGCCTGCGACTCGCGCGCGCACAGGAAGGCGAGCTTGCGCCGGCCCAGCTCGCGGGCTACGTAGCCAAAAGTCGCCGCAGGCGACGTGTCGCCCATGTCGTGGCCGTCGCAGCGCGGGGCCAGGTGCATGCCCACGCGGCCGGGGCCCCAGACGGTGATCGCCGCGTCGGCGGCCTCGAGCATGAGGCGGGCGCGGTTCTCGAGGGGGCCGCCGTAATCGTCGGTGCGCTTGTTCGAGCCGTCCTGGAGGAACTGGTCGAGCAGGTAGCCGTTGGCGCCGTGGAGTTCGACGCCGTCGAAGCCCGCGGCCTGCGCGTTCTCCGCACCCCGCTTGAAAGCGGCGACGACCCCGGCGACCTCGGCGGTGCTCAGGGCGCGGGGGACGGGGTAGGCGCGCCGGGGGCGCAGGAGGCTCACCGCGCCGCGGGCGGCGATGGCGCTGGGGGCGACGGGGGGCTCGCCGCCCAGGTACTCGGGGTCCGAGATCCGGCCGACATGCCACAGCTGAAGGAAGATGCGCCCGCCGGCGGCGTGGACGGCGGAGGTCGTCAGCTTCCAGCCTTCGACCTGCTCGGAAGACCAGATGCCGGGCGTGTCGGGGTAGCCCGCGCCTTGCGGGCTGACGATGGTCGCCTCGCTGATGATGAGGCCGGCCGTGGCGCGCTGGGCGTAGTACTCGGCCATGAGCGCGTTGGGCACGCGCCCGCCCACGGCGCGGCAGCGGGTGAGCGGGGACATGATCACGCGGTTGGGCAGCTCGAGGTCGCCCAGGCGCAGGGGGGAGAAGAGGGAAGGCACGGTGAGATTATACCGCGGCGCGCTCGAATGGTACGATGTGGCAATGGCGCGCGGCATGAAGTTATTCGGCGGAAAAGTCACCGTGAGCGCGGAGCCGTTCTTCTGGCTGCTCGTGGGGCTGTTCGGCATGATGCTGGGCCGCGGCTCGCCGCGGGAGAGCGTCATGTGGGCCGCGGTCGTCGGCTTCTCGGTGCTCTTTCACGAGCTCGGCCACGCGGCCGTGTGCCTGGCCTGGGGCAAGGGGGCCGACATCGTGCTCCACGGCTTCGGGGGTGCGACCCGGCCGCGCGACCTCTCGCGCTTCGGGACGTGGCGGACGGCGGCGCTCGATCTGGCGGGGTGCGCGGCGGGGTTTGGGCTCGCCGCCTTGGCCCTGGGGCTGCTCTATGCCGGCAAGGGAACGCTATCGCCGGGGGCGCGGTCGCTCGCGATGGCTTTGGTCACGGTCAACGTCTGGTTCTCGATCTTCAATCTCCTGCCGATCTCGCCCATGGACGGGGGCAAGCTCGTCTCCGGCCTGCTGAGCGCGCGTTGGGGCGTGAGCGGGCGGCGCGTGGCGCACGGCATCGGCCTGACGCTCGGGGCGGCGGCGTGCCTGTGGTTCTACCGGGGCGGGGCGCTGTGGGGGGCGTTCTTGTGCGGGGCGATGGCGGCGGGCGAGGGAAAGGCGCTCAAACGCTCGCTGTCGATGACGGCGGCCGACTCCGATGAGACCTTGACGGGCGAGCTGCCGCGCGCCGTGGAGCTGTGGGACAAGGGCCGCCACGAGGAAGCGGTCGCGGTGGTGCGCGCCTTGCGGGAGAAGGCGAAGGCCGGGCTGACGTATGAAGCGGCGACTTTGCACCTGGCGTATTTTCTCTATTTGATGGAGAGCTTCGGCGAGGCTTATGAGATGTTCAAGGCGGCGCCCGAGGGCGACATGTCAGCACCCCTCAAGCGCGCCTACGCGGACGCGGCCTTGCGCAAAGGGGACTTCGCGCTGGCGCTGAGGCTGGGGCGGACGAATTTCCACGATCAGACGGGACCGGACACCGCGTTCGCGGCGGCGCTGGCGGCGGCGGGCCTGGGCGACGCGCGGGAGACGGCGACCTGGCTTAAGACCGCGGTGAGGCTCGGCCTCGAGCGCAACGCGCTGCGCGCCAAGGAGTTCGACGCCGTGCGCCAGACCGAGGAGTTCCGCGAGCTCGTCGCGGGCCTGCGCTGAGATAAGGCCGTCACGCGCGGCCCCTGGCGTAAAACGCGCGCGCGCTATATACTCCAGGTCGCGGCGCCCGCCTGCGGCGCTGAATACCCCAGCTGTTCGGAGGCCTATGGCTGACCCGAGACTGGATGTGGTTGTGGTGCCGAGGAAGGGCGGGTTTCAATGGCCCGGACGCGAGACGCTCGACGAGCGCACGCGGATCCTCTTCGAGTCGCGCACCCTCAAGGAGCTGGCCTACGCCACCGGCACGATCGACGCCGAGAACCTGGAGTCGGTGCTGGGCTTCTGGGAGTACCTGCAGGCCGACTGGAAGTGGCTGCACGACGCCGAGTTCCGCGCGCAGAATCCCGAGTATTTCTCCTGGCACAACGCCAGCCTGCGCGAGGGCGGCCACTACTTGCGCGAGACGCATTGGAAAGGCGGCATCCCCGAGACCGAGAGCGTCTCGGAGTACCTCGACTCGCTGGCCAACTGACATTTGAACGCGGCGACTGTTTCCGGAAACAGTCGCGCCGCGCCCATTGACAGGAGGGGGGGCCGGGCCTATCCTTGGGGCATGGCGGCTTTGACCCCCCTCCTGCTGATTTTGAGCGTCCTCGCGCCGCGCGCCGCCGCGATGCCGTCGTCCTATGGGTCGCTCGACGAGGCGGCCGTGGCCTTCGTCGACCTCGTGCGGACCTACCCCGAGCAGAAAAAGGAGTACTGCACCTGGCTGATCAAGGAGCCCGGCGGGCGCATCCGCTTCGGCGCGATCAACGAAGGCGACATGAACCGCTGCCCGAGCACGTGGCCCAAGCCCGCGGGGACCGTGGGCTCGGTGCACACGCATCCGATCTGGGGGCCGGGGTCCCAGGACGTCGGCTCCGCCGGCCAGGTGTTCTCCGAGGGGGACTTCGGCCACGCCGAGCACGCCGACGTCGGCGTGGCGACCTTTCTCGGCGCGCCCGCCGGGCACGTCCTGCGCTACGACCCCGGGGGCACGACGTGCTGGGGCAAGAGCTTCATCGCGCGCAAGTTCAAGATCGTGCGCGACCTGAGCCCCACCGTGAACGGGCGTCTGCCCATCGACTCCGGCGTGAAGACGCCCCTGTTCGACCAGGGCGGCAAGCCCATCGCCAAGCCGGCGTACTGCAAGGAAGCCGCGCGCTAAGGCTTGCGGCGCATGCGGCCGAGCTGCTGGCCGATGTTGCCGCCGACGCGGCTGCGCCAGTCGGTGAGCGGCTTGCCCTTGTCCTGCGCGCGCTCCGGGACGACGCGGTACAGGAAGTGGTGGGTGATCTCGCCCAAGGCGACGAGGGCGGGCAGGCCCATGAGCGCCAGCATCGTGGCGTTATTGCCCACGAGCTGGAACCAGGCGGCCAGCGCCAGCATGGCCGTCGCGGGGTAGGCCGCGGCGAGCGCGCGCCATGCGGTCGTGAAGGCGCTCTTGCCCGCGGGTGAGAGCTTCGGGTAGGCGTAGTAGCGCCCGGCCCAGAAGCCCGAGACGAGGGCGAAGTGCAGCGGGACGATCAGCATCGGCAGCGCCAGCAAGGCGAACTGCGCCGGGGTCGGCGCGCTGACGAGATTCTGCGTCCAGGCGTAAAGGCCGCCGCCGAGGGCGGCCATGCCCCCGCCCAGGACGGCGGAGTTCTGGAAGGCCCGCTTGACGCCTTCGGGCATGCGCTTGGCGGATCGCGGCGTCGCGGGCGCCAGCGCCGGGCCGCGCGTCGCGCCGGGGCCCGCCTCGACGGAGGGAGCCGGCGCGGCCTTGGCCCCGCCGCCGTCGAAGAGCGCCGAAATGGCCAGCGAAGCCTCCGCCGAGGCCGGCTCCGTCTTGGTCAAGGCCGCGCCGGTTCGGCGCAAGGCATCGACGGGACGGGCGGGCGCGGCCGGAGCGGCGAGCGGGGCGGCCGCGAGCGGCGCGGGCTGACGCGCCAGGGCCGAGGTCGCCAACGGCACCGGCGCCGCGGCGGCGGGGGCCAAGGGGGCGGCGAGCGCGGGCGAGAGCGCCGGCGTCGCGAGGCCGCCGACGGCGGGGAGTTGAAGCGAGACCGCGGGCGCCCCGCCCGTCTTGAAGGACGCGCTTTCCCCGGGCACGGAGATCTCGACGGCGCGGCCGACGCCCGCGCGCGCGGATACCGCCGCGCCCAAGAGGGCGGCGATCAGGATGGGATTGAGGCTCACAACGAAAGGGTAAGGCGCGGACGGGGAAATTTCAAGAGGAGATGTCGTCGAGGTCATCATCACTCCCATCGATGGGAGTGATTACCAGCGCGCGCGGCGCGCGTTCCAGGACCCGGCGCGCTTGAGCGCTCCGCCGGCGCAGGAGCCGAGGTAGATCCTTCCCGCGCAAACCCAGTAGTAGGCGTCCTGCTCGAACTGCGCGGCGAGAGCTCGCGCCTTCGCGGGCGAATCCACGACGATGCCCCAGCCCGCCTCGCGGTGGCGGCCGTCCGGGCTACCGCCGGTGACGCGGAAACGCCGAATCTTGAACGCGTCGAGGCGGCGGCGCAAGGCCGCGTCGCGGCGGAGGTTTTGGGCGGCGGGCGCCTCGCGGCCCAAGGGGTTGTGCGCGGTGACGACGGCGAAGCGCGCGGGAATCTTTTCGCGGGCGCACTTGAAAACGGCGCGGTAGTAGGGCGCTTTGAGGCGGGCCACGGCCTTAGATCGGCTGCGGCGGCGTCGTCGGGGGCGGCGGCACGCGGCCCTTGCAGGCGCTGATGTGGGTGAGCAGGCTCGTGACCTTGTCGCCGCAACGCTTGCAGTAGCCGGGCTTGTTGACGCGCCCGAAGCCGGCCTTGGCCGCGGCCTTGTTCTTGTGGCTGTAGCGGTTGACGATGTCCTTGATCCCGTCGGCGCGTTCCTTCCTGTCGCGCAGTAAAGGGCACTCCGGCTTGTGGTCGGACAGCTTGACGACGCCGACCGCGTTGCAACGGAAGCAGATCTTCACTGACCCATTGTAGCTCTTCCACGGGCTTGACGCATCGCGCGGATAAGGTTATATAGGAAGCATGATCGAAGAAACCGTCGCGAAGATCGAGGCCGCCATCCGTGAGGCGAAGGGGGCCGACCCCAAGAACAAGGCCGAGCTCATCGCCTTGCTCGAGAAGCTCAAGGCCGAAGTCCAGAACGACATGCGCTCCAAGGACCTGATCGACAAGGCCGAGGAGGCCGTCAAGAACGCGACCCTCGAGTTCGACGCGAAGCATCCCCAGCTCGCGGCCGTCATCGGCGAGATCAGCACGATGCTCGCCAAGATCGGCATCTGACGATTTTTCTCGACGGGCCTTGACGGGGCCGTGCCTGGCTGTTACACTGAATATGTCGGACGGTGATGTTCGACGGCCCTGCGATACGGGACCCAAAGCGTTCGGACCCTGGTCTTTCTTGAGAAAGCGGATCGGGGTCGCTTCTTTATACAGGAAGCGGCTCCGAGGCCTCCAAGCCGGAAACGACGAGGAGGGTTTATGTCCATCCAATCGAGCGGTGAGTACCAAGACCGAGGACTCGAGTTGCTCTTGGCGGACGACGCGGAAGAGGCGCTCTCGGTCTTCGAAGAAGGCATCCGTAAATTCCCCGGCGATGCGGAGCTGAATCTGGGGCGCGCCCTGGCGCTCAACCGCCTGGGCGAGTACGTCCGCGCGAGCGAGATCCTCGAGGCCCTGCGCGTGACGTCTAACCAGATCGAGGACGTGATGACGGGTCTGGTCGAGGCCTACCTGGGACGCGGCATGGTCCTGCAGGCCAAGACCGTGGCGAAGGACCTGGCCGACGGTCCGGCCAAGCGCGACGCCGAGACCCTGTGCCGGCTGGGCAGGCTTTTCTACATGAAGAAGCGCTACCGCGACGCGCTGCCGTATTACGAGCGGGGCGCGGAGCTCTCGCCGAAGTGGGGCGAGGCGTGGTTCGGGCTGGGCGCGTGCCAGTGGGCGCTGTCGCACCCGGCGGGAGCGGAGGCGGCGCTGCGGCGCGCCGTCGAGCTCGAGCCGGAAGACTGGCAAGCCCGTCAGTTCCTGGGCTGCGTGCTTCACGACTTGGGTCGCAAGAAGGACGCGCGCGAGATGCTGGAAGCGGTGCCGTTGGACGTCTCGTGGCAGAGACCGGCGCTGGAAAGGATGGTCGCGATGGCCTGGTGGCCCCAGGACGCGGAGAAGCGCAAGCAGATGGAGTCGCTGTGGAAGAGCGTGATGGGCGGCGCCCCTGGGCGTGGGGCAATGGACGTGCTTGAGGAAGTCAGCCGGAAGATGGAGTTCAAGCCGTAGACCGTCGTCGCAGCACAGCCGAGCGGGGGCCGCCGGGACTACACCGGCGGCCCTTCTCGTTTCGGGGGTTGGTGTCAGTCCTGCCGATTTCAGTTTTTCGCCGGCGGCGGGCTATGCGATAATGAAGGCATGAAAGACCGGCGCGCCGAACTCGACGAGACCATCCTCCGCTTCGCCCGCGAGCGCAATTGGGGCAAGTACCACGGGCCGAAGAACCTCGCGATGGCAATGGTCAAGGAAGCCGCTGAGATCGTCGAGATCTTCCAGTGGCTGACGCCCGCGCAGGCCAAGAAACTCAAGCCCGCCCAACGCGCCCACCTTGCCGAGGAGCTCGCCGATACCTACGTCTACCTCAAGAAGATCGCCGATCACTTTGCCATCGATCTCACCGAGGCGGCGCTCGCGAAGATGAAGAAGAACGCGATCAAATATCCCGCGCATCTCAACCGCGGCCGCATCCACAAGAAGCGCTGACCCCCGGAACTGAAACCGGGAGGACTGACAACAAAATTATCGTTAGCGCAAGGCGTCGAGGCCGGCTTGGAGGACGGCGAGACGCTGGGGGACGGTCAGGGAGGCGGGCTTGGTTTGGAGCTTGAGGCCGAGGAGGGGGCAATCGGGGGCTTCGGCGAGGGCGGCTTGGGCGGCGGGGGTGAGAAGGGATTCGGGGACCGTCGTCGAGAACGGGGCGTGGGAGTCGCGCCAGGCGCCGTAGTCGGGGTGGTCGGCGGTCACGCCGGAGAAGAACAGGCCGCCGAGCAGGCCGGCTTGGGAGGCGCGGGCGAGGTGCTCGAGGGGTCCTTCGGGTGAGCGCGTCTCGAGGGCCGAGCGGCCCCAGTTGATCGCGACGGCGGCGGGCGCGGCGCCGCTTGAAAGCTTGACGGCGAGGACGTCGTCCTCGATGCGCAGGAATCCCTTGTCGGGCTCGAGGCCGGGAAGGGCGGCGTCGCAGTGCTCGACGAGCAAGGAGGCGCCCTGCCAGTCGCGGCCGCGCAGGTCGGTGAGCGCTTCGGCGAAGCCGTCGACCGAGCGCTTGGCGCGCGAGCCGTCGAGGCGCGGGGCCGAGTGCACCATGACGGCGCGCACGGCGCGGCGCCCCAGGACGCGGTGGAGCTTCTCCACGGCCCGGCGGGCGGACTCGACGAAGTCCACGGCGCGGGCGCGGGCGTCGGGGTCGGCGCTGGCCAGGCCGAAGCGCCGGTCGCCGCCGAGACGCTCCATCGTGCCCGGCAAGGTCGTGATCGCGAGCGACCAGTCCGGCCGGATCTGTCCGATCAGCCAATCCTCGTCGCGGCGGTGCAAGGTCCCGAAAAAGGGCTGCTCGAGGCCGGCGATTCCGAGGCCGGCCAGGCCTTCGTATAAGGCCGCTTCCGCCGTTTCATCGAGCCCGGCCGAGGCGGCGTAGGCCGCGACATGTATCTTCACGCGTTAATCGTATATAAGAATCGTCGTCCAAGGAGTAGGCCTTTTGCCGAGGTTGAAGATAGGTCGTTTGGGCGTCAGGTCGATGGCGCAGGGTGTTAGACTCGGCGTATGTTGAACACGAGATATCGTTGGGCGCTCGTCATCGCATTGTTGCCGTCGTTATCCCTCGCCCAAGTCCGCGTCACGTCGCCGTTCGGGCCCGTCGGGGCGTTGCCCATTCCGTTGACGCCGTTCAATAATTTCGTTCCACCCGCTTTGTCGTTATCTCCGTTGTCTGCCCCGAGTCTATCCCCGATTCTTTTGCCGTCCGCTCCGTCGTTGTCGGCCCCCGCCGTTCCGGTCTCTCTCGCGCAGGGCCGCGCCTTCTTCGACGGCGCGGCCGCGAAAGCGGACGCGCCGGCCCCGGCGAACCCCGCTCGCGCCCCCCGCGGCGAATCCGTTTCCTTGAATGGAGTCGTGCTCCCCGCGCGAATGTTCTCCGACCAGACTCAGATCTCCGGCCACCTGATTCGCGCCATCGACGCCGCCCAGACCTCGATCGACATCGCCATCCACGGCATCGCTCTGCGCGAGGTCGCCGCCGCACTCGTGCGCGCCAAGAAGCGGGGCGTCAAGATCCGCGTCGTCATGAACCAGACCCACGTCTTCCCCGAGAAGCCGCGCGACTCGCGCAGCGCCGAGGTGCAGCAGCTCATCGACCTGGGCTTCGAGATGAAGATGCTCCGGGGCGGCGACATGTTCGGCGTCATGCACAACAAGATCGCGATCTTCGACCGTCAGGTCCTGGAGACGGGCTCCTATAATTGGTCCCACGCCGCCGACACCTGGCACTGGGAGCACGCGTTGTTCCTGGCCGAGCAGGCGCGCATCAAGGCTTACCAGTCGTACTGGGACTGGATGTGGTCCATCTCGGCGAAGATCACGAGCCAGGCGCCCGCGCGCCCCGAGCCGATCCCCGAGGGGGAGCCGCACCCCGGCCTGCCGCCCGCGCCGCAGGACCCCGCGCGCCCGGTGCTCTTCAACGGCGAGTCCTTCCCCGGCCAGGCCTTCTCCCCGCTGGGCGTGACCGCGCAGCTCGTGCGCGCCGTCGACGCCTCGCGGACCTCGGTCGACGTCGCCAATTTCTCCTTCACCTCCGAGGACCTGCGCGACGCGCTCACGCGCGCCAAGGAGCGCGGCGTGAAGGTCCGCATCGTCTTCGACGCCCAGCAGTACCGCTACCTGCCCGAGATGCATTGGTTCGCGGACAACGGCTTCGACGTGCTCCTGTCCGCCGGTAAGAAGGGCGACAAGGGCGTCATGCACAACAAGTTCGCCGTCTTCGACGGCGCCTTGGTCTCGGCCGGCTCCTTCAACTGGACGCGCAACGGCGAGAAGAACAACTACGAGAACGCCCTTTTCCTCGACGCGCCCGACGACGCCGTCGCGTTCCTGGCCGCCTTCCGGCGCATCCGCGACCAGGCCTGGGCGCCCGCGCCCGACGACCACCAGGGCCCCCACGCCGCGCCCGAAGACTTCAACCACCCCCACTACTCCCAGTTCATGGGGTTTTGAAACGTCCTGGAACGAGCACTGACACGAACGGAATGGCGCCTGCGGCGCCAGGGTTTTCGCTTCGCGAAAACCTGAGAACGAACTCTCATACGCGAACTCCTGCCAAGCAGGGACTTTGG
>JAUYSH010000145.1 GCA_030696455.1 Elusimicrobiota bacterium
CGCCGCGCGCCGCGACGGCGGCGCGCGCTCCCTCTGGGCCGTCTCGGCCCTCGCCGCGTATCTCGTGATGAATCTGACCGAGGTCGCCTTCCAGAACGAGCTGGTGACGACACTCATGCTCTTCATCTGGGCCTGGGGCACGACGCCCCTGCGCGAACGCGGCGAAAACCTATAATAGCCGCCATGCCCCGAACGCTGTCGATCCTGATCCCCGTCTACAACGAGAAGGCCACCGTGCTCGAGCTCGTGAGACGGGTCGAGGAGGTTCAGCTCCCCGTCGCCAAGCAGATCGTCATCGTCGACGACGGCTCGACCGACGGCACCCGCGAGATCCTCCGAGGGCTGGGCGGACGCGCGCTCGTCATCCTGCACGAGCGCAACCGCGGCAAGGGCGCGGCCATAAGGACCGCGCTGGCGCAAGCGACCGGCGACATCGTCATCGTCCAGGATGCCGACCTCGAATACGACCCCGCCGACTATCCCGGCCTCCTCGTCCCGATCCTCGACGGCCGGGCCGACGCCGTGTACGGCTCGAGGTTCCTCGGCGGTCCCCACCGCGTGCTCTTCTTCTGGCACTACTTCGGGAACATGATCTTCACTTTCATCACGAACGTCCTCTACAACATCAACCTCACGGACATGGGGACCTGCTATAAGGTCTTCCTGACGGATAAGATCAAGGCCATCCCCCTGCGCAGCGAGCGTTTCGGCATCGAGGCCGAGATCACGGCGAAGATCTGCAAGCGGCGTCTGCGCCTCTACGAGGTCCCCATCTCGTATTCCGGCCGCACCTATGAAGAGGGAAAGAAGATCACCTGGAAGGACGGCTTCTCCTACCTGCTCTGCCTCCTGCGCTACCGTGTCCTGGATTAGACGACGGCCGCTGACGGCGCTCGCGGCCCTCGCCTTGGCGCTGCGGGTCGGCTGTGCGATCGCGACCGAATACAAGCCGATCTTTCCCGCCTACTATTACACCGATGCGAATTCATTCCACGCTTACGCGATTCGAGCCCGGGATGATATCGCCGCCGGGCGTTCGCCGCGGATCAACGGCAGCCTCAGTGAACGTCTGCAAACCAGCATGACGCTTCAGACCTACCGCGTCTTCGGGGCGCGTCCACTGGCAATCAAGCTCGTCAACGCGTCACTCGGCGCGCTCTGCATCCTAGCGCTGACGTGGACTCTGTCGCTCGTCTTTCCTTCACGGGCCGCGTTGGCCGCCGGCGCTCTCGTCGCCGTTTGGCCGTCGCATGTCTTCTACACCTCCCAGAATCTCAAAGAGGCTCCGGCCGACCTCCTCGCCTACCTCGCATTGGGAGCCGCCTTCGCGGCAGTCGCCGCTCCCGGAGGTGCTTACGCCCGGGCCGGCGCGCTCGCGATGCTGACGGCCAGTCTGCTCGGCGCCGGCTTTTATCGTTCCTACGTGCTCCTGAGTATTTCCGGCGGCCTGCTTCTCGCCTTCGCGCTCATGGCGTTGGACCGGCCCCGACGCGCCGCGGCCCTCCTGGGCGCCGCCGCCGTCTTCGCGGCTCTCTCCCTCTATCCATGGCTGTCGCATCAAGTCATTCTATCCTTCGAATCAACCCCCCTTAGTGCAGCGGATATAAAGCGCCTCGCTCCTGACTTGATTCCCACAACTCACGATGAGTTTGACATCGGCACCGTCAATCGTCCCAACTCACCGGGCGGCATCACGGCCTTCCGAAAGTCCCGTCAATTCGCCGACCGCCGTTGGGCACGACATACGTCAGAGCGCGAGATCGGCACGCAAATCTATCCCAAAGCCGAGTTTAAGACCTGGGGAGAGGTGTTCGCCTACCTGCCGAAAGGCGCCTTCACCGTCCTGTTCATGCCTTTGCCGGGGCTCTACCCGATGAACGGGAAGTTGGGGCGCCTCGCCGCGTCCGGCGAAAACTTATTCCTCCTTTCCCTCGCCGCCTTGGCCGTCGCCGGGTTCTTCCGCGGCCCGAAGGCCCCCGCGCGCCTGGGCCTGCTCGCGTTCTTCGGGGCGATGACCGTGGGCGCCGCGCTCTTCGAATTCGACCTCGGCAGCGCGGGAAGACACAAACTGCTCTATATGCCGATGCTGTTCCCGTTCGCCGCCGAGGCGGCGCTGCGGCTGTATCACGGCAAGGAGCCCGTATGACAAGGGTTTTCCAGGTCGTCGAGTGCGGCGGACCCGGCGGGACCGGCGAGCAGGTCGCCGCGATCTGCAACGGCCTCGATCCCGCGCGCTTCGAGGTGTCCTTGGTCTTCGCGGTCCGCGCGGGCTCGCCGGACGAGTACCGCGCCAAGTGCGCGGGGGCCAAAGCCGCGTACCACCTGCCCGAGATGATCCGTGAGATCTCGGTGGCCGACGACCTCGCCGCCCTGCGCAAGCTCCGCGCGCTCTTCGAGGAGCACCGCCCGGACGTGATCCACGCCCATTCTTCGAAAGCCGGCGTGCTCGCCCGCGCTGCGGCCAAGGCGGCGGGGATCAAGAAGGTTTTCTATACGCCTCACGGCTTCGGCTTCCTGCAGCAGGACCGCTCCGCGGCGTCGCGGCTCCTCTATAAGACCGTCGAGAAGGCCGCCGCTCGCCTCGGCACGACGATCGCCTGCGCTCCCGGGGAGGCGGCCGCGGCCGCGGCGCTCCGCGGCGGGCGGCCGGTTCATACGGTCTGCGACGCCTATCTCGGCGAATTCCGCGACCCGCTGCCCCACGACGGCGTCGTCGTCGGATCCTGCGGCCGGCTGACCTACGCGCGCAACCCCGACGCCTGGGTCCTTCTGGCCCAGCGGCTGACCGACTCCCGCAACGGCCTTAATTGCGTCTGGATCGGAGGCGGCGAGGACGAGGCTCGCGTTCGAACTTACCTGGAGAACATGAATCTTCCCGGCCGCGTCGAGCTCACCGGCTGGCTGCCCTCGGAACAGGCGCGCGAGCGCCTGCGCGTGCTCGATCTTTTCGTGCACTATTCACGATGGGACGCGCTGCCCAACGCGGTTCTCGAGGCCATGGCCGCCGGGCTGCCCGTCGTCGCCTCCGACAACTCAGGAAACCGCGACGCCGTCCAGGACGGGGTCACCGGCTTCATCGTCGGCAGCGAGGTGGAGCTCCTCGAGCGCTGCCAGCAGCTCATCGACGACAAGGCCCTTCGGCTCAAGCTCGGCGCGGCCGGGCGCGAACGAGTGCGGCGCGATTTCTCGCGCGAACGGATGATCACAGAGCTGTCCCGGCTGTACGCCGCATGAGCCGCCGCACGCTCGCGCCGCCGCTGTTCCTTCTGGCCGCGGCCTTCCTCTGCTATGGCGGCCCCGCGATCACCCGCTTGGGCTTTTATCATGACGACTGGATACTCCTGTCGTACATGCGGTTCGCTCCAGCGGGCTTCGTCCCGGCCATGGACGGCCTTCTCCTGAACATCCCTTCGCTCTGGTTCCGGCCGCTCGGGCTGCCCCTTTACTCCCTGCTCTACCTCCTTTTCGGCCTGAACCCGATCAGCTGGCAAGCCTGCCTCCTCCTGACGAACGCGCTCGCCGCCTTCGCGATCCTCCGGATCCTGCTCCGCTTCGCCGTCCCCGAGAGAACGGCCCTCCTGGGCTCCCTGCTGTTCCTCTGCTGGCCGAGCAAGGACGCCACGATGTTCTGGCCGTTCGTCATCATCAACTCGGCGTCCCTTCTGGCGATGCTCGCCGCATACCTCGCGCATCTCGACTTCGTCGAGACCGGGCGCCGCCGCTCGCTGGCCCTGTCCGCTGCCGCGGTCGCCGTGTCGCTGACACTTTACGATCAGTGCGTGTTCCTTTTCCCGCTATGGCTCGTGACCCCCAGCCTTCTGGAGAAGGGGGTGTCCGCGCGCGCCAAGCTCGGAGCCGCGACGGCGGCGACCGCGACGGCGGCTTACCTGCTGTTCAAACTCGTCTTCGTGCCCTACGTCCTTCTCGTTCCGTTCAACAAGACCTTCACTTTGACCGCGCACCATTTCCTGATGACCTACCTGCGCGGCGTCGAGGCGAACCTCGGGCCGAGGCTGATCCTCTTCTGCCTGCGTTCCCTGCATGCGGCCTTCGCCGCCGCGCCGTTCGTCGCCGCGACGGCGGCCGCGTTCGCATGGCTCGCGCCCGGACGCTCGTCCGAGGATCGTCCCCGGCCCGAGGCGCCCGTCGCGCTCGTCCTGCTCGGGGCCGGCGTGTTCCTCCTTGGGTATCTGCCCATCGCCGTCTCGGATTACTGGCCGACTCCGATCGATCACACCAACCGCATCAATCAGGTCCCGGCGGCCGGCCTGGTGCTCGCCCTGATCGGCGCGGGAGCGCTTGTCCTGGAGCCGCGTCGCCTGGAGCGCGCGGCCGTCCTGCTCGCTTCCGTTCTCCTCGCCGTTCATGTCGGGCTGGCCGGGATCTGGGCCGAATCATACCGGAGGCAGATCGAGGTCCGCGAGCTGATCCTGGCGAATCTCTCGCGTTGGCCCGCCGACAAACTCCTGCTCGTCATGCTCCCCGAGCGCTACGTGAACGGTAAGGCCCCGGTCTTCGACGCGCCGTACGACATCTCGGGGGCCGCTCGCATCTGGACCGGAGACGAGGCTCGGCGGGCGGACACGGTCACTCCCCGCATGGTTTTCGCGCCGGGAGGAATCTCGGGCGCTTCGGGCCTCATCCCCTACGGCTCCACGCTCCTGCTCGACGTCCGCCGTGGCCTGCTCAAGATTCCCGAACACCGGGATTTCCAAGGTAATTGATGCAATCCCACCATCTCCGCTGAACCTTCCGCGCGCGAGCGCGTGGACGCGTGCGCCCTCTGCGGAGGGCGCGACCTCGAGGATCTGTTCTCGCAGACCGACTTCGTCTACCACACCACCGACGAGACCTTCCTGCATGCCCGCTGCCGGGGGTGCGGGCTGATGTTCATCCGCAAGCGCCCGACGCCCGCGGCGATGGGGCGCTATTACCCTTCCTCCTGCATCTTCTACCGGCCGGGCAAAGAGGTCTTTTCCTTTCTCCCGGCCTGCCGGGAACTGGCCGAGCGGAACCAAGGCGACGACCTGGACCTCGTCGCGCGCAAACGCTGATTCCTCCTATCGGGCGAATTGATACAATCGCCGGGATGGCCCCTCAAAAGCAGTCCCGCCGCCCGGAAGCCCTCCCCGCCGCCGCGCCTTCGGCCGTAGGGCTTCCCCCGTGGCTGAGGCACGGCCTGCGCACGGCCGGGCACCTCACCCTCGACGCGCTCGCGGTCGCCGCCGCCTACCGCCTGGCGTTCTGGGCGCGCTTCGAATGGGAGTGGCTCGTGGCGCACATTCCGCTCTCGGGCGGCTCCGTGGGCTGGGGCAATTATCAGGGCCTGCTCTACGCCGCGGTGCCGATCTGGCTGCTGCTCCTGCGCTCCAACCGCGTCTATTCCGCCTCGTACATGAGCGCGTCCGACCGCTTCCTCCAGATCGCCAAGGCCGCCGCGCTCGGGACCTTGACCACATTGGCCGCCGCTTTCCTTTACGAGCGCCTGGCCTACTCGCGCGTCATGCTCGCCGGGGTCTTCCCGATCGGCGTCGGCCTCCTTTGCGCTTCGCAGACCTTGGCGCTGTGGCTCGATGACTGGCTCGCCGGCCTCGAGGCCGCGCGCCCCGTCCTGCTCGTCGGCGGCGGCTCGGTCGCGGGCGTGCTCAAGGAGCGCATACTCGCCCGCCACCCCGGCGCGCAGGTGCGCGAGACCGTCCAGCTCGGAGGCGAGGCCGAGTTCGACGCCCTGCTCGACGAGACGAACTGGTACGAGGTCATCGTCCTGCGCACGCGCGACGCCCACGAGCGCATACTCGCCGCCGCCGAGGCCTGCGACGCGCGCGGCATCCGCTTCGCCTTGGTGCCCGACCTGCTCGAGATCCGCATGGGCGAGGTGCAGATGGACCACCACCTCGGCATCCCCGCTTATCGCATCAAGCACGCCTCGCTGACGCGGGCCAACTTCCTGGCGAAGCGGCTTTTCGACGTGATCTTCTCGGCGCTTCTGCTCGCCGCCACGGCGCCGTTGTGGATCCTGATCTGCGTCCTGATCAAGCTCGACTCCCCGGGGCCGATCCTCTTCACGCAGAAGCGCTACGGCTTCAAGCGCCAGGTGTTCGACGCGTTCAAGTTCCGCACCATGGTCGTCGACGCCGAGGCAAGCATCGGCGCGGTCAAGGGCCTCAACGACCAGAAAGGCGCCTTCTTCAAGTCGAAGAGCGACCCGCGCGTCACGCGCGCCGGCAAATGGCTGCGGCGCTTCTCCCTCGACGAGTTTCCGCAATTCCTCAACGTCATGCGCGGCGACATGAGCGTCGTCGGCCCGCGACCCCTCGCCCTGACGACGGGAGAGGTCGAGGCCCTGGAATCCGAGTTCGGGGCGACCGCCAAGAAGCGCATGAACATTCTTCCCGGCATCACCGGCCTGTGGCAGGTCTCCGGCCGTTCCGACGTGTCGAGCGAGCAGCGCTTCGCCCTCGACCTGTACTACATCGAGCATTGGTCTCTGGGCCTCGACCTCGAGATCATCATCAAAACGCCGGCCGTCATGGCGTTCGGCAAGGGGGCCTATTAACCGGACGTTCTTTAGTTCGTGAGCTCCCCCGCCCACAGGCGCTTGAGAAACGTCGCCCAGGGCAGGATCAGGATTCCGTCGACGACGCGCGGCTTGGGATCCAGGGAGACCACGATGGAGTGCCTGGTCTTGTATTCCTCCCGGAATGCCTTGAGCCCTTTGAGATGATGGGAGACGACCTGCTCGGTTCCCTTGATCTCGATGGCGACTTGATGGTCCCCCAGGATGAAATCCACCTCGAGCTGGGACGCCGTTCGCCAGTAGGAGATGGGATAAAGAAGGCCCGAGTAGCGGCTGTGGGCTGATATTTCCTGATAGATGAAGTGCTCGAAGGCTCTTCCGAAATTCTCGCTGCGCGGCGCGATCGGCGAGCGCTTGAGCAGGAAATTCGCCAGCCCGACATCGAAGAAATAGAATCGCGGCGCCTGGATCACCCGTCTCTTCGGCCGTTTCTGAAAGGAGGGCACGCAGCGCGCGATCAAGGTGTCCTCCAAAATCTGGAAGTACTGCTTGACCGTCGGGGCGCTCACGCCGCATTCGGAAGCGATGTTCTGATAATTCAGGATTTCCCCGTTGCTGAACGCCGCCGATTCGAGGAAGCGGCTGAATGCCGGCACGTTCCTGGTCAGGGCCTCCGCGGCGATCTCCTCCTTCAGATAGTCTCCGACGTACGCCTCCATGAGCCCCGTGGGCTTCTCGGCCGAATAATGACGCGGCAGCAAACCGTTGTTGAGGGCTCGAAGCAGGTCGAAATCAGGAATCTCCGGATAAGCCAAGGGGGCGAGTTCGTAGCGAAGGGCTCTTCCCCCCAGCAGATTCGCGCCGCTGCGCTTGAGCTTGCGCGCGCTCGAGCCGCAGAGGATGAACTGCACCTGCCGGTTGACGATGAGCCACTGGACTTCGTCGAGAAGCTCGGGGATCTTCTGGACCTCGTCGATGACGACGGGGGTGTTCCCGGGGGGCTCGGCCAGCAATTCCTCGCGAAGCAGGGCCGGACGCGTTCGCAGGCGGCCATATTCATCGGAAAGAAGGAGGTCGTAACGCGGAGAATCCGGGAAAAGCTCCTTGAGCAAGGTGCTCTTGCCCGTCTGCCGCGCGCCCCAAAGAAAGCACGATTCTTGGCCCCTGCCCGCTAAAACTTGTTTTCGTTTAAACATGATAATCTAAATAACACATTCAGTATAGCATGGCGTCCGAAGACTCTCAAGGGGGGCGAATTGGTACAATCCCGCCGTGACCGCTATCGCCGTTGACATTCCGCTTCTTTCCCTCAAAGGTCAGCAGGCCGAGATCGGCGCCGAGGTGAAGGCGGCCGTCGCGCGAGTGCTCGACTCAGGAACATTCATCCTGGGTCCCGAGAACAAGTCGTTCGACGTCGAGTTCGCCGAAGCCGTCGGCGCCAAATACAGCCTCGGGGTCGATTCCGGGACCTCGGCGCTCGAATTGGCGTTGGAAGCCGCCGGCGTCGGCCCCGGCGACGAGGTGATCGTGCCGTCCTTTACCTTCATCGCGACGGCGACCGCAGTCTCCGTATTGGGTGCCAAGCCGATCTTCGCGGATATAGATCCAGCAACGTTGACGTTAGATTCGAAGTCGGTGGAATGCGCTCTTTCCCCGAGAACCAAAGCCGTTGTCGCCGTTCATATCTTCGGCCAGCCATGCGACATGGATCCATTATTGTCGTTGGCTCGTTCACGTAAAATCGCCGTTATCGAGGACTGCGCCCAATCGCATCTCGCGACGTATAAGGGCAAGACGACCGGCTCTATCGGAGACCTCGGCGCCTTCAGCTTCTACCCGTCCAAGAACTTGGGCGCCGCCGGCGACGCCGGGGCGGTCACGACCAACTCTGAGTCGCTTCGCGACTCTATCAATATCCTGCGCAACTGCGGCCGCTCCGCCGCCGCCGGCTACGACCATGTCCGCGTCGGCCACAACTGCCGCCTCGACGAGATCCAGGCGGCGATATTGCGCGTGAAGCTCCTGCGCCTGGAGGCCTGGACCGCGGCGCGGCGGCGGGTCGCCGCGATCTACGACGAGGGACTCTCCGGACTGCCCATCATAAAGCCCCCTCTGGGTTCCGAGACGAGCAAACCGGTGTTTCACCTCTATACGGTGCGCTGCGATCGCCGCGACGCGCTCGCCGCCGATCTTCGCCGCCACGGCATCGGCACGGGCGTCTACTACCCGACCCCCGTCCACCTCCAGCCCGCCTACGCCGGCCTCGGCGTGAAGGCAGGCTCTCTGCCGGTCACCGAGGCCGCCTCGCGCGAGGTCCTGTCTTTGCCCATGTTCGCGGAGCTGTCCGCCGCGGACGCCGGGCGCGTCGTCGAGACCGTGCGGCGCTTCTTCAAATAGCTTGGCGCGCATCCTCTTCGTCAGCACTTCGACGACGATCGGCGGCGCGGAGAAGACGCTTTACACCTTGGCGACCTTGCTCGACCCCAAGCGCCACCAGGCCGTCGGCGTGGTCAGCGTCAAGCCCGAGGGCGACTACGCCCGCAAGCTGAGGCTCCAGGGGCTGCACGTCGAGACCCTGGACCTGCCGGGCACGCCGCGCCCGGCCGACGCGGCGCGCCTGGCCGAGATCATCACGCGCCTTCGTCCCGACATCGTGCACGCCGTCATGTTCAAGGCCATCCAGCTCTGCCGCCTGGCCAAGCCCAAGGTCCCGTTCGCCTTCAAGCTCGTCACCTCCCCGCGCGTCCACTACCGGACGCGCTCCGTCCTGAGCCTCCTCGTCGACCGGGTCCTCAAGGGCCGCGATGACCTCCTCATCGCGGAGTGCGACGCCAGCCGCGATTTCCTCGTCGGGCGCCTCGGCTACGCCCCCGCCAAGGTCCGCACCATCCGCAACGGGGTGGAGCTCGCGGGCTGGCCGATCTCTAAAGTGGACCGGCAGAAGCGGCGCATGGAGCTGCGCCTGGGCTCCGGCGACATCCTGATCGGAGGGGTGGGGCGCCTCGACAAGCAGAAGGGCTTTTCGACCTTGATCGAGGCCATGTCGCGGCTCAAGAAAACCGACCTGCGCTGCGTCATCCTCGGCGAGGGGCCGGAGCGCGCCCGCCTCGAGGCCCAGATCCGCAAGCACGAGCTCGAGAAACACGTCTGGCTGTACGGTGAGCGTTCGGACATCGTCACCTGGTTGTCCGCCTTCGACATCGCCTGCCTCCCCTCTCTGTGGGAGGGCCTCCCCAACGCCTTGCTCGAGGCCATGGCGCTGGGCCTGCCCGTCGTCGCCTCCTCCGTGGATGGGATCCCCGAGGTCTTAACGAACGGGAAAACCGGCGTTCTCGTCCCTCCCGCGGCTCCCGCCGCTTTGGCCAAGGCCCTCAAGGAGCTCGCCGACTCCCCCCAGCGCCGCGCGGCCCTCGGCGCGGCGGCGCACGCGGCGGTGGTGGAGAAGTTCACCGTCCGGCGCATGATGGACGAATACCAGGACGCCTACGCCTCCGCCGCCTCCCGCTGAGCGGGGCCCCTTCCTATGGTGACAATCCGGGCCTCCCAGTTCATGGGGTTTTGAAACGTCCTGGAACGAGCACTGACACGAACGGAATGGCGCCTGCGGCGCCAGGGTTTTCGCTTCGCGAAAACCTGAGAACGAACTCTCATACGCGAACTCCTGCCAAGCAGGGACTT
>JAUYSH010000030.1 GCA_030696455.1 Elusimicrobiota bacterium
CAGCTACGAGCAGAACTACGGCGGCATCGACGGCGACTCGGCGACCTCGACGGAGATCTACTCGATCCTGTCGGCGCTGTCCGGCGTCGGCATCGGCCAGAACTTCGCGGTGACCGGCTCGGCCGACCAGTTCGGCAACGTGCAGGCCATCGGCGGCGTCAACCACAAGATCGAGGGCTTCTACGAGCTCGCGAAGGCGCGCGGCCTGACGGGCGACCAGGGCATCGTGATCCCGCAGGCGAACGTGGCCGACCTCCAGCTCTCGCTCGAGGTCGTGGAGGCCGTGAAGGCCGGTAAGTTCCACATCTACGCGGTGAGCCACGTCAGCCAGGGTCTCGAGATCCTGACCGGCGTCGCCTACTCGGAGATCCTGGCCAAGGCGCGCGCGAACCTGGCCCAGATGGGCAAGCCGGAAGCCAAAAAGAACTAGCGATCGGACGCCGTGAATGGAGCCCCCGCCTCGCGGCGGGGGCTCCTCTTTTTTCGGTAGACTGCCCCGAGTGCATCCCCGCAACCGCCACGCCGGCCGCTACGACTTCGACCTGCTCGTGAAGCTCAGCCCCGAGCTCGAGGGCGTCGCGTACCTGAACCCATCCGGGGAGCCCACCATCGACTTCACCGATCCGGGATCCGTGCTGATCCTCAATCGCGCCCTGCTGAGGACGTGCTACGGCATCGCCTTCTGGGACCTGCCGCCCGGCTATCTCTGTCCGCCCATCCCGGGGCGCGCCGATTACATCCATTTCGCCGCGGACCTCATCGGTGGGCGGCGGGGGGAGTCCGTCCGGGTCCTCGACGTCGGCGTCGGCGCGAACTGCGTCTATCCGATCATAGGCCGCGCCGAGTACGGCTGGCGTTTCGTCGGGTCCGACATCGACCGGGCGGCCTTGGCCGCGGCCCAACGCATCGTCGACGCGAACCCCGTCTTGGCGGGCGGCGTGGAACTGCGCCTGCAGACGAGTCCCGCTTCGATGTTCTCGGGCGTCGTCAACGCCGGCGAATCGTTCGGCCTGACCCTGTGCAACCCGCCATTCCACGCGTCGCTCGACGAGGCCCGCGAGGCTTCGCGCGAGAAGTGGGCGAAGCTGGGACGCTCCCGGGACACCGGCCGCAACTTTGGGGGAGCGGAGAACGAGCTGTGGCATCCCGGCGGCGAGGAAGCCTTCGCGCGCCGCCTGATCGAGGAGAGCGCGGCCTTCGCCGGGCAGGTCCGCTGGTTCACGGTCTTGATCTCGAAGGCGTCGTCCCTGCGGGCCGTAGAAGCGGCCCTGACCAAGGCCGAGGCCCTCGAGCGGCGGATCATTCCCATGGAGCAGGGACAGAAAAAAAGCCGGGTCGTCGCGTGGACCTTCCGCCCAGCGTAGGGAACTTTTAGGCCTCCTCGATCGTATGGTAGGTATGAGGGGACCAAAGGATTGCGGCGATCCCGTTCGGGACGCCATAGCTTACGCCGAAGCGGCGCCGGCCGCCTTCGCCTCCTGGCCGTTGCCCGAGCTCCTGCGGCGATTGCGCATCCGTTTCGGCTTGAACCGCAAGCAGCTAGCGGCCAAGGCCGGGGTTTCCGCTTCTTTGATCGGACGAGCGGAGAAGGGGGCTGATATTCGACTCAGCACTTTGCGGAAAATATACGCGGCCGTGGGCTGCCGACTGCTGGCGCTGCCCACCGGCGCCCTTTACGACATGGATTGGGAAAGCGCCCATCTCGACAATACCTGGCTCGACGAGAGCCGCAAGACCGAGCGGTATCTCGCCCGATTCGACCACCTGGAGGCGTTGTTTCGACGCATCCGTGAGAAGAGAATGAATGAAAACGAAATTTCAGCTTCGGCGCCGGAGGTGAAATGAACGAAAACGCAATTCCATCTTCCCCGGGGCAGGTGAAATGAGCGAATACGCGGTCGCCCGCGAGCGGCCGGCTAGTAAACCGTCTCCCAGTCGCGATAGGTCACGCGAAACTCGACGCGACGGTTCTTGGCGCGGCCGGCGTCGGTGGAATTGTCGGAGATCGGAACCGTGTAGCCCATGCCGCGGTAGCGCACCGAGGGGGGGGCGACGCCCTGCTTGACGAGGAAGGCCTTCACGGATTGCGCGCGCCGCGTGCTGAGGTCCAGGTTGTACTCCGAGGTGCCCACGCTGTCCGTGTGTGCCAGGCAGATCAGCTTCAGCCTCGGGTTCTTGAGCAGGAGCTCGGCGATCACGATCAAGGTCGGATAGGACTCGGGCGTGATCTCGTCGCGGTCGAACTCGAATTGGATCTTGGGCATGTCGCCCGATTCCACGCGCCGCTCGAGGTCCGCCAGCGCCTCGCGGGCCCGGCGCTCCTCGTCGTCGTCGTCATGCCCGTAGGCCTTGCGGTCTTCGTCGTTGACGAAGACCGTCGGAGGGCCGGACCTGCACGCGCAGAGCAGGCCGAAGACGGCGAGGAGGAGCAGTTTCTTCACCTGCCCAGTGTAGCCGCGCGCCGGGCCGAGCGCAAGGACGGAATTGTTAAGCGCGCGAGGGCGGGCTTAGGGGGCGATGAGGTAGCGCATCGAGGCGCCCGGACCGAGCGGCAGATCCAGCGCCATCCACACGTACAGCAGCGCGGACCAGGCCAACAGAAAGAAGAACGAGTACGGGATCATCAGGGCCAGCACCGTGCCGACCTTGGCGTCGGGCTCGTACTTGTTGGCGAAGGCGAGGATGAGCGGGAAGTAGGACATCAGCGGTGAGACGATGTTGATGACGGAGTCGCCGACGCGGTAGGACGCCTGAGTCAGCTCCGGAGAGGTGCCGAGGAGCATGAACATGGGCACGAAGACCGGCGCCATCAACGCCCACTTGGCCGAAGCGGAGCCCATGAAGATGTCGAGCACGCAGGTCAGAAGGATGAAGCCGATCATCAGGGGCGCCGGCCCGAGGCCGAGGCTCTTGAGGGCTTCGGAGCCGTGGACCGCCAGGATCAGCCCGATATTGGAGGCGTTGAACAGGGCGATGAACTGCGCCGCGAAAAAAACGAGCACGAGGTACGGGGCCATCGTGACCATGCCGTCCTGCATGGCGGCCACCACGTCCTCCTGGCGCTTGAAGGAGCGGGAAGCCCAGCCGTAGGCCAGGCCGGAGACGGCGCCGAAGATGAAGATGACGGCCACGACGCCCTTGAGCACGGGAGAATGGAGCACATCAGGGCTTTTGGGGTCCCGCAGGAAGCCGTCGGCG
This sequence comes from Elusimicrobiota bacterium, assembly GCA_030696455.1. Classification (GTDB taxonomy): domain Bacteria; phylum Elusimicrobiota; class Elusimicrobia; order UBA1565; family UBA9628; genus GWA2-66-18. The sequence goes on from JAUYSH010000030.1 coordinate 3,199, forward strand.
GGCACGAGGCCGGCCAGCAGCAGCAGGGTCAGCAGGGCGACCGCCGCGCCCGCCCAGCGCAGGCCGCGCCGCTCATCGGGCGTCAGGCGCTCAAGGCTCGCGCGCGGCGCCGCGCCGGTGTACGCGCCCAGAAAGGGGATGGTGACGCGGTTGGCCACGAGGGTGCCCACGCCCACGATGAGAAAGGACGAGGTCGCCATGAAGTACCAGTTGACCACGGGGGAAACCGTGTACTTCGGGTCGATGATCCGGGAGGCCTCCTGCGTGATTCCCGCCAGCAGGGGATCGGCCGTGCTCAGCAGGATGTTGGCCGCGAACCCGCCCGAGACGCCCGCGAAGCACACCGCCAAGCCCGCGAGCGGGTTCAGCCCCGCGCTGTGGAACGCCATGGCGGCCAGCGGGATGAGCAGGATGTAGCCGACGTCGCCGGCGGTGTGCGACAGCACGCCGGCGGCGAGCACGGCGGGCACGAGCAGGGCGCGCGGCGCGTTGAGCACGACCATGCGCAGCATGGTCGAGAGCAGGCCGCTCTTTTCGGCGATGCTGAAGCCGAGCATGGCCACGAGCACGGTGCCCAGCGGAGCGAAGCCCGCGAAGTTCTTCACCATGTCGGAGATGATCAGGTGCAGGCCCGTCACCGACAACAGGTTCACGGGGACGATGACCGTCTTCTTGACCGGATGGAGGGCGGTCACGTCCAATGCGGCGACCACGGCGGAGAGCAGGACGACGGCGCCCGCCAGGCCCAGGAACAGGATCGCCGGGTGGGGGAGAGCGTTCCCCGCCCGCTCGACGGCGTGGAGAACCTTCTGGAGGAGGCCGCGTTTGACGTTGCTCATGGACAGATTCTAGCTATAATCGAGCCGCGGTCTTCACGGGGCGTAGCTCAATTGGCAGAGCGCGTGGTTTGGGACCACGAGGTTCCCGGTTCGAGACCGGGCGCCCCGAGACCGCCCCGGTATTGACGAGGCGCGGCAATCCGTTATCCTTAAGGGCGATGAGAATCGTCTTCGCCCTCTGCCTGCTCCTTGCCGCGATCCCCGCCGACGCCCGGCGCGCCGATCCGGTCGAGAACGCGTTCGCGCGGGTGGACCGGCTCATCGAGAAGGAAGACTACACCCGAGCGCGCGACGAGCTCGACGAGCTGCAGGCCGGCCTCAAGGCCGAGGATCCGCGGCAGGTGCGTTATCACGAGCGGACCGGCGCGGTCTGGCTGCGAGAGGGCGACATCCCTCAGGCGCGCGCCTCCTTCGCGGCGGCGCTCAAGGCGGCCCAACGCCTGAAGGTCACCGGAGATATCGTGGGGAAGGCGTACGCCGGCATGGGGCTGTGCCTGCGCGGGGAAAGCAACGACCGCTACGCCCTGAGGTTCTTCCGAAAGGCGCTCGAGCATAAGCTCGACGAGGGCACCCGGATGTTCGTGGACGACCAGATCCGCGAGATCGAGGGCGCCCCGCCCCTGCCCGCCCGCTAAGGGGCGCAGTGGCCTCAGGCCTCCAGTATCGTCCCGTTCGCGTCGAGCCGCCAGGGGCCGGGAGCGAGCTTAAGGCCGGCTTCGCTCGAGAGATCCTCGAGGTCCGCGGAGGAGTAGAGACCGATGCCGCCGCCTCCCGGCTCGGTGAACAAAGTGATGTGGGGCGGCACGCGCGGCACGGCGGCGGGGGGGAGGCCGAGCGCGGCCTCCAGGCGGGCGTAGAACTCGTCCCGGCCGTGCAGCTCAGCGAGCTCGATCAAGGCGCGCCTGCCGCCTTTGCGGACGAGGCGATAATCCCCCGAGGGCCGGACCGCGAACTCGAGCCCGCGGGCCGCCGCGCTCAAGGCCGCGCCCTTTAGGCCGGAGCGGGAGCCGACCACGGTCGCATGAAGCTCGCTCTTTCGGACGAAGCGCTCTCCCCCGAAATCGAGAAGCGGGGGCAGGCGCTCCGCCCCCGGGAGCGAGACGACGGCGGTGCCGCGCTTCTCGTCGACCGTCAGCTTCAGGGGGCGGGGGCCGGCGGAGGGACGCGCGCGGCGATCAGCTGGGAGAGCATCTCCGAGCCGGGGGGCACCATGGTGATCTCCGCGCCGCCCTCGAGCACGCGCTGGACCTCGAGGATCTCGAACATGGCCTGCAGGATGTCGGGCGACGCGGAGATCGTCTTGAGCGCGTTGCCGACGATTTTCGGGCGCAGGGCCGCCGCTTCGGCGAAGGCGATCGCCGCCTGGCGCGAGGCGGTGCTGGCGATGATGTTGACCTGGTTCTCGCCGTCCTGCTTGATCGCGGCGGTGACCTGGCGCAGGCGGTTCACGACCTTCTCCTCGATCTGCTTGATCATGCGCGGGTCGCGCAGATGAACCTTGCGGATGTAGACCGAGCCGAGCTTGTAGCCCCATTCGTGGGACTTGGGGGACACCTCCTCGCGCACGACCTGGCTCATCTGATGGCGGCTGCCGAGCATGTCCGCGAGCTTCATGTTCGACAGCGAGCGCACCGTCGCGTTGCTGACGTTGGCGGCGAGCGAGCCGCGCGGATCGGCGTTCTTGAACAGGAAGGCGACGGGATCGGAGACGTACATCTCGTACCAGATGCCGATGCCCATCGGCGCGCCTTCCTCGGAGTTGACGGGCTCCGAGCGGCGGTAGACCTGGTCCATGCGCATGTCGAGCGTGTAGCGCGAGCCGATCCAGTTCACGATGAGGGCCTTGGGCCCCATCCTCAGCCAGAGGAAGTGGATGCCGGGCTCGGTGATCGTCTCGAGCACGTTGCCGAACAGCACGAAGACCTGCGAGGTCCCCTCGTAGACGATCGTGTAAAAGCCGAGCAGGCGCAGCACCCCGAGCACGACGGGCACGGCGATCCATAGGCCGAAGAAGGTGACGGCGGCGGCGAGGAAAAAGGGGCTCATGTCAGCGGCCCTCCCAATGCTGGCGGTTCTCGAGGACGAGCATCTTCGTTCTATTGAAGAGGCCGAGGCGGACGTTGCGCAGGTACGCGATCAGCGAGCCGGAGCCGCCGACGGCCTTGAGGTCGGAGAGCTGCTTGGCCAGCGCGAGCAGCGGCTCGACCTCGGCCTGCGCGTTGAGCGTCTCGATCTCGACGGCGCGCTTGGACTGCACGATCTTCTGATCGGCCGAGGCCTGCGCGAGGCTGATCTCGGAGGAGACGTGGTTGTGGGCCGTGTTGATGGCCGCCAGCGCGGAGTCGACCTCGGGAGGCGGATCGATGCCGGTGATGAGCGAGGCGTCGAGGATGATCCCGAAGCGGGCGGTCGACGACTTGCAGTCCTGATCCATCAGGTCGTTGAGCGAGCGCAGGTTCTTGCGGATGTCGTTGATCGAGACGCCGCTGAGCTCGCTGAGGCCGGTCGCCTGAGACTGGCCGGCGCCCTCGAGCTTCGGCGCCTCGAAGGTCGCGATCTTCTCGCGGAGGATCGAGACGAAGTAGCCCATCACGTGCACGATGGGGCTCTTGATGCCGAACAGGTAGGCGTACAGGTTGCGCTCGGAGACGCGGTAGCGGATCTGACCGGTGAGGCCGGTGTTGAGCTGGTCCATCGTGATGGCCTCGAGCACCGTTCCGCCCTTATTGGCGCTCGGGGTCTCGGGGTCGGCCGCGATGTTGAGGCTCTCGGTCGCGATCGAGACCTTGTAGACCTTTTCCCAGGGCCACTTGAAGTACGGGCCACCGGGGCCGATCACGCGGAGCTGAGGGTAGTTGTAGCGCTGCTGCTCGTCGAGGGTGAGGGTCGCCTTGAACTCAGGGTCGTCGAGGGTCCGCGCCCCTTCCAGGCGCTGGGCGCGCCCGAAGCTCGTCTTGACCGCCCGCTCGTTCTGATCGACCGTGTAGAGGCCGGCCACGAGGTAGTTGAGCAGGAACCACGCCACGAAACCGCACGCCACGCCGAGTAGGAAGCCCATGGATCTCCTTGCCGCCAAGAGGCAGTTTAGCGCGGTTGGGGGAGGGCGTCAACTGTCTTCGCGCAGGGGCTTCCAGCCCGCGGCTTCGAGGCTCGCCGCGTAATGCCGGATGAAGTCACGGGCGTCGTCCTCGGAGAGGGCGGCCTCGACGATGTTCATGCTGATCCTGTCCTTCGGAGCCCAGTGCGAAACGGCGCGGGGGCGCCTCTGCGCGAAGCCGGCGGCGAGGGACGGGAGCGACGCCGCGGTCGTCCCGAGGAAGGTCTCCTTGAGGGAGTCGTTGACCGCCTCGAGCACCGCCACGCGCGGAAGCGTCTTGTCCGGCCCCGGGTCTTCGGACATCGCGGCATTATAGCCCCCGTCCCGGGAAAGTCAACGGAACTTCGGGTGAACTTTGGCCGGGGCGCGCCGGGCGTCGGAAAGTTACACCCCGGAGATAGCCAGGTCCCCCGCTTTCCGCCTACAATGCGGGCGGAGGTGCGCCGATGGGGAGCCATGAGCCGGAGGCGGCGACGCGCCCGCAGGGTCCCCGTCTGCAGCCTCGTCCGGCCTTGCGCGCGGCCTGGCGGCTGGGAGGCCTGACGCCCTGGGCGCTGGCGCGCCGGGTCTGGCTCCAGATCGGACGCGACGAGGTGCTGGACCGCGCGGCCGGCCTTTCCTTCTACTTCATGCTGGCGCTGTTCCCGCTGCTGCTCTTCCTGACCTCCCTGTTCGGCCTCTTGTCCGCGCCGGCGCTGATGGAGGACCTGCTCGGCTACGCCGATCGAGTGCTGCCGGGAGACGCCGCGTCCTTGCTGCGCAGGACGTTCCGCGAGATCGCGGCCGGGGCGGACGGCAGCTTCGCTTCGGTGGGGCTGGCGGCGTCTCTGTGGGCCGCGTCGAGCGGCATGCTCTCGATGATCGCCGCCTTGAACCGCGCCTTCTCGATCCCGGACCGTCGTTCCTGGCTGAAGCGGCGGCTCATCGCGCTCGGGCTGACCATCGGCTACTCGCTGCTGGCGCTTCTCGCCCTTTTCCTCGTCGCCTTCGGCGGAAAATTCGGGGAGAGCGTCGCCGTCCGGGCGGGGTTCGGAGACCTTTTTCGATCGGGGTGGAGCGTCTTTCGCTGGACGGCGGGCCCGCTCGCCGCGCTGGGCGGCGTCGGCCTCATCTACCGGCTCGCTCCCCCGGGACGCCGCGGGCGGCCGCTGCCGACGCCGGGAGCGGTGTTCGCCGTCCTGTCGTGGCTCGCGGCGTCCCAGGGCCTGAGCGCCTACGTCGGCGGCTCCGAGCGCTACAACGTCGTTTACGGCTCCATCGGAGCCGTGGTCATCCTTCTGGTCTGGCTCTATCTGAGCGCCGTCACGCTCCTCGTCGGCGCCGAGATCGACGCCGAGATCGAGCGGGCCCAGTCCGACCGCTGAGCTGTTTCCGCGGCTCGGCGTAATCGACGAAGCCCTGGAAATCGACGACGACCACCGGCTCGTCGCCGGCGACCCAGGCGTCGTGGCCCGAAGGGATGTTCATGACGTCCCCGGCCTTCGAGATGAACTCCGTGCCGTCGTCCATGACGATCTTCATCCGTCCGGAGATCTGATACTGGAAGTGCGGGGCCTCGCAGCTCGTCGTCTTGACCGCCGGCTTGACGTGCAAGGACCACTTCCAGCCGGGATTGAAGATCGCCCGGCCGATCGTGCGGCCCGCGACGTTAACGAGCTCGAGGCGCCCGTTCGGAATTTCCCGGACCTCGTCCGGCGTCTCGACGTTCTTGATCTCCGCCCTCTCCATGGTCTCCGGCATAGCTCCTACTCCCTATTGAATCGCGCCGGACACGTCGAGCTGGCAGGTTTCTCCCGGAGTCAGTTTCCAGACGAGCCGCGAGCGCGCGACGCTCATCGTGCGCCCGGGTGGCACCAGCACGTTGACTTGGACCGACACGGACGGCCGCGACATCGAGTTCGCGACGGTAAAGGTGAACCGCACCATGCCGTCGACGCGGATGATGCCGTTGCCGGGATTCGTCACGAAGCCCTCGACCGTCATCTCATCGACCGCCGTGCAGGCGGCCTGGTACATGACCCCCGGCGGCACCTGGGCCCCGCCGGACTCCAGGAGCGAGCCCGCGGCGGCGGCCGCGCCCAGCGCGGCTGCGACGAACCAGCTGGACCTGGTCTTCATGAGGCCTCCCTGTTCGACCTCAGTATATCGAGGCGGGCCCCGCGGAACTAGAGAGGAAAGTTCAAGCTTTTATGTCTGGCCGCGCCGCTTGGGCAGCGGCTTGCGGGTGGAGAACCCTTCGTTGACCGGGTGGTAATGGGCCACCCGTTTCTCGCCCAGCTTCCAGCACAGGTACGCCTCCTCCCCGCCGACGCGGGAGGGGAAGTCCACGAGCGCCGGCGCCACGCCCTTGGGCAGGGCGCCGAGGGCGACGATCTTCTGCAGCCAGTCGTTGATGCCTGAAGCGAGGAATTGGAGTTGGGAGCGTTCGATGGCCTCGGCGGCCTCGTCGCTGTCGCGCGCCGTCCGGCGCTGGCGCAGGGCGGCGGTCTTCAGCTCGGCTTGGGCGGCGAGGCCCGCGACGGCCGCGAAGATCTTCTCGAGCTCCGGGATGAGGGCGTCGGCCTCCTCGGGCGTGAAATACTTCACGGCGCCGCGGCCCGCGCGCGTACGTCCGCGCGGGCCTTCCTCCTTCGTATGCGCCGGATCTCGGCGAGGCGGGCGGAGGTCTCGGGGGAGATCATGACCTCGGCCTGGTCCACGAGCTCGCGCAGGGCGAGGAAGCGGTTGAGGCTGCGCTTGCGCTCGCGCTGGCAGGCCACGCGGAGCTCGAGGGGCGGATAGCTCAGCTGCACGCGGTTGGAGGTCTTGTTGACCTTCTGCCCGCCCTTGCCGCCGCCGCGCGAGAACGACTCCTCGATGGCCGCAAGATCGAGCTTCAGGCGGACGATGCGGGCCTTGAGCTCCTCGAGCTTGCCCGGCGCGACGCCGAAATCCTCGTTGAGGCGCACCTATTCCGAGATCAGGGTCGCGCGGAAGAACTCGCGGTTGAGCCGCGCGATATTGCTGATCTTGATGTCCTTGGGGCAGGCGGCCTCGCACTCGTACTCGTTCGTGCAGTGGCCGAAGCCTTCGGCGTCCATCGCCGCGCGCATGGCGAGCACGCGCTTCTCGCGTTCTGGCATGCCTTGCGGAAGCAAGGCATACTGGCTGACCTTGGCGGCGACGAACAGCATCGCCGAGGCGTTGGGGCAGGCGGCGACGCAGGCGCCGCAGCCGATGCACGAGGCCGCGTCCATCGCCTTCTCGGCCTTGTCGTGCGGGATGAGGATCGCGTTGGCCTCCCCCGCGCCGCCGGTGTTGGTGGAGACGAAGCCCCCGGCGGCCTGGATGCGGTCGAAGGAGGAGCGGTCCACGACGAGGTCCTTGACGATGGGAAAGGCCTTGGAGCGGAAGGGCTCGACGGTGACGACGTCGCCGTCCTTGTAGCGGCGCATGTGGAGCTGACAGGTCGTCGCCCCCTTATCCGGCCCGTGCGCCCGGCCGTCGATGACGAGGTCGCACATGCCGCAGATGCCCTCGCGGCAGTCGCTGTCGAAGGCGAGCGGGTCCTCGCCCCTGGCGATGAGCTGCTCGTTGAGGGTGTCGAGCATCTCGAGGAAGGACATCTCGGGCACGATGCCCTTGACCGTGTATTCCACGAGAGCGCCCGGCTGGGACGCGTTCTTCTGACGCCAGACCTTCAGAGTGATGTTCATGTTAGGCGTAGTTCCTCTGCGCGATGTGAGCGTTCTCGAACGTCAGGGGCTCGGTGTGGCGCTCGGCCGGCTTGCCCTCTCCCTTGTACTCCCAGGCGGCGACGTGCGCGAACTTCTCGTCGTCGCGCTTGGCCTCGCCGTCCGCGGTCTGATGCTCCTCCCGGAAATGGCCGCCGCACGACTCCTCGCGCACGAGGGCGTCCTTGGCCAGCAGCTCGCCGAACTCGAGGAAGTCGGCCACGCGGCCGGCGCGCTCGAGCGTCTGGTTGAAGTCGGCGCCATCGCCGGTGACCATGACGTTCTTCCAGAACTCGGCCCGGACCTCGGGGATCTGGGAAAGCGCCGACTGCAATCCCTTGGCGTTGCGACCCATGCCGACGTTGTCCCACATGATGCGGCCCAGGTCGCGATGGAACGCGGTGGGGGTCTTCTTGCCCTTGGTCCCGAGCAACGCCTTGGTCCGCATGTTGACGTCGTTCTCGGCCTCGACGAACGCCTTGTCCTCGGTGGTCACCTTGGGGAGCTTGGTCCCCGTCAGGTAGCCGCCGATGGTGTAGGGAAGGACGAAATAGCCGTCGGCCAAGCCCTGCATCAGCGCCGACGCGCCCAGCCGATTTGCTCCATGATCGGAGAAGTTGGCCTCGCCCAGGCAGAACAGGCCTGGGATCGTGGTCATCAGGTTGTAGTCCACCCACAGGCCGCCCATGGTGTAGTGCACCGCGGGATAGATCCGCATGGGCTGCTCATAGGGGTTCTCGTCGGTGATGTGGCTGTACATGTCGAAGAGGTTCCCGTACTTCTCCTTGACCTTGTCCAGGCCGATGCGCTTGATGGCGTCGGCGAAGTCGAGGTACACGGACAGGCCGGTCCCACCCACGCCGCGGCCTTCGTCGGTCATCTGCTTGGCCGCGCGCGAGGCGATGTCGCGCGGGACGAGGTTGCCGAAGGCGGGGTACTTGCGCTCCAGGTAGTAGTCGCGCTCGTCCTCCGGGATGTCCTGGGGCTTGCGGGCGTCGGCCTTCTTTTTAGGAACCCACACGCGGCCGTCGTTCCGCAGCGACTCGGACATCAGAGTGAGCTTGGATTGGCTCTCGCCGCTGACGGGTACGCAGGTCGGGTGGATCTGCGTGAAGCACGGGTTGGCGAAGGCCGCGCCGCGCTTGTACGCGCGCCACGTCGCCGTCACGTTGCAGGAGTTGGCGTTCGTGGAGAGGTAGAACACGTTGCCGTAGCCGCCGGTGCAGAGCAGGACCGCGTCGCCCCAGTGCCGCTCGACCTTGCCGGTGACGAGGTCGCGCACGATGATCCCGCGCGCCACGCCGTCGATGACGACCAGGTCGAGCATCTCGCGGCGGGTGTGGAGCTTCACCGTCCCGGCGCCGACCTGGCGCATGAGCGCGGAGTAGGCGCCGAGCAGCAGCTGCTGTCCCGTCTGGCCGCGCGCGTAGAACGTGCGGCTGACCTGCGCGCCGCCGAAGGAGCGGTTGGACAGGGTCCCGCCGTACTCGCGCGCGAAGGGGACGCCCTGGGCCACGCACTGATCGATGATGCTGTTGGACACCTGGGCGAGGCGGTAGACGTTGGCCTCGCGGGCGCGGAAGTCGCCGCCCTTGACCGTGTCGTAGAACAGCCGCCAGACCGAGTCGCCGTCATTCGGATAATTCTTCGCGGCGTTGATCCCGCCCTGGGCGGCGATCGAGTGAGCGCGGCGCGCCGAGTCCTGCGTGCAGAAGCTCTCGACCTGGTAGCCGAGCTCGGCGCAGGAGGCCGCGGCGGCGGAGCCCGCCAGGCCGGTGCCGACGACGAGGACCTTGAACTTGCGCTTGTTGGCGGGGTTGACCAGCTTCAGCTCGAAGCGGTGCTTATCCCAGGATTTATCGATCGGGCCGGTCGGGACCTTGGACTCGAGCTTCACTTGGAGCCTCCTTCCGTCGGGCAGCAGGCCAGGGCGGGTTCGTGGATGAAACCGAAATAAACGGGCAAGGACGCGAAGCCCGCGAAGATCAGGAAGGCGAACGCGAGGCCGGCCTTCCGAATGAGGGGCGTGTAGCGGGGGTGATTGAAGCCGAAGGTCTGGATCGCGCTTTGCACGCCGTGCGAGAGGTGCAGCCCCACGCCGCCGACGGCGAGGACGTAGAAGATCGAGTACCAGGGGTTGGCGAACCAGCCGAGCACGTGGGCGAACAGGTCGACGCCCTTCGGGCCGCCGAGCTGGTACTTGAGGGTCGCGACGTGGATGATGACGAAGACGAGGATCAAGGTCCCCGTGAGCGCCATCGTGCGCGAGCCCGGCGTGCGCGCGCCCTTGCCGGTGTAGACTTGGTAGCCCTCGGGGCGGGCGGCGCGGTTGGCGAGCGTGGCCCGGACGGAGAGGACGATGTGGATCAGGAAGAGCCCGACCAGGCCGGCCTCGGCCAGCGGCAGCAGCGGGTTGCTCACCAGCGCCTCGGCGTAGCGGTTGAAGGTCTCTCCGCCGACGAACATCAGCAGGTTGCCGAGCAGGTGGGCGACGAGGAACCCGCACAGGAGCACTCCCGCGGCGGCGACCATGATCTTTTTGCCGATCGAGGACTCGAGGAATTCGAAGATGCGGCAGGGCTTAGAGGCGCAGTCGGGGGTGGCTTCCATGGCCCGATTCTATCAAGGGAACGGGGGCCGGAAGTTGATTTAGATCAAACAATCCCGACACGCCGGCGTCACCCGGACGGCGTCGTGAAATTACACTCTGCGGCATGAATTTGCAGGCCGCGCGCCATTAAGGTATCTTGGCGGAATGATCACCGCCCTCCTGCTGGCCGCCGCCCTCGGCGCCTCCGCCGCCGAGACCGTCAAGCACCCGGACACCTTCACCAACCTCGAGATCGGCGAGGTCGGCAGCCTCGACCCCGTCTTCCCCTATGACGGTTCAAGCCAATCGGTGATCCAGAACGTCTATGAGACCGTCATCGCCTTCAAGGGCTCGTCGCTTTCGGAATACGAGCCGCGGATCGCGGAGAAGGTGCCTTCCCTTAAAAACAAGCTGATCTCGGCCGATGGACGCACCTACCGCTTCCCGATCCGCAAGGGGGTCAAGTTCCACGACGGCACGGAGGTCACCCCTGAGGACGTGCGGTACTCCCTGCTGCGGTTCATGATCACGGACCGGGCGGGGGGGCCCTCGGCCCTCCTGCTGGAGCCGATCGCGGGCGTGCCCTCGACCCGGAATTCCTCGGGCACGATCACTTTGGATTACGCCTCGCTCGAGAAGGCCGTGGTTGTGAACGGCAACGACGTGGTGATCTCGTTGCCGCGCCCCTTCGGGCCATTTCTTGGGATCATGGCGAGATGGTCGTATGTCATGTCCAAGCCTTGGGCGATCGCCAACGGCGAATGGGACGGGGCGGCGGCGACCTGGAAGAACTACAACGATCCGCCCAAGGAGAAATCCCATTTTTTCGAGCATATGAACGGCGCCGGCCCCTTCAAGCTCTCGCGCTGGGATAGGACGGGACGCTATGTTCTGCTGGCTCGGCACGACGCTTACTTCCGCGGGCCCGCGAAGCTCCGGCAGGTCCTGGTCAAGGCCGTGCCCGAGCTCAACACGCGCAAGCTGATGCTGCAGGCCGGAGACGCGGACCTCATCGAGACGCCGCGGCCGTACGCGTCCCAGCTCACGGGCATCCCCGGCGTGACCTTGCTCGACGGGCTCCTGCGCCTGTCGACCGACCCGGCTTTGTTCTTCACGGTCAAGATCAACCCCGTCGCCAATCCCGACATCGGCTCGGGCAAGCTCGACGGCGAGGGCATCCCGCCGGATTTCTTCTCGGACCTCGACGTCCGGCGCGGCTTTTCCTACGCCTTCGACTACGAGGCGATCATGCGCGACACGTTCAAGGGCACGGCCGCGCGCGCTCTCGGACCGATCCCGCCCAGCGTCCCGGGCTACGACGCGAAGCAGCCGCGCTACACGCACGACCTCAAGAAGGCCGAGGCGCACCTGCGCAAGGCGCATGCAGGACGTTTATGGGAGAAGGGGTTCCGCTTCACGCTCACCTACAACACCGGCTCCGAGAACCGCGAGGCGGCGGCGCAGATCCTCAAGAAGAACGTCGAAAAAATGAACCCGAAGTTCCGCGTCGACCTGCGCGGCGTGGACTGGGCGAACTTCCTCGATAAGGCCCAACGCCGGCTCATGCCGTTGTTCGCGCGCGGCTGGCTCGCCGATTATCCCGACGCGCACAACTTCATCTACGCCTTCTATCACTCCCAAGGGCGCTATCCGTCGGCCCAGGGCTACGCGAGCCCGGAGCTCGACGCGCTCATCGAGAAGGCCGCGGGCGAGCCCGCGCCCGCCAAGCGCGCGGCGATGTATAGGAAAATCCTCGCCAAGGGCTTCGAGGAAGCTCCCGCGATCTTCACCGTGCATCCGGCGGGCGTGTACGGCATGCGGACCTGGGTCAAGAATTTCGTCGATAATCCCGTGAACCTCGGGATCTACTACTACCCCATCGAGAAGCGGTGAGCGTCAAGACCGAGCGCGCGCAGAGGCTGCTCAAGGGCCTGCGCAAGCTCTATCCGGACGCGCACTGCGAGCTCGATTATAAGACGCCGCACGAGCTCGTCTTCGCGGTCATCCTCTCCGCGCAGTGCACCGACGTGCGCGTCAACGCGACGACGAAGACCCTCTTCAAGCGCTATAAGACCCTGGGCGACTACGCGAGCGCGGATCCGGCCGAGCTCGAGGCCATCGTGCGGTCCTGCGGCTTCTACCGGATGAAGGCGAGGGCGATCATCGAGACCGCGCAGGCCATCCTTCGCGAGCACGGCGGCAAGGTCCCCGACACGATGGAGGGCCTGCTCGCCCTGCGCGGCGTCGCGCGCAAGACCGCGAACGTCGTGCTCTCCGAGATCTACGGCAAGCCCGAGGGCGTCGTCGTCGACACGCACATGAAGCGCCTGTGCTACCGCTTCGGTCTCACCGACGAGGAAGACCCCGAGAAGGTCGAGCGCGACCTCGCGACCATCGTCCCGCGCAAGGATTGGAAGTTCTGGTCGCACGCGGTGATCTGGCACGGCCGCCGCGTCTGCAAGGCCGCGAACCCTCAATGCGCGGCCTGCCTCCTGCGCCCCGACTGCCCCCAGCGCGGCGTGGACTCCGACTCCGAGTAGCCGCCGGTCGCCTACTTCGGTTCCTTCGGAAGAGCGTCGAGAAAATCCTTGATCGCCTTCGGGTAGGCCGGGCCGGTCTGCAGGAAGCCCTCGTTGTGGGAGCCGCTGAGGTCGACGAGGCGCTTCTTGGCTGCGCCGGAGGCCCCCAGGTTGCGCAGCGCCATCTCGTAGGGGATGATGTCGTCGTCGGGGCTGTGGAGGAACAGGGTCGGAATGGTCACTCGCGGCAGGCGGGAGAGGGTTTCGAAGCGGAACCGGATGAGGCTCGAGGGGAACCACGGCAGGACGAGCTTGCCCATGTCGACGAGCGACGTGAAGGCGCTGTCGACGATCAGCCCCGCGGCGGGCACGCGCGTCGCGAGCTCGACGGCCGGGGCGGCGCCGAGGGACTCTCCGTAGAGCACGAGCCGGGCGGCAGGCACGGCCTTGGCCGCGTTGAGCCACGCCCAGCCGGCGAGCGCGTCGCGGTACAGGCCCGCCTCATCGGGGCTTCCGGAGCTTTCGCCGTAGCCTCGCCAGTCGAGCCACAGCTGCGCGGCGCCGGCGTCGTGGAACAGGCGCATCTTGTCGGTGCGATCGGTGAGGTTGCCGCCGTTGCCGTGCAGGCAGAGCATCACGGGCGAATCGACCGACGGGCCGGGGATCCACCAGGCGCGCAGGCGCACGCCGTCGGACGCGGTCAGGAAAAGCGGCTCGTAGGCGAGCCCGACCGTGCCCGGATGGGCGTACATCGCGCGGGAAGGGATGAAGACCATCGAGCGCTCGAAGAAGCGCAGTCCGATCCAGAGCAGCGCGGCGGCGAGGATCGCCCAGACGAGCAGGGACGGCTTCATTCGCCCATCACCTTGACCACGACGCGCTTGCGGCGGCGGCCGTCGAACTCGGCGTAGAAGACCTGCTCCCAGGGGCCGAGGTCGAGCGCTCCGCCCGTGACCGGCAGGATCGCCTGATGACCGAGCAAGGTGCGCTTGAGGTGGGCGTCGCCGTTGTCCTCGCCCGTGCGGTGGTGGCGATAGTCCGCGACGGGGGCCAGTCGGTCGAGCCAATCCAGCAGGTCCTGCTTGAGGCCCGGCTCCTCGTCGTTGACCCAGATGCCGGCGGTGATGTGCATCGCGGAGACGAGGCACATGCCTTCCTTGATCTTGGACTTCGACGTGATCGCGGCGAGCCGCTCGGTGATGTTCACGAGGGCTTTGCGCTCCGGGGTCTCGAAGAACAGGTATTCCGTGTGGGCTTTCACGGCGTCACTTCCACTTGATCGTGCAGCCGATCGCCTGGGTCTCGGGCTCGCGCACGGGGCGGCTGGCGACGAGGTCGTCGAGCGCGGGGCGCAGGCCGGCGACCGAGCCCGTATAGGCGAGCTTGAGGTCGTGGTCGAAGACGAAGAGCTGGGGCGTGTGGGTCGCGCCGTACGCCTTGGCGGCCAGCTGGGAGGCGTCGCGCAGGTAGTAGAAGGGGAACTTCTTCTCGGAGGCGCGCGCGACCATGTTCTCGAAGGAGTCCTCCGGGTACGCGTCGGCGTTGTTCGCGTTGATCGCGGCCATGCCGACGCCGAGCGGCCGGTACTTGTGGAAAACGGCGATGAGCTCGTCCTCGGCCTTCATCACGTACGGGCAGTGGTTGCAGGAGAAGAGGATGATGGTGGCCTTGGCGCCCCTGACGGAGTCGAGCGTGTGCGTCGCGCCGTCGACGCCCTTGAGGGTGAAGGCCGGGGCTCTCATGGCTTCTTCTGGAAGGCGGTGATGTCCTGGAAGGTCACGCCGGCGCCGACGACCTGGCCGTGCGGGTCCTGGATGAGCAAGGTCGAGTAGCCGAGCGCGCGGTTCTGGCCCTTGCTCTTCCACCAGAGGTCCTGGCGCTTGACCGTCTCCTTCTTGACCAAGGTGTCCATGAGGATCTCGGCCATCTCGGGGATCATCATCAAGGTCGCGTCGACCGGCTGGTTCATCGGCGTGTCCTCGGGAAGGCCGAGGATCTTCTTCGCCGCCGGGTTGCACAGCATCACGCGGCCGTGGATGTCCACCGCGACGAACCCGCCGCCGAGGTTCTCGAGGATGGACGCGTTATGCGCGGTCACCTTGTCGACCGTCGACTCCAGGCGGCTCGCCCGAAGGGAGGTCTCGGTGGCCGAGCAGGCGGCCTGCACGAAGGCGAGATCGGCTTCGGTGAAGGGTCCGCTTCGCTTGTTGATGATCTCGAGGACGCCGACCAGCTCCAGCCGGTCGAGCAGCGGCACGGCGAGGACGCGGCGCGTCTTGAAGCCCGTTTCTTCATCGAGCTGGTTCAAAAAGCGGGGATCGGCGTAGGCGTCGGCGGTCAGGACCGGCTCGCGGTACTTGGCGACCCAGCCGCACAGGCCCTTGCCCGATTCCACGCGCAACGACTCGACGCGATGGCCGGCGGAGCCGAGCACCGCGCGCGCGATGAGCTGCTGGGGCTTGGGCAGGAAGACGAAGTAGGTGGCGGCCTCGCAATCGAGCGCGGCGGCGAGCTTGTCGAGGACTCGCGCCCAGACCTGGTCCTCCTCGGCGTCCTTCGTCGCGGCGAGGAAGGCGAGCACGTCGATGAGCGCGGGCAGGGCGCCGGCGCCGGGCGCGATCAAGGCTTCCTCCGGGCGGAGCGCAGGAACTTCTCGAGGCCCTCGACGAGCGCACGGGCGAGCTCGTCGCGGAACGCGGCGTCGTTGAGCAGGGCCTCCTGCTCGGGAAAGATCATGTAGGCGTTCTCCACGAGGATCGCGGGCATCGCGCTTTGCCGGGCGACGAGCAGGTTGCCCCAGCGTAGGCCTTCGTCGGCCAGCTTGATGCGTCCGCGATAGGCTTCGTGCACCGCGCGGCCCAGCGACAGGCTTTGAGGGTGATAGTAGAAGATGCTGAAGCCGCGGGGCTTGGCGAAGGGATTCTCGCCGTCGGGAAGGGCGTTGTTGTGGATGCTCACGAAGAGGTCTGCGCCCCGCTCGACGGCCTGCTTGGGCCTGTCCACGAGGGAGACCTCGTGCAGCGGATCGGCGCGCGACATCAGCACGTTCGCGCCCGCGCGCTGAAGGCGGCCCTTCGCGGCGAGGGCGATCGCGTAGTTGGCGTCCATCTCGCGCGTTCCGAGGGGCCCCGTCGAGCCCGTCGCCGACGGCATGTGGCCGGGATCGAGCATGATGGTGACGCCCGCGAACGGCTTGTACTCGGAGATCCTCGGGGGGCGGCGGACCTCCAGGCGCAGGGAGGCGCCGTCGAAGGTCGGCCACCAGCCCCAGGCGGTCTCGCCCTTCTTGAGGATGACGGTCACGGCGACGACGTCGGTCGCCTCCTGCCGCCAACGGACCTCCGAGATGAAGTCGGGGGCGTCGTTGACCGCCCAGTTCGTATGGCCGACGGCGTTGTAGAGCCGGACCGTCAGGGCGTCGAGCCCGGGGGAGGGCTCGACATCGAAGGCGACCTTCTCCGATACGCCGATCTTCACGGCCGCTCCGAGCGCGGTCCGGGAGACGCCGATCGTGCCGGTCACCGCGCGGGGGGGCGGGCCGGAGGAGAGGTCGACGTCCTTGGCGTCGACCCAGCCGGACAGCGACTCGGAGAGGCGAACGCGAAGGGAACTGTTCTCGCGCCCGGTCACCAGCAGCCGGGTTCCCGCCAGAGGGAAGGCGAGGAAGCCGTTGGCGGGTCCGGTTTTGACGCCCACGTATCCGGCGGCGGCGTCCTTGACGGTCGCGATCATGGAGTTCTTCGCCGAGGCCGAGACGAGGGGCGCGCCCTTGGCCTTCGCGGAGCCCCAGCCAGGGTCCAGCTCGTATTCCACGTGGGCCGGAGTGATCTCCTCGCCGAGGCCGATCTGCCGCGTTCCTTCATAGTAGCCGAGCGCCGCGTTGGTCTCGCGCATATCCTGCCAAGCTCCCTTGCCCACGCGGAAGCGCGCGGGCTTGCCGGGCGTGCCCTTCATCCGGACCGTCAGCCAGTCTCCGGCGCGCAGGTCGAGGTCGAAGCGCGGCGTCAGAGAGTCGGGGTCGATGGCGAGCTCGCCCGCGGCCGCAGGCGTGACGGGCAAAGGCACGAGTATCCGGCGTTCGGCCGTCGCGGTCGTGACGGAGGACAGGGCGAGCTCGCCGCGGAAGGTGAACGTCCCCGGCGAGATGGGGAGGAACGCGAGAAAGCCTCCGTCCCGATGGACCTGCACGGGGACGCCGTTGATCTTGAAGGGCGCGGTCGCCGGCGAGACCGAGCCCAGGATGAACTCCGCGTTGGCCGCGAGCGGCATGTTCTCCGGCGGCCAGATGAAGATGATGGGCTCGGTCGACCGCGTGGGGTACAGGGGAGGCTCGGCGGCGACGCGGGGCTGTTCGAGCCGCGCTCCGCCCCGAGGCCGGTCGGCGGCCGCGGCGGACAAGGCCGAAGCCAGCAGCAGGGCGGCCGCGAGCGCTCTTATCATGGCTCGGATTCTACCAACTTTCCGCGCCGGCTAGGCCCGTGCGGCTCTAGTCCAAGGTGTTCGGCGGCTGGCTGGCCCAGAAGGGCCTGCCGCCGAGGGCGTCGCGCAAGGTTCTGCGGAAGGACGGGCGGCCGATCAACGGAAGGCTCGCCAGGCGCGGGCTCTGCATCAGGTGGTCGGTGCCCGCGATGACGTGCACCGTCGCGCCGGAGGCGTCGGCGTCGGCTGCGGCCTTGCGGACCGCGGCGTCGAGGTCGGCGTTGCGCGCGACGATGGCCGCCCGCCACAGCTCGCGGTAGCCGCGCAGGGCGGTCAGGGCCGCGCGCGCGACCTCTCGGTAGTAGCGCCAGCCGCGGAGCTCGCCGTACGCGAGGTGGTTGAGGGCGAGCAGGTCCATGTGGTGCTGCAAGAGGGGGTGCTTCGAGGCGTCGTAGCTGGCGGAGACGTCCCAGCCGCGCACCTCGACCTCCCCGCTCGCGATGTCCTTCTCCGTCAGGTCGTCGGGCTCGAGGCCGCGGTCGGCGAGATACTTCACCGCCGGCCAGCCCCGCAGGCTCCAGCCGGTGTAACCCTCGACGAGGACGATGACCGGCTTGCCGGGACGGGCGTCGGCCGCGAGCCTCTTCATATTGGCCGCGATGAGGGCGCCGTCGGTGTGGCGCTCGCCGTAGAAATGGATGCGCGCGTCCTCGCGCCGCGCCGCGCCGGGAAGCTCGAAGCCCTTCGCGTAGCCGCTCTTCTTCTCCGCCAGGACGCGCCGGATGAGGGCGTCGAGCGGCGGAAAGCCGTGGCCCGGGGACTTTTCGATGGGCTGCCAGCCGAAGATGCTGCCGGGCACGCTGACGGAGGCGTAATCGTTCGGGTCCTCGGGACGGACCGCCTCGGGCTGGTAAGGAGCGAGGGCCGGCGCCGGCGCGGCCCGCGGAGCGTCGATCGAGGCCTCGACCTGCGAGGCGAAGAGCTTCGCGTCGGCGACGATCGCGTCGAGGGCTCCCTTCGACGCGGCGATCGCCATCTCCTGGTCGAAGACCTGCCACACCGCCAGCGCGCGGCTCAGGCTGTCGGCGAGCGGCTTGTCTGCGGGGATGAGGGCGCGGGCGAAGCGCACGACGGCTGACTCGATCTCCACGACCGCCGCCGCGGCGGCGGGGGTCGGGGCGGGAGAGCCCGACCCGCGGGCCTCGTCGAGCATACCCGTGAAATCGGCGCCGCTCATGGTCCGCGCCTTCAGGCCTTTCGCGGCGCCGAGGTCGTCGGCGCGGGCGGCGAGCGCCTGCGAGGCGCCGACGGCGAAGGCCAGCTCCTCGGGGGTCGCGGCGGCGTCGGCGGCGGAGGGCGCGGAGAGGACGGCGCCGGTGAGCAGGGCCTCGATGTCGCGGCCCGCGCTCAGCGCGGCGGCGCCGGAGGCCGGGCGGTCGGCGAGGGAGGCGACGGCCTTCGCGACTCCGGCGCCGAGCGCGGCGACCTTGACCGGCAGAGGGGCGTAGGCCGCGGGGCGGATGGCCTGGAGGGCGACGGGGGCGATCATCGGCGCCGGAGCGGAGAGGGCGGGGGCGGACAGCGGCAGCGGGGCGGAAAGGCTCAGGGACGGCGCGAGCGCGCCGGGAGCGAGCAAGCCCGGCGCCGGCGCGGCGCCGATCCGGACCGGAACGACGGTCGTCGCCGGCGAGGCGACGCGCGTCTGAGCCGAGGCGGGAGCCGCCAGCAGAAGCGCCGCGAGCAGCGCGAGATTATTCATCAGAAGCGGCCCGAGAGGCCGATGGTGTAGAACGTCCCGCCGCCGTGGGACTGGCCGAGCATGGCGCCCTCGGTCTTGCGGCCGACCTCGGCGTAGGCGGAGACCCGTCCGAGCCTCTTCTCCGCGCCGACGGTGAGGGCGCCTCCGATATCCTTGGGGCCCGGCTCGGCCGCGGCGCGCTGGCTCCAGGCGTCGACGCCGATCCGGGCGCGCACGCCCGCGCCGACGTCGTCGGACCAGCGTACGGCGGCGGCCGGCTGGCCCTCGCCCGTCGAGGCGGTCGCCTCGATCATGTCGCCTTCCTTGCCGCGGGAGAGCACCGTGAGGGAATAGCGCGCGCCGACCTCCGAGAGCCAGAAGCCGGTGCCCGCCATCCAGGTCCGTCCGCCGGCCTCGAGGCCCGGCGTCTTCTGCGTGCGCTCCCCGCGGATCAGGTAGCGCCCGAGATAGCCGTAGGCGGAATAAAGCCCCATCGGGTCGAGCATGTTCCAGACCGCGCCGCGCACGATGTCGCCGTGCACCGCGTCGCCGCCGCGCCCGGAGCGCTCGCCGTAGAGGCGGGCGTAGCTGGTCATGTCGTTGGCGCCGTCGAGTGGGCCGGCCTGCGACGGGGCCGGGGCGCTCAGGCCGTAGGCGGTCATGTCGAGCTTTTGGAAGAACAGCAGCGGCCACTGCGTCCAGTCGGCCTCGCCGCGCTCGAAGATCGAAGCGCGCAGCGCGGCGGCCGCGGCTTGGGTGGCCATGGTGCCGCCCGCGTTGAAGGCCTGGCGACCGGCGGGCGACATGCGCGCCCAGTCCTCGGAGGCGATCTCGGTGATGCGGCCGAAAGCGTAGGGTCCGTCCGCCTTGGCGAAGGTCACGTTCTCGGCGCCGGCGAGCCAGGCGGACTCGAAATGACCGAGCTCATGGCCGGCCAAGGTCGTGGTCCATGCCAGCCCGAGGTCCACGGGCGCCTTGGCGAGGCGGGCGGCGATCCCGGCCTTGCCCGAGCCGGCGCCGGCCTTGTCGAGGAGGGCGTCGGTGCCCCGGCCGTAAAGGCCGTACAAGGTCTCGAGGTTTCGCGCGGTGGCCTCCGCGCGGGGCGCCGAGCCCCAGCGCAAGGTCAGATCGAGCGGGCGATGCCCGCTCGCGTCGAAATCCGGACCGGCGCCGAGCGAGGAGGACAGGGCGCGACCGCGCTCGGCGGCTTCCTTGGCCGCGGCGGAGTCGTCCCGCGCGGCCGCAGTTTCGGCGGGCGGCGGCGCGGAGGGGGAGGCGAGGAAGGCGGCTACCGCGGATCCGAGCTCGACGCCGCGCGCGCGGCACCACTGCGCCAACGCTTCCGGCGACGAGGCCTCGTTCCTCAGGAAGGCGTCGACCTCGGCGCTCTGCTCCTCCGTGAGGACCTTGGCGTCCTGCCCGGGCTCGCGATAACGCCAGCCGGCGTCCGCCGAGGTCAGTCCGAGGGTTTCGATGACGGAAGGATCGGGGACGGTCGTCTGGGCTTGAGCGGTGAGCGAGATCGCGAGAAGCGCCGTCAGAATGCCGCTTCGGATTCTCATGACGTAAGGATAGGCCGCGGCGCCGCGGGACGCATGGGGCGGCGTGCCCCCGGCCCGGGGGGCCGAAGGGCCCAGACGCGCCCTAAGCCTCAAATAGTCATGTTACAGTTATGTATAAGAAATATAACTACTAACACATCTATCCACATATTCACAGGGCCAAAAAAATCAAAAAAAGTATTTAATCTGCAGCCATTATCCGCACAAATCGGCCGCTAAGCCTGCAACGCCCGGAGAATATCCCGGGCGAAGTCCGACAGCGACGGGTCGCGCGCGCCCATCACGAGGACGAGGTCTCCCTCGCGGGCCTCGGCGGCGATCAGCGCCGCGATCGCCGCGCGGTCCGGGACGTGGAAGGCGTGAAGGCCCTTGGCCTTCAGAGGGGCGACGACGTCGTTCGAGGAGATGTCCTTGCTCGCGGTGCCGCCGACGTAGTAGATGTCGGGCAGCCAAAGCCGGTCGTCGGGCCGCAGCCCCTCGGCGAAAGCCGCGATGAGCTCGTTCTTGAGATGGCGGGTCGGGGCGAAGCCGTGCGGCTGATAGACGGCCAAGGTCCGCCGGCCGCGCAGCCGGGCGGCGACGAGGGTCGCCGCGATCTTCGCCGGATTGTGCGCGAAGTCGTCGACGACCTCCACGCCGCGCGCGGTCCCCAGGCTTTGGAAGCGGCGGGCCACGCCTTGGAAGCCGGCGAGGGCGCGGGCGCAATCGGCGAGGGAGACGCCCTCGTTGACGCAGGCGGCGATCGCGGCGACGGCGTTCTCGGCGTTGTGACGGCCGGGGACCGGAAGCGTGAAGGCGGTGTCCTTGACGCGAAAGGACGAACCCGCGGCGTTCAGCTCGACGCCCTCCGCGCGGACCGAGCCGGACGACAAGCCGAACGTGGCATCGGCGCGGATGTCGGCCAGCGCGGCGTCGTCCGCGTTGACCAAAGCGGTCGCGACGTGGATTCGGAACTTGAGGAAGATCTCGCGCAGGGCGGAGACCTCCAGGTGATCCTTGGTCAGGTTCAGGAAGACGCCCACGGCGGGCTTGTAGTTGACGAGGGAGCCGTCGCTTTCGTCTGCCTCGACGACGAGGATATCGGATTTCCCGCGGAAGGCGTTGCCGGTGAGGCCCTTGTTCTGGAGCGCGATGAGGGCGCCGCCGGTGATGACGGAGGGGCCGCGCCCGGCGGCCTCGAGGATCTCGAAGATCATCGCGACGACGGTGGATTTCCCGCTGGTGCCGGTGACGGCGATGGTGCGCATCTGCGAGACGTGGCGGGCCAGGAACTCGGAGCGGTGCATCAGCGGCACGCCGAGGGCCTTGGCCGCGGCGATCTCGGGGTTGGAGTCCTCGATGGCGGTGGACAGCACCACGAGCTTCGTTTCATCGGTGAGCGCGCTGCCGTCCTGCGGGAACAGACGCACGCCGAGGGTCTCGAGCTTGGCCTTGAGCCCCTCGCCGCGGCCGCGGTCGAAGTCGCGGTCGGAGCCCGTCGCGGGGCTCCCGTCCATCGCGTGGATCTGAGCCAGCGCGCTCATGCCCGCCCCTCCGATCCCGACGAAATGGATCAGCGGCTTGCCCATATCAGAAATAGGACCCGAAGAAGATGCGTCGCCGCCGCGGCCGCGCGAAGGACACGTCGGAGACCACGTCGCCGGACTCGATCGCGGTGAGGGGAGAGCCGAAGCGCTCGAGGAAGGTCGTGCGCAGCACGCGCCCCGAGGACTTGCGGCTCTCGATGAGGCCGTCGCCCCCGGTGAAGATCATCACGTGCGTGATGCGCTCGCTCGTCTCGTCGTCGGTCAGGAAGATCAGATCGCCGGCCTGCAGCTCGGCGCTGCGCGCCGGGCGCGCATGGAGCTTCTGCTCGTGGGAGTCGCGCGGCACGTCGCGCCCGTGGATGCGGTAGGCCAGGCTCACGAGGCCCGAGCAGTCCACCCCGACCTTCGGGTCGGACTGGACGCCGGAGCGCCCGCCCCAGTAGTAGCTTGTGCCGAGGAAGAGCTCGGCGGTGCGGATGATCTCGGCGCGCGAGGCGGCCGTCGGCTCGGCGGGAGCCCGGTAAAGAGAGGCCGAGGGGATCTCGGCCAAGGTGCCGTCGAGCAGGCGCACCACGGTCGCGGTGCCGCTGTCCGAGACGAAGGACAGCCGCGTGCCGACGGAGAGCGTGAGCAGGTCGTCGCCGCGCTGGAGCAGCGCCTGGCGCACGCGGACGATCGGTCCTTGCCCGGGCGGGGAGGCGGACGTCAAGGCGTCGGCCTTCATCCAACCGGGGTAGCCCTGCCAGTCGCCGGAATGCAGGAAGCTCTCCTGCTCCTCGGCGCGCACGCGGACCCACTCCCCCTTGGCCTCGAGCACGGTCACGACCTCGCCGTAGAGAATCTGCGAGAGATGCGCCTCGTCGTCGAGCTTGACGGCGCTGCGGCGCACCGGCTTGGTCCACAGATCGGCGACGGGGACTCCCACGGTGAACTCGCGCGGGAACGTGGGCCCGATCAGGTAGCAGAGCCCGCGCTTGCGCCCGCGCCAGACCTTGTGGAAGGCGGCGCGCGGGTAGACGCGGCGCACGCCTTCCTTGCCCTTGCCCGCGGGATCGTAAGCGATGACGTCGCCCTCGGCGGTGAAGCCGCCGACGACCATGACGTGTCCGCGCGTCTTTTTGATGGGGGAGTTGGGCAGTTCGCCCTCGGAGAAGGTCACGCTGACGATCACCGGGCGGCCGTGCGCGATCTCGTCTTCGACGCCGGCCAGCGACTCGAGCCGGGCGACGCGGCCCTCGAGCCCGAGCGAGCCGGCATAGGCGACGTTCGCGGGCCAGTTGCCGTAGAGAAGGGAGCCGCGGTCTTGCGCGGCGACGGCGACGGCCTCGAGGTCGAGCTTGCGCCCCCAATGCTCGAGGACCATCGCCAACGAGGTCGGCGAGCAGATGTCGTGCTTGTACTTCTCTTGCGCGTCACCCTGCGAGCGGGGGGAGAGCCCGAGGTCGCGGACCCAGGGGCCCGGCGCGAACGGGGACGGGGCCGACGGCGCCTCGGCGTCGGACACCGCGACCGCGACGGAGCGCAGGCGCACGGGCTTTTTCCCGGCCTTGAGCTTGAGGCGGTAGCGGAACGCGGACGCCTTCTTCTTGAGCTTGAGGGTGTCGACGTCGACGGCCGCCGGGGCGCCTTCCGCGGCCGGGACGCTCGGGGGCGAGCTCCAGCCGTCGGAGCGCAGGCTGCCCAGGGAGTGCCAATCGCTCCAGCCGTCCTCGAAGCGGACCTTCACGCTCATCTCGACCTCGCCGCCGGCGGGCACCTCCGCGGTCAGCGAGCCGACGAGGTCGTCGAAGGCGAAGGGCGTCTCGAGGTCTCGCGATTCGAGCGAGGCCGTCGCGGCCTTGGTGCGGAACAGCCCCTCCTGAAACGGCAGGCGCTCGAGACCCGCGGTGCGGGACCCGGCGGCGTCGAGCGGCGTGCGGTGGAGGAGGTTGTGATTCATGGCTTGGGCGTTCGCGGCGTGCAGCATAAAGAAAAAGCCGAGCGACCATATCGGCCGCCCGGCTTTTTCATTCGACGCCAACTTACTTGACGAGCTTGTTGGTGGGCTTGTGGGGAGGATCGTTGGGGGCGCGGGGCGTCACCTTGGGGTTGTCCTTGAAGGACGGGGAGAGCTCGGCGTTGATCTTGGCCCACGCGGGATCTTCGTCGGCCGAGCCCTTGATCGCGCCGATCGGGCACTCGGGGAGGCACACGCCGCAGTCGATGCAGACCTCGGGATTGATGATCATGAACGCCTCGTTCTTGTACTGGCCCGGGTGGATGCACTCGACGGGGCAGACATCGACGCACGCGGCGTACACTTCGCCCAGACAGCCTTCGACGATAATATGAGTCATTGAGGTTCTCCCTTGCGCCGCATGGCGCGTCACGGCAAAACGCGTTATACTTACCCGGCGTGGTCCATCGTACATCTTCATCCATTTATTGTCAAATTTTCGCCGGCTGCCTTCTGGCGGCCGCCGCGGCGCCCGCGCGCGCCGAGCCGGACCCGGCCCCCCCGGCGGCCGAGGGCCCCGCCTTCCAGCGGGCGCTGGAGCGGTTCGCCAAGATCAAGCTGTTCGGCGCCGCCTCCATCAACTGGCGCAACGTCGGCCCCCGCGAGCCCGGCTTCGAGACCCAGATCCAGAACCAGGTCTATCTGTCGGACATGTACCTCGGCGCCGAAGGCCCGGTGACCGAGGACGTCCCCGTGCTCCTCGAGTGGAACCTGCCGACGGCGGGCCGGGGCGTGCCGCGGCTCAGCCAGGCCTACGCCGAGTACAACGGGGTGCGGCGCATCAAGTTCCAGCTCGGAAAGTTCATGGTCCCGTTCGGGCGCTACAACGAGCTTTACCGGCCGGACCAGTATCTCGCCGTGACGCGCCCGCTGCTTTACGCCTCGCCCGACACCCTCGACCTCGTCGTGCGGCCCAACTCGCCGCGGCCGCCCCTCAGCTACGGCTACAGCGATATCGGCCTGCGCTGGAGCTGGTATCCGGTGCGCGTCCACCCGCTCGTGCCGAGCGAGGCGACCCTGTTCGTCGTCAACGGCGTCGGCGAGCAGAAGAACCGTCTGCGCACCTTCCCCAACCCCTCGAACCTCGGCATACCCGGCCCGGGCACCAACGGCGTGACCCCCGACTTCGGCCACGAGAACCACAACCTCGCCGACAACAACAACGCGAAGACCTTCGGCGGACGCATCGTGTTCGCGCTCGGCGACCTGCGTCTTCCGTGGCCGGTGTCGGAGCGCGCGTCCGACATGACCGGCACCCACCTGGGGCTGTCCGGCATGGGCGGGAACTACGACCTCGAGGGGTTCCTCGGCTACGAGATGTGGAGCGCGGACTGGTCCTTCGACTACAAGGGCGTCAACCTCTCCGGCGAGGCGATGTACAGCCGGAACCATTTCCTCACCCCGAGGCTGGCGCCGGGCTCGACGGAGGCCGCGCCGGCGCTCGCGTCCACGGGAACCCACACGCGCCAGGTCGAGCATCTGTACGGCTATTTCCTCCAGGCGTCTTTTCCATTGATGCGCCGCCCGCCGTGGGGACGGCGGGTGACGGGGCTGCTCGTCTACAACGAGATGTACCGGCGCGGGCCGCTGCTCGACTTCCTGCTCAACTTCAACGACGGGACGACGACGTTCGAGTCGATGACGGCCTACCGGGAGGGGGCGCCGTTCGTGACCCGGCGGATACGCAAATACACGGCGGGGCTTCATTGGCAGTTGGCCCAGCATTTCGCCGCCAAGTTCGAGTACTCATATTGGGTGATGGGGAAGTCCACCGTTCGCAGCGCGAACTCCCTCGGGCTCAACGATATCTACCAAGGCGCGTTCTCCTTGGTCATGGGGTTCTGATTGCTCGGCGCCCTCGCCTGTCTTCTCGCCCTGCCGGCCGCGGCCGCCTCGCTGGAGGCGCCGGGGGCTGATTTCAAGGTCGAGATCGTCGCCACGAGCACCGCGCCCGGCCGGACCGACTACCTGCTCACCTTCCCGTCGGCGGCCAGGAGTCCGTGGCCGGCCAACGATACGGTCTGGGCGCATCTGTCGGTGCCCGACTCGGCCCGCGAGAAACCCGGCCCGGCCGTGCTGGTGCTGCCGGTGATGGCCGCGCCCAACGTCTGGATCGAGACCCGCTTCGTGGACCGCTTCGTGGCCGACGGGCTCGTCACCATGTGGATCGAGATGCCCACGCAGTTCAACAGGAGGCCGCATCCGTCGATGCCCAGCGGCCAGGTTTTTCTCGCCCGCACCACCGGCCAGCTCGCGCGCAATTTCCGCCAATCGGTGTCGGACGCCCGCCGGGCCTTCGGCGTCCTGGCCGCCCGGCCCGAGGTGGATGCCAAGCGGGTGGGCCTGTTCGGGATCAGCCTCGGCGCCATCGTGGCGTCGGTGGCCTGGTCCGTCGACTCGCGCCCCGCCGCCGGCGTGTTCGTGATGGGGGGGGCCGATTTCCCGGGCATCGCGCTCAACGGCTCCCTGAGCGGGCCCTTCGTCCGGAAGATGGGCCTCGAGGCGGGGGAACTCCGGACGGCTTGGACCGGGCTTGATCCCCTCGATTATAAGCGGGAGAACGCGGGCAAGCGGGCCCTGCTGATCAACGTCAACTCCGATACCGTCATCCCCCGCGCGAACGCTCTGCGCCTTAAGGAGGCCTTTCCCGACTCCCGTCAGATCTGGCTTCCCCTGGGCCACTACACCTCGATCCTCCACCTGCTGTGGCTGCCTCGTTCGGTGTCCCGCCGCTTCCAGGAAGCTCTTTAGCCGGGTAAAAAATCGATAAAAAAGGGCTGTATGTCTTGACACCGTCCCTATAGCGGCTTACACTGTTACAGACTTTACGGTTTGTTTTGGGAGAATCGAATATGAAAAGCTTCTCGTTGGTCGCGCTCGGTGTGATTGCGCTCGGGTCGTTGGCGTTGTCGGGCTGCAGCGGCTGCTCGCAGGAACCCGAGGCCGAGACCTCGAGTGTGCCTCAGACCACCTGCGGCCCCGGCACGCGCAAGGTCGGCACGGAGTGCATCGCCAATACCACGAGCACGACCAATCGCGCGCAGCCCCTGAACTCCAACAACTGAGCGCTTAGGCCTTGAGAAGCGAGGCCGCCCCGCCGCGCGGGACGGCCTCGTTTTTTGCGCCGGGGCCTGATCAGCGCGATCCGAGAGGCGTGAAGCCGTTCGCCTGTTCGGGCGGGTTCCCTTGGTCGGGCAAATTCACGGCGGGCGCCGGGTTGTTCTTCATGGCCTTTTTCATGTCGTCGGAGTTCATGATCTCCGACAGGACCTGGTTCTGGTCAGGCGGCTTGGAGCCGCTCCCGTCCAGAACGGAGACCAGGCTCGCGGGGAGGCCGACCGCCTGGATGACAGTGTTGACGAGGCCTTTGGCGGCCTGGTCGTTCTGCATCAAGCCGCCGAACGCTCCCGTCAGGCCCGGAGGCGCTTCCTTGATTCCCGTGACCAGAACGTCGCGGATGCCGGGATCTCTCGCGTATTTGCGCACGAGGCCGGCGAAATCCTTCGACCTGGCCAGGCCTACGGCGAACTTCAACGGGTCTTTTTCTCTCCAATACTGATCGCGCAGGGCGCGCAGCTCGGGGGATGCGGCCCAGTCCTTCCCGTAGCGGGTGAGCGAGGGGTGCTTCTTTTCCATGCGTCGGACGAACGCGTCGACGAATTTTTCGTTTTTGGCCGCGGTTTCCTTGAAGCTCAGAGCGGCCGCTTGCCGGGGTTCGGTCGGATTCGCCGTCACGCCGGAGGCTCCCGGCTTGGCGGGAGCGGGCTTGGAGGCCGCCGCGGTGCCGGCGCCGACGATGGTCACGCCCTCGTCGCCCTTGACCATGCCCAGGCTGTTCGGCGCCGTGGGAGCCGCGGCGCCGGGCGCGGAAGCCGGAAACGAGGGGGGCGCCTTGGACGCGGCGGGATCGGGCGCGGTGCTCATGTTGAATCCTGAGGTGTCGAGCCCGCCCCCGGTGTTGGACATGAGGTGCCAGCCCGCGACTCCGATCGCCGAGCCTCCCACCGCGACGACGACAAAGATCGCGCCGAGGCGGCTGGTCTTGTGCTGGGGCTCATCGCTCATCTCTTCATTATGGCCCCCCGCGGCCCCCCTGTCAAGGCGAAGGGCGCCGATACTTAATTCCGTAACGGGCAACGGCTATAATTCGCACGATGACGAGAAGGGCTTTGGCGCTTCTCCTCGTTCTCGCGTTGACCGCCCCGGACGCCGGGGCGGTCGCTTACAACGACGTCCTGCCGGGCGCGAGGGCGATGGGCATGGGAACCGCGTATTCGGCGATCGCCGACGACGCGTTCGGCCTGTTCTATAATCCCGCGGGCACGGCGAACACGCCCTACATCCAGGGCGCGGGCACGGTCGGACGCATGCTGTCTCCGAAGGGCCCCCTGTCCTTCGCCACCGCCGCCTATCTTCGCCCCTACGAGCAGATCAATACCGCCACGATCGGAGCGGCGTATCACCTCGAGCGCCAGCGCAACGGCGGCGACATCGACTCGATCCTCCTCAACTACAGCCAGGAGTACAAGGTCCGTCAGATTCCGCTGTCGAAGCCGCTCAAGCTCGGGGTCAACGCGAAGATCGTCAACTCAGATCCGGGGACCGGCGCCGGCGGCAAGCTCGGGCTCGGCTTCGACGCCGGCGTGATCGCGCGCTCGAACATGGGCCTCTCGGCCGGCATCGTGCTCAGCGACCTCGTCACCGCCGCGGCGTACCCGCGTCCGGGGATCACGCTCGCGACGGCTTACACCTGGGACCGGCGCTACACGATCGCCGGGGATTTTCGCGTGCGCGGCGGCCTCGCCGAGTTCTATCCCGGCGTCGAGGCGTCCTTCCATCAAGGCCTCCTGCGGGTGCGCGGCGGCAAGGGCTTGACGCTCGACGGCGTGCATACCTTCGCGTTCGGCCTCGGGCTGAACTTCTCGCCGATGATCCTCGACATCGCGATGTCCCTGCCGACCGGCGGGCTCAACCGCTCGGGCGGCGGCTACCAGGGAACGTTCACCTACCGCTTCGGCGCCCCGTCCTTCACCGGGCAGTTCGTGGGCCAGGCGGCGGCGGACGCCGAAACGCTGCGCGGAGACCTGTCGAGCCTGACGGAGAAGCAGCGGACGATGTCCCAGCAGGCCGGCACCGCGGAGACCAACAAGGCCGCGGCGGAAGCCCAGCTCCGCGTGCTGGAAAAACGCGTGGCCGAGGCGCAGGACGAGTACCGCGCCCTGCTCAAGCGCAACGACGAGCTCGAGTACCGCGCCGCGGAGAAGGCCGCGGGCCTGCTCGGCCGGCCTAAGCCCGTCGAGGTCAAGGTCCGCGCGCGGCCCGCGCCTCCCGCCTGGCCCAAGCGCCACGTCGTCAAAGCAGGCGACACTTTGCGCACGATGGCTCGGCAGTATTACGGCGATCCCAACCAGTGGGAAAGGATATACGACGCGAACCGCGAAAAGGTCGAACGCGGTCTGCCCGCCGAGGGCGCGTCCCTCCTGATCCCCGCGCCGAACTGAGATGGCTTCCATCGGGTTGTTGGCGAAGGAAGCCGCCGACCGGGAGCTCTTGGGCTTGATGCTCGGCGAGCTGGGCTACAGCGCCGAGGGCTCCGCCCGTCTCGAGGAGGCGCTCGAGTCCGCGCGGGAGCGGCGCACCCGGGCCTTCCTGCTCGTCGACGGCGGCGGCGCCGACGCCGAGAGCCTGACGCGGGAGTTGATCCGGGCGTTCCCTCTGATGCCCATCGTCGTCGCGCTCAAGACGCGCGACGCGAGCCGCGCGGTGGCGCTGATGCGCGTGGGCGCCATCGAGGTCGTTGCTCCGCCGTGGACGCCGGAGGAACTGAAAGCCTCGGTGTCCAAGGGGCTGCGCTTCCAGGGCACGGCCTTGACCGTCGCGAGCGCAGCCCCCTTGAGCCGTTCCCCGGTCTGGTACGCGCTGGCCGTCGGCCTGTTCCTGGCCGCGGGCCTCGGCGTCGCCTCCCTCAAGCGCGCCGACGCCAACCGCGCGGCGGCCGCCGCCCGCGTCGACCGGTGGGAGCTGCCGGTGCGCCACCCCGCGGGCCTCGCCTTCGACGGCAAGTCGCTGTGGCTCGTCGAATGGTTCACGCAGTCCTTCTACTCGCTGTCTCCCGAGGATACCGCCATCCAGGTCGTGCGCCACCTGACCGCGGAGACGCCGGTCGCCGCGGCCTTCACCACCGAGGCGATGTGGACGGTCTCCGCCGACGGCACGGTGATCCGCCGCATGCGCGACGACAAGATGACGCCGCTGACGCGGTATCCGAAGGCCGCGCCGAACTCCGCCGGGCTGGCGTTCGACGGTCTTTACCTCTGGACGCTCGACGCGCGGGCGAAGGTCCTGCGCAAGCATCTCGTGGACCGCGAGCTCAGCGTGCTCTCCACGCACAAGTGGACCGGTGTTAAGGCCGCCGGCCTGGTCTTCGACGGCCGGACCCTGTGGTCGCTCGATGCCGCCGAGCGCCGGCTCAACCGCCACCACCTCGCCCGCCCCGAGGACGTCATCGAGGGCGTGCCCCTGCCCGAGTACGCCGAGGGGGGCTTCCTTCCCGCCGGAGTCGCCTGGGATGGTGCTCGATTTTGGACCGTGGGCTCGGCGGCGGACGGCAAGGGGCCGGCGCGGCTGGTCCGGCATAAAGAGGGGGCGCGCTGATGCGGGCCCCGTTCCTCGTGCCGGCGCTGCTGCGCTTCCCCGGCTTCGCCGCGCGCCAGGACGCCTGGGGCCGTCTCCTTAAGATAACGGCCGGAGGCGGGGAGCTTTCCACTTCGGCCAAGCTGGTCACGGGCGAGTTCGTGCTGGTCGATTTCGAGCTGGGAGGCGAGCGTCTGGTGATCCGCTCGCGCGTGCATCACGCCTATGACGACGACGACGGCGGGCGCGTCGCCGAGCTGCGCTGGGCCGACATGGTGGAGCGCCGCCGCCTGGTGCGCGCGCTGCTGGACGTCCTTTCCCGCGCCTGAAGCGGTCATAACGAACGAGGCCGCGGCTTTCGCCGCGCCTCGTTCGTCCCTGCCTTTTCGCCCGGGTAGCGGAACCGGTCGTCGCGCCTAAACGCGTCCGGCCTCGCTTGTCCGGAGGGGGTTACGGGTTTTCCCGGCCTCCGCATAAGGGAGGTGCAATGCTATGGCCACGGCAGGCGGCTCTACGGAGGCTCCTGCTCCGTGAGTCTCCCCGGTTCCTCCGTCAGGCTTCCCGCCTCGTCCTTGATCGCG
This sequence comes from Elusimicrobiota bacterium, assembly GCA_030696455.1. GTDB lineage: Bacteria > Elusimicrobiota > Elusimicrobia > UBA1565 > UBA9628 > GWA2-66-18. Next base: position 34,412 of record JAUYSH010000030.1, read on the forward strand.
TTGATCTGTTGATTCGCCTGGTTCTCCAGGTCCTTGGCCTCGTCCTTCTTCTTTTCGGCCCGGTCGTAGTGGTAGTGAGCCTGAGCGAAGTGCCCTCCGGAGGCCAGGTGCTTGGCTTTCTTCTCTTCCTTGTCGGCCTCTTTGCGTTTGGAGGCGGCCTGCGCCAGCAGGTCCGGGATGCTGGGCAGATTCTGATCGACGGTTTTTTCGAGGTTGCCGACGTCCACGCCCCCGCCGCCCCCGCCCCCGCCCGCCGCGGCCCCCGCGCCGGCGCCGTCCGTCCGGCCGGACAACGCTCCCGCCGCGCGCGGGTCGTCCCGGCTGAAAGGGGTGAGGGGGGACTTGGTCGAACCCGTGCCGCCACGGCCCGAGGCGCCGGAGGAGTTCGCCGCGGAGCCGCGTGTCTTGATCGTTTGGTTCGGCGCGGTCGCCTTGATCCCCCGGAACCCGGCGGTCCCGCTGACGCGCCGCATGCCTTGGAAGTTGATCTTGCCGTAGGATGAGCCGAGCTTCGGCGCGGGTCCGCCCGCCAGGCCGCCGCCGTCCTCGTTGCCGGCGCCGTCCTCCCCCCGCGCCGTCGCTGCGCCGCCGGCCGCCCCCGCCCGCCCGGTCGCGCCCTTGTCGTGGTTCACCGGCGTCTCGCCGCCGGCGCCGGGAACGTCAGGCATCTCCGGGATCTCGACATTCATCGCCTTCTCGCCGGCCTTGATCAGGTCGAAATTCATGCCGCTCTTGCGCGCCGTGGGGTCGTTGCCTGCGCCATATCCCTTGTTGAAGCCGACGCTGTCGCGGCCTTGGAAGGCCCGGGACTTGATCGTGGATCTGATGCCGCCCAACTCGCCGGCGCCGCCGCCGCCGGCCCGGTCCAGATAGGCCGTCAAGCTGAACCCGGCCCCGCCCAGGAGCATCAGGACCGCCAGCACGGCCAGCCTGCCGGGGGTGGTGTTCAGCCGGTCGAGCGCCGTAGGGGTCTTCGCGGGGGCCGCGATGACCGCCGCGCTGGCCGCCGAGCGCGCGGCCCCGGGCGCCCACGCGAAGGGAGCCGGCTTGTTCTCCTGCGCCTTCTTCAGGTCCGGGATGGCCGCCGCGGGCGGCCTGGGAGGCTCCGGGGACCCTTCCTGGTTCTTGGCCATGCCTCTGAAGTGTAAGCCCGCCGGGCGCATTTGTCAACGGTTGTCGGCCCAGGGGCTAAATGCTATTTTAGGCGCATGTCCACCACGGCGGTCGCGCGTCGCACGGCGCTGTACGAAAGCCACAAGAATCTCGGCGGAAAGATCGTCGATTTCCACGGCTGGGAATTACCGGTCCAGTACGAATCGATCATGAAGGAGCACGAGGCGACGCGCCACCGCTGCGGCCTGTTCGACGTCTCCCACATGGGCCAGGTGTTCGCGACGGGCCCCGGCGCGCTCGCCTTCCTCCAGAGGCTCAACGCCAACGACATCTCCCGCATCGGCCCCGGCAAGGCGATCTACTCCCATCTGCCCAACGAGAAGGGGGGGGTCGTCGACGATGTCATCGTTTCGTGCCTTGGGAAAGACCGTTATCTGATCGTCGTCAACGCGGCCACCGCCGACAAGGACTTCGCCTGGTTCCAGAAGCACGCGAAGGGCTTCGAGGTGAAGCTCGAGAACAGATCCGACCATTTCGGCATGATCGCGGTCCAGGGTCCGAAGGCGGCTGAGATCGCCTCGATGATCGCTCCGGCCATGGCCGCGCTGCCGCGCTTCGGCGCCCTCGAACTCGAGCTGTACGGCCAGCCTTCCTTCATCACCCGTACCGGCTACACGGGGGAGGACGGCTGCGAATTCATCGTGCCCAACGAGATCGTGGTGCGGGTGTGGGAGGACCTCCTCGCCCAGGGACGCTCGCTCGGCGCGGTGCCCTGCGGCCTCGGCGCCCGCGACGTCCTGCGCCTCGAGGCGGGCTACCTGCTCTACGGCCAGGACCTCGACGACTCGTTATCCACGTACGAGGCCAACTACGGCTGGGTCGTCAAGCTCGACAAGGGGGACTTCATCGGGAAGCCCGCGCTGGTCAAGCAGAAGACCGAGGGCATCAAGCGCAAGCTCACCGGCATCAAGCTCCTGGAGCGCGGCGTCCCGCGCGCCGGCGCCCCCGTCATCATCGACGGCAAGGAAGCGGGCAAACTTTGTTCGGCGACTTTTTCGCCTAGCCTGCAAGCCGGGATCGGGACGGGGTACCTAGATAGACCGGACCTCGCTCCGGGCACGAAGTGCGGCGTGACATTGCACGGCCGCGAGATCCCCGCCGAGATCGTCAAGACGCCGTTTTATATTTCGCCAAATCTGAAGAAGGGAGCATAACGATGCTTGATCCGAAAAAATTGAAGTACATGAAGTCGCACGAGTGGCTGGACCTGCAGGGCGACGCGGGCACGGTCGGCATCTCCGACCACGCGCAGAAGGAGATCACCGACGTGGTCTTCGTCGAGCCCCCCAAGGTCGGCCGCAAGGTCAAGCAGGGCGAGGCGTGCTGCGTCGTCGAATCGGTGAAGGCCGCCTTCGACATCTACGCCCCCGTCTCCGGCGAGATCACCGCGGTCAACGCGGAGGTCGTCAAGGACCCCTCGCTCGTCAACGCCGAGGCCTTCGGCAAGGGCTGGCTGTTCAAGCTCAAGGCTTCCGCGCCCGACGAGGCGGCGAAGCTCATGACCGAAACGGCCTACGGCGAGTTCTTGAAATCAGAGGCCGCGCATGGAAGCCACTGAGGAGCGTCCTACGAAAACCTCCCTTCCGCTCTCCGACGATTTCTCCCGGCGCCACATCGGCTCCGGCGCCGCCGATCAGGCGGCGATGCTCGCCGCGCTCGGTCGCCCGTCGCTCGACGCGCTGATCGACGCCGTCGTGCCCCCGGCCATCCGCTTGAAGAAACCGCTGGGTCTGCCCGCCGCGCTCTCCGAAGCCGAGGCGCTGGCCGAGCTCCGAAAGATCGCGTCGAAGAACCAGGTTTGGCGCTCGTACCTGGGCCAGGGCTACCACGACACCGTGACGCCCCCCGTGATCCTCCGCGAGATCTTGGAGAACGCGGGGTGGTACACCGCCTACACCCCCTATCAACCGGAGATCGCGCAGGGAAGATTGGAAGCATTGCTTAATTTTCAGTCGATGGTCATCGATCTGACCGGCTTGCCCGTGGCGAACGCCTCGCTGTTGGACGAAGGCACCGCGGCGGCGGAAGCCATGGCGATCTGCCTTCACGCCGCGGAAGATCCGGGTGATAAAATATTTTTCATCTCGAACGAGTGCCATCCGCAGACGATCGAAGTCGTCAAAACCCGCGCCACGCCGCTAGGCGTGAAGGTCCAGGTCGGCGAACCCTCGCAGATCGCGGGGAAAAAGCTGTTGGGCGCCTTGATCCAGTACCCCGATACGTTCGGCGCGGTTAAGGATTGGTCCCAGTTCGCTGACGACGTTCACGCCGCCGGAGGCCAGTTGGTCGTGGCGGCGGATCTGTTGGCCTTGACCCTGTTCAAGGCCCCGGGCGAGTTCGGCGCGGACATCGCGGTCGGCTCCACCCAGCGCTTCGGCGTGCCGCTCGGGTTCGGCGGGCCGCACGCGGCGTACCTGTCGGTGAAAGAAGCGTTCCAGCGGAGGATCCCGGGACGCATCGTCGGGGTGTCCAAGGACGCTCACGGGAAGCCGGCCCTGCGCCTGGCGCTGCAGACGAGAGAGCAGCACATCCGCCGGGAGAAGGCGACGAGCAACGTGTGCACGGCGCAGGTTTTGCTGGCCGTGATCGCGGGGATGTACGCGGTTTATCACGGCCCCGAGGGTCTGACGCGGATCGCCCTTCGCGTGCGCGCTTTGACGCAGAAATTAAGAAACGGATTGAACGAATTGGGCGTGGATACGGGTGCCGACCTGGCGTTCGATACGATACATGCTCGCGTCGCCTCCGGCGACGCGGCGAAAATAAGAACGGCGGCGGAAAGGAAGAAGATCAATCTTCGGTTCAACGGCAACGGAGTGGTGATCTCTCTGGACGAGGCCACCACGGAAACGGATATCGCCGATATATTGACCGCCTTCGGCGGTCGGACGATATCGGACGGGCCTGTCGTCGAGATACCCGCCAACCTCAAGAGAACGTCGAAGTTTTTAACCCACAAAGTGTTTTCCGAACATCGTTCGGAAACCGAGATGTTGAGGTACTTGCGCAAGCTCGAGGGAAAGGACCTCTCGCTTGTTCACTCGATGATCCCTTTGGGATCATGCACCATGAAGCTCAACGCGGCGTCCGAGATGCTGCCCGTGACTTGGCCCGAATTCGGCAAGATGCATCCCTTTGCGCCTTCGGCGCAGACGGCCGGATATCAAGAGATGACCTCTCAGCTCGAGGCCTGGCTGGCCGAGATTACCGGCTTTTTTGCCGTCAGCCTTCAGCCCAACGCCGGTTCGCAGGGCGAGTACGCCGGTTTGTTGGCCATACGAGCGGCGCAGATCGCGCGCGGCCAGTCGCACCGCAAGACCTGCCTGATCCCGGTCTCCGCGCACGGCACCAACCCCGCGTCGGCGGCGATGGTGGGGATGAACATCGTCACCGTCGCCTGCCTCGAGGACGGCGACATCGATCTGGCGGACCTCAGGAAGAAGGCCGACGAGCACGCCAAGGATCTGGCGTGCCTCATGGTGACCTATCCCTCCACGCACGGCGTCTTCGAGGAAGGCATCAAGGACATCTGCGCGGAGATCCATCGGCACGGCGGCTTCGTTTATATGGACGGCGCCAATATGAACGCCCAGGTCGGCCTGTGCCGGCCCGGCGACATCGGCGCGGACGTCTGCCACCTGAACCTGCACAAGACCTTCTGCATCCCTCACGGCGGCGGCGGGCCCGGCATGGGGCCGATCGGCGTGGTCAAGGAGCTCGCGGCGTTCCTGCCCGGCTCGAAGGAGGTCTCGGCCGTGTCCTCCGCGCCGTTCGGCTCTGCGTCGATCCTGCCGATCTCATGGATGTATATCAGGATGATGGGGCCTGATGGATTGGCCCGCGCCACCAAGAACGCCATTCTTAACGCCAACTACATAGCGAAACGGCTTGGGGGAACCTTCCCGGTGCTTTACAAGGGAAAGAACGGCCTCGTCGCTCATGAGTGCATCGTGGATCCGCGCGCTTTGAAGGCGACGGCGGATGTGCTTGTGGATGATATCGCCAAGCGCCTGATGGATTACGGCTTTCACGCCCCGACCGTCTCGTTCCCCGTCGTCGCGACCTTGATGATCGAGCCGACGGAGTCGGAGTCGAAGGCGGAGCTCGACCGGTTCTGCGACGCGATGATCTCGATCCACGGCGAAGCCGAGAAGGTGCGCACGGGCGAGTGGCCCCGGGCCGACAATCCTCTGAAGAACGCGCCGCACACGGCCGAGTCCGTCGTCGCCGACGCGTGGACCCATCCGTACTCGCGCGAGACCGCCGCGTATCCGGCCGCCTGGCTGCGGGAGCGGAAATTCTGGCCGTCCGTGGGCCGCGTCGACGGAGCCTACGGCGACCGCAACTTCTTCTGCTCTTGCTCGGCTCTCGGCTAAGCCCGCTCGTTCTCGACGCCGCGGGCCACATGGCTCTCGACGAGGCCGTGCTGCTGGAGTCCGCGCCGGACGCTTTGGTCCTGAGGGTCTATGAATGGAAAGGCGAGGGCTGCACGTTCGGCTACTCGCAGAGATATGAGGACGCGAAGGCGGCCTGCAAGGCCGGCATAACGCCGGTGCGCCGGGCGACCGGCGGGGGCGTCGTGTTCCACGACGGCGACGTGACCTTCAGCCTGGTCTTTCCCTGGGATCGGACCTGCGCGCCGGAAACGATTTATAAGAACATCCATCGGGGCATCCATCAGGCTTTGAAGGCGCGCGGAACGGCGAACGGAATGTGGAGCCCGAGGAAAAAGCAGGAGGGCATCGCCGCGGCCTGCTTTGCCCGCGCGGAAACGGCCGACCTCGTGGACGCGGACGACAACAAGATATTGGGCGGGGCCTTGCGCAAGAAAGGCGTTAAAGGGTTATATCA
>JAUYSH010000074.1 GCA_030696455.1 Elusimicrobiota bacterium
GGGCCGGCCTTCCTGCGTGATATCGGGTGAGGCTACTTCGCGAGCATCTTGGACAGGAAGAAACCGCCGAGCCCGCCCAGGAGTCCGCCGATGAGGGCGCCGACGGGACCGCCGACGAGGAAGCCGACCCCGGCTCCCGCCGCCGCGCCGCCGAGGCCGTACATCAGGCCTTTGCCGCTCATGAGATTCTTGAAGAAGCCGGGCTTGTCCTTGGCTCCGGGCGCGTCGTCCTTGAGGTCGGGGGCGGGGACCTCGGCGATCATGGTCGAGCGAGGGCCGCCGTCCGGGGCCACGACGAGGCCCCCCGTCTTGAGAGCGCCCTGGGAGGCGGCGTTGATCCGGCAGGACTCTCCTACGCAGGCGGTCGCTTCGGCGCCGCACGAGCCGGTGACGCAGCCGCCGTCATACGCGCCGAGATTGCGGGCCGCTCCCCGGGCGTCCTGAAGAGCCGTGTTCGCCCAAGAGGGGGCCGCCAGCGCCAGGAGCAGGGCGGTCAGACCTATTCGATTCACCATAAAACCAGTATAGTCGCTCCGGCTCGGGCCGACCTGATGCATACGACCCGAGCCGGTCTGGGCCCAAAGACCTAGGTGACAAAAACGCCCCCCGCCCTGCTCCTGACCGGCGCCACCGGCTACATCGGAAGGCGCCTGGCCCCGGCGTTCCAGGGGGCCTGGAAGGTGTTCCGGGCCTCCCGGACCGCCGCGGGGGAGGGGGCGCTCGACCTGGACCTGGGCGAGCCCGACACCATCCGCCGGGCCTTCGACGCCGCCGCCCCGGCCGTCGTCATCCATGCCGGGGCCGAGTCCGATCCCGACGCCTGCGAAAAGGACCCCGAGCGCGCCCGCCGCGTCAACGTGGACGCGGTGAAGGCCTTGGCCGCGCTGTGCGGAGCCTCGGGGGCGCGGCTGATTTATTTTTCGACCGACCTCGTCTTCGACGGCGAGCGCGGCTGGTACTCCGAGAACGACGCCCCCTCTCCGAGCGGCGTCTACGCGCGCGGCAAGCTCGCCGGCGAGGAGGCCGCTCTCGTCCGCGCCCCCGGTGCCGTCGTCCTGCGCATCTCGACCGCCTACGGCCGGCCGCTGGGCGGCCGCCCCGGCTTCATCGACCGCCTGCGCGAGAAGCTCTTCCGGGGCGAGCCCGTCTCCGCCTTCACCGACCAGTGGCGCACCTCGACCGCCGCCGACCAGCTCCCCGAGGTCCTCTCCAGGCTTCTCGCCGACCCCGACCTCGCGGGCGTCTTCCACTGGGGCGGCGCCGAACGCGCGACGCGGTATGAAACGGCGATGACGTTCGCGCGCGTGATGGGTTTCGACGAGCGCCTGGTCCATCCGTCCCGCGCCGTGGACGCGAAGTTCGCTTCTCCACGTCCACGCGACAGCTCTTTGGACTCGTCGCGCCTGGCCGCCGCGATCGGGGTGGCTCCGTTGACCAATGAGGTTGGATTTAAGGCGTTACGGGGCGCTTGGTGAAGGAACGAACCGGCCGAGGCCGGGTGATTTTTGCCTGTGTATTTTTATCGTTGTCTTTGTTAGCCGTTTTCCGCGCCCCCACCTATCACCTCTGGATGTTGTCGATCATAATAACGGAGTGGGGTCACTACCTAGCCGTCTTGTCTTTATTGCCGTTCGCTCCAGGTTGGAATACAACACGCGGCGGCCAATACTCAGTCGTCATAAGCCTAGCCGCGTCATTTCTATTCCTCACCCCATTACTCCGCTCGTTGCCCGTTGCTTCAGGCCTACCGCAAAGCATGGAGGCCGCTTTCGGTCCGTCGGATGTCTCCTCCAAGCCGTTGTCGTTAAAAAACCTGTTCATGGGCGTGCCGTTGGCGCCCGTTCGCGTCTCCACCGAGCAATACGCCCGTTCCTGCGGCGAGGTCCTCTCGCTCGAGTTGTACCGTCCGTCATCCTCCCTCACCCCCTCTCCCCTAATCATCGTCGTCCACGGCGGCTCGTGGCAAAGCGGCTCCCGCCTCGAGCTCGACCCCCTCTCCCGCCGTCTCGCCTCCCTCGGCCACGCCGTCGCCTCCGTCGACTACGGCCTCGCCCCGCGCTCCATCTTCCCCGGCCCCGTCGAGGACCTCCGCGACGCGCTGTCGTTTCTCAGGAAAAACTCCTCTTCCCTGCACCTCGACCCCTCCCGCGTCATCCTCCTCGGCCGCTCCGCCGGCGCCCAGATCGCGCTCGCCGCCGCTCACGACCCCGAGCCGTTCCCCGGCCTCAAGGGCGCCGTCGTCTTCTACGGCCCCAACGATCTGCTGCTCGCCTGGCGCGTCCCCGGCCCCAAGCGCATGCTCGACTCGCGCAGGCTCCTGCGCCAGTACCTCGGCGGCTCGCCTGCCGAGGAGCCCGAGCGCTACGCCCAGGCCTCCCCGATCCTGCGTGCCGGGAAATATTCGCCGCCCACATTGATGATCCACGGCGGCCGCGACGAGATGGTCTGGCCCCTGCACGAGCACCGCCTGGCGGAGAAGCTCAAGGCCGCGGGCGTGCCGCATTACTTCCTCGAGCTCCCTTGGGCCACGCACGGCTGCGACTACAACTTCAACGGCCCGTGCGGGCAGCTGTCGACTTACGCCGTCGAACGCTTCCTCGGCTTCGCTCTCGCCCGCTAGGGACCGAGCTCGGCGAAGTAGGCGCGGATGCGCTCCGCGTTGGCCCCGAAGTCGGAGCGTCCGACGCGCGACTTGGAGCGCACGTGCACCGCGGAGCCGGTCCCGTTCGGGCGCACCTCGATGACGACATCGTCCTTGAAGCGCAGCGCCCCCGTCGTCGCGACGGCCTCGATGACGCGCGCGGCGGCGTCGGCGGCGAGGACGCTCCAGCGGGGCATGCGCCGGGCGGCGGCGAGCGCCGCCTCATAGGCGGCCTCGGGCGCGTCGGCGCGGGCGAGCGGCTTGAGGTCGGGGTAGGCCTTGCGCTGGGGGCCGATGTTGGAGATCGCGTAGGTCATGTCGCGGCCGCGGTTCTCGGGCAGCAGCGCCGCGCGACGGAAGCTCGGCGGGTCGTCGGGCGTCGTCGTGATGTCGTTGATGCGCGGAGCGCAGGCCGCGGCGAGCAGCGCGAATACGGCGAGGAGCTTCTTCATGGAGCCATCTTATATAATCGTCCATGCTCCGCCGCGCCTTTCTCGCCGTGCTGGCCCTCGCCGCCGTCGCCGCCGCGGCGCCGGCCGGGCTGACGCTGAGCGAGCGGGCGGAGCGGCACGTGCGCGAGAGCCATTTCGCCGAGGGCCGCCGCAGCCGGGGAAAAAGCCTTTTCCTTCCGGGCACCGACCTGCGCGAGCTGCTGAAAGCCGCGGAGAAGGCCAGGCCCGTCCGCCAGAAGAACGGACGCGACAAGCGCGTGACCGGCGGCCGGGAGGTCATCGGGACCGACGGGCGCACGGGCGAGCCGGTGAAGACCTGCGTCGTGATCGCCGAGCCGGACGGGCGGGTCGTGACGATGTATCCGGGGAGGTAGCATGGGACTCGACGCGTATCTCGAAGACGAATTCGGCGGGGAGCTGGACCTGTTCATCGACGACGGGGGCATGCTCGCCGCGGCGATCCCCAACGGAAACCCCGATTACCCGATGCTCCGCTACGTGGACGTCGAGGGCGTGACGGCCTTCAACCGTCTTCAGCTCGCCGTCGTCATCCCCGAGCTCGAGAAGCTCTCGGAGAACGCCGGGGCGAACACCAAGCACGCGCTCTCCCGCGTGCTCAAGATGGCGCGCAAGGCCGTCTCCGAGCCCCACCTCTATTTGAGCCTGCTGGGAGACTAGCGCGACCGTTTCCGGAAAAAGTCAGGCGGGCACCACGTTCGCCTCGAGGGTCGGCGCGGTCTTCAGCGAGTTCGCGATGATGCAGTATTTTTTGGCCGTGTCGAGCAGGCGCCGGGCTTCGTCGATCCGGTCGGCGTCGGTCGTGAGGGTGACCGAGAGCTTGAACGAGGTGAAGACCAGGCCCTCCTTCGTCTTCTCGAGCACGCTCTCGCCCTTCGACTCCCAGCCTTTGAGCGGGATCTGTGAGCGCTTATTGAGCGAGATCCAGGTGAGCATCAGGCACTGCGTCAGCGCGGCCAACATGAGATGCTCAGGACTCCAGCGCCTCTCGTCGGTTCCGTCGAACTGCGCGGGCGGGCCGCCGGGGAGGACCGGGCGCGGGCCGGAGGAGAGCTCGCTCGTCTCGCCGGCCTTCCAGGTCAGGGCGACTTCATAATGATGGGGAAATGGCTGGGGCATGGGGCCAGTTTATCATTTCGTCCGTGATCGGCTTTCAGCCCGCCGACTATCCTTAAGGACATAGCCGTCGGTTAACCGGACGGCTATGTCCTTAAGGATAATCAGCGCGGAGCGAGCTTCTCCGAGAAGAACGCGACGGTGCGCTCGTAGTAGTCGGTCAGGTTCTTGCGCCGCGTGAAGCCGTGGCCCTCGTCGGGATACACGACGAGCCCGACGTCGCGGCCGAGCTTCTTGAGCCGGTCGCGGACCAGCTCGGCCTCGGCCAGCGGCACGTTCGTGTCGTTGGCGCCTTGAAAGAGAAGCAGCGGGGCCTTCAGCTCGTCCAAGTAGGTGATCGCCGAGCGTTCCTTGAAGAGCGCGGCGTCGTCCTTGGGGTTGCCCATCTGCGTCTCGTACCAGGTCGCGAAGCGGCTCTTAGACAATTCGTAGTCCAGAACCAGATCGGGCATGCCGTAGGAGGCGACCCCCGCGGCCCAGTCGCCCTCGTTGCGCGCCAGCGCGTACAAGGTCGAGTAGCCGCCGTAGCTTCCGCCGGTGATGCCGGCCCGCTTCGCGTCGGCCTCGCCGCGGGCGGCGAGGAAGCGCGCGCCCGCGATCATGTCCTTGCGGTCCCCGCCGCCCCAGTCCTTGCGGTTGGCGTCGAGGAAGGCGCGGCCGAAGCCGGTCGAGCCCCGGTAGTTGGGGGCGAGCACGGCGAAGCCCGCCTCGGCGAGGGCCTGGCGCATCGGGTGGAAGTCGTCGAAGCTCTGCCAGTCCGGGCCGCCGTGGACCATCACGACGACGGGCGGGGGCGTGCCCAGGCGAGCGACCGGGGGCTTGAGGTAAACGGCGCTGATTTTTTTCCCGTCGAAGGACGGATACGTGATGATCTCGCCCTGGGCGAGCTCCTCGGCCTTCACCCCGCCGAGCATCGAGCGCGTCAGCTGGGTCCGCTTGCCGGTGGCCAGCTCGAGCTTCCAGGCGTCGGGGGCGCGGGAGGAGTCGCTCCAGTCGTAGAACGCGAATCTGCCCGCGTCGTCGAGGGCGAAGCCCTCGATGCGGCCCTTCGCCGGCGTCAGGCGCTCGAGCTTGGCGCCGGGGGAGCGCAGGCGGTACAGCGCGGAGGCGCCGCCTTCGTTGCGCGTGAAGACGATGCCCGCGCTTTTGTGCCAGTCGGCGTCCTCGACGTCCCAGCCCGAGGGTCCGATGAAGCGGCCCTTCCCGCCGTCGCCGATCAGGTACAGGCGGTGGAAGCCCTTCTCGTCCTCCGCGGCGGTCAGCAGGCTCTTGCCGTCGGGGGACCAGGCCTGCGGGATGACGATGCCGCCCTTGACCGGCGGCTCGGCGTACTCGACCATCCGCCCGTCGGCCGAGGCGAGGACGAGGTCGCCGGAGCGGTCGTCTCCGGTGCGGGTCGCGGCGATCATCTTCCCGTCGGGGGACCAGACGGGGAAGAAGACGTTGACGGCCTCGTGGGTCAGCTGACGCTCCTTGCGGGTCGCCAGGTCCATGACGAAGAGCTGGAAGACGAACGGCTCGCCGGGATCGGCGGTGAAGGCGATCATCTTGCCGTCGGGCGAATACGCGGGCGAGGTCTCCGCGCGCGTGGACTTGGTCAGGTTCTCCGCCGGGCCGCCCGCCGCGGGAAGAAGAAAAAGGTCCGGGCGCTCGTCGCCGCCGTAGTCGGACGCAATAATAATATTTTTGCCGTCAGGCGAAACGTCGACCGAAACCACTTGCTCCGAAAGGTCGGTCAATTGCGTCGGCCAGCCTCCCGACGCCGGGACGCTCCATAGTTCCATGGCGCCCGTAATGTCCGTCGTAAAGAACGCCTCTTTGCCGTTCGGCGCGGCGTCCACGCTCGTCATTTGGCGCACAAGCGCCAGCCGTTTCGGAGAATACGCGGGCCGGTCCGCCGCCGTCGCGGCGCCGGCCGATAGAAGCACGAGCAAGAGCGTTCTCATATTCATTTCCCCGCCGTCCTCACCACGATGTCCCGCAGATACGTCGCGTACCAGTCCAGCCCCGCCAGCGGCAGCCGCTCGTCCTCGCCGTGCACGCGCTCGAGGTCCTCGCGCGTCATCGGCGGGTCGATGCCGTAGACGATGGTGCCCGTGCCCCGGATGTCCTGCGAATCCGTGGTCCAGGCGGCCATGTAGGGCATCACCCGCACGCCCGGGGCGGCGGCGACCGCGGCGCGAAACAGGTCGGTGTCGACGGGCATGGCGCCGACCGGCTTGCGCGTCGGCGGCTCGAAGGCGAACTCGATCAAGGGGTCGCCGACGACGCGCTTGATGTCGGCGATCATATCCGCCGCCTCGCGCCCCGGCAGCAGGCGCGCGTTGAAGGTCGCCGTCGCGTCGGCGGGGATAACGTTGCTCTTGTAGCCCGCCTTGAGCATGGTCGGCGTCACGGTGTCGCGCAGCATGGCTCCGAGCTCCGGGGCCAGGACCGCCAGCGCAGTGGCCGCCCGCTCGCGCCGGGGGCCGGCGGGGGCGGCGAGCAGGGCCTTGACCGCGGCGGCGACCGCGGGCTCGCCCGTCTCGGCCTGGCGCTCGAGGAAGCCGCGCGTGACCGCGTTCAAGGCCACGGGGAATTCGTGAGCGGCGAGGCGCGCCACCGCGCCGGCCAGGCGCGCGAGGGCGTTGTCCGCGGTGGGGACCGAGGAGTGGCCGGGCTTGCCCTTGGCGGTCAAGGTCAGGTCCATGTACTCCTTCTCGGCGGCCTCGACGCGCACCTCGCGGATCTTCCCGTCCTTCCAGAGCGAGTTGCCGCCCTCGTTGATCGCGAACTCGGCGGCGACGAGGTCGGGCCGCTCCCGGAGGAGGTGGTCGATGTGGCGCACGGGCGCGCCGCTTTCCTCGTCGGCCTCGGCGAAGAAGATGACGTCGCGCACCAGCGGCGCGCCGGTCCGCTTGAGCCAGGACATGACCGCCATCTGCGCGCCGCACATGCCCTTGACGTCGGCCGTCCCGCGGCCGTACAGGTAGCCGTCCTTCTCGACCGGCACGAAGGGCGGGGTTTTCCAGCCGGCCGGATCGGCGGGCACCACGTCGGTGTGGCACATGAGCAGCAGCGGGCGCTTGGAGCCGTCGCCCTTGAGGCGCGCGACGAGGCTCGTGCGCGTGCCGGTCGAGGTGTACAGCTCCGAGGTTATCCCGTCCTTCCTGAGCGCCGCCTCGATGTAGCGCGCGGCGATGATCTCGTTGCCGGGCGGGTTCGAGGTGTCGAGCGCCACCAGGGCCTTGGTGTGGGCCAGCGTGTCGCGCTTGAGGTCCGCGTCGGCGTCGGCGGCGCGCAGGGGCGCGGCGAGGAGCAGGAGCAGGAGGGGGATCATGGACAAATTCTAGCCAAAGTAGGGCTCCAACTGTTTCCGGAAACAGTTCATGTGAAATTCCGTTCTATAAAAGGTGAAGGCCCGCGCGATTCGTCGTCGCGCGGGCCTTCGGGGGTCCGAAAGAATGCCGATTACAGGAAGAGGATGAGCGAGCCGAGCCCGCCGATCGCCGCGCCCAGGAGGCCGTAGCCGATCACCGCGAAGAACAGCTTGTCCATGTCCAGCTTGGCCTTCTTGATGTGATCGAGGTAGACGTACGAACCGACGGCGAACGCGACGAAGCCGGCCGCCGCTCCCAGCGCGAGCCAGCCGATCGCGGCCAGGCCGGCCAGCGACGCCAGCGGCAGCAGCCCGAGCGACGAGAGCATCCCGCCCGCCGAGCCCTTGGCCTTCTTCGCCGCCTCGATGTGGGCCTTGCGCTTGGCGAGCTCGTCGGCGATCTCCTGGGTGCGCAGGGAGTCCTTGGCCTTCTTCAAGACCTGGTCGGGGTTGGACTCGACGGCGTCCGTGGTCCCTTTCGCGTCGGCGACCTTGTCGTTGACCGCGCCGTCGAAGCGGTCGAGGTTGTCCTTGAGGTCCCCGATCTGGAAGCCGCCCTTGAGCTCGGCGATCTGCTTCTGGATGTCGGCGGCCTTGGACTTGGTCAGGCCGGCCTGGATCTTCGCCAAGGTCTCCTCGCGCTCGGAGAAGAAGCGCGCGCGCTCGTCCTTGATGTCCTCCAGCGCCTTCTCGGAGGAAGCGAGCTGCTGCCGGCTCGCGGCGACGGACGCCTCGAGGGTCTTCTGGCTGTTGAGCAGGCCCGCGGCCATGATGTCGTTGGCCGGGTCGTTGTCCGACAGGAGCGCGGTGATCGTCTTGTCGAAGTCGGCGATCTTCGCCTGCTCGCCGGCGATCTGCTGGCGCAGCTTCTCGACCAAGGTCGAGGCCTCCTGCACCTTGCGGTTGTAGACGGGCTTGGCGTCGTTCAATTGATCGATGAGGCGCTGGGCCAGGATCTCGGGCGTCTCCAGCTTCTTGACGCCCATGCCGAACAGGCCGAGCAGGGCGTTCCACGCGCGGGCGAGCAGGTTCAGCAGCGGCTTGATCGAGAACGAGGACTTCGGCGCGGAGGCCGCCGGGGCCTCGACGGGCGCGGCGACGACGGAGGAGCCGGCGGGGGTGGACGCGACCGACGCCACGACGGCGCCGTCCTTCTGATTGGCGCGGATGGTCGCGATCACGCCGATGGAGAGCGCGATGCCGGCCGGGACGAGGAAGCCGAGGCCGACGCTGAACGCGCCGACCGTCAGGCCGAGCTTGGCGACCGCGAGGGAGGCGGCGCCGCCGATGACGAGCGCGCCGAGGCCGATCACGGCGAGCTGCCGGCCGAGCCAGCGGCCCTGCTCCGGGGCCATCGCGATGGCGAAGAGGCCGAGCAAGGAGAAGACGGCGGCCGAGATCCACGGGGAGATCAAGGCGAAGCCGATGCCGATGACCTTGGCGAACAGGCCCAGGGCCCGGCCCTGGGTCACGGCGCCGCCGGCGGCGCCCTTGGCCTTGCGCGCGGCCTCGATGGCGGCCTTGCGTTTGGCGAGCTCGGCCTCTATCTCTGACGACTTCAGGGAGTCCTTCGCTTTCTTTAATATCTGGTCGGGGTTGCTGTCGACGGAGTCGGCGGTGCCCTTCGCGTCGGCCACCTTGTCGTTGACCGCGTCCTCGAAGCGGTCCATGTTGTCCTTGAGATCCCCGACCTGGAAGCCGCCCTTGAGCTCGGCGATCTGCTTCTGGATCTCGGCGGACTTGGACTTGGTCAGGCCGGCCTGGATCTTGGCCAGCATCTCCTCGCGCTCGGAGAAGAAAGAGGCGCGTTCTTCTTTAATGGATATCAACGTCTTTTCGGAGATCGAGAGCTGTTCCTGGGTCATCAAGGTCGACGCGTCGACCGTCTTCTTTTGGTTGAGCAAAGACTCGGCCATGACGTCGTTGAGGGGGTCGCTGTCGGAGAGGATCGCCGTCACGGACCGGTCGAGCTCGGCGGATTGCGCGGTCTGCTTCTCGATCTGCAGGCGGAGCTTTTCGACGAGGGTCGAGGCCTCCTGAACCTTGCGGTTGTAGATGGGCTTCTGCGCGTTCAGCTGGTCGATGATCCTTTGGGCCATCACCTCGGGCGTCTCCATCTTCTTGACGCCGAGGCCGAAGATGCCCAAAGCCGCGTTCCACGCGCGGGCCAGGATATTGCGGAAGGGCTTGGAAACGAGCGCGATCGCGGCGACGACCGCGGCGCCGATGCCGAGTTCCAGGATGAGTCCGCCTGCGGCGGTCTTGTCGTCGGCGGCGGGCGTCGCGGGCTTGTCCTTCTTGAAGATGTACTTGAACGCCTCGCCGAGCAGGCTCGAGGCCAGCGCGACGCCGCCGAAGACGAGCGCGGCGGTGGTGGAGGCGACGGTGAAGCCGACGTAGCCGGCGAAGGCGACCGCGGCGACGCCGAGGCCGAAGCCGAGCACGCCGCCGAGGATGGCGATGCCCGCGGTCTTGGCGCCCGAGGTCTTCATGACCTTCTCGGCGAACACGCCCGCGGCGACGGCGCCGGCGCTGCCCAGGGGGATCACGACGCCCATCACGGAGGAGGCGGCCAGCAGGGCCGCGATCCAGCCGGTGTTGAGCCCGGCCCACACGGCCATCGCGACGTTGACGCCGATGCTCACGGCCTTCAGCGCGCCGAAGGCGACGCCGCCGCCGGCCTGGCCCTTGTCCTGCTTCGCCTTCTCGATGGCGGCCTTGCGCTTGGCGATCTCGTCCTGCACTTCCTGGTTCTTGAGGGAGTCCTTGGCCTTCTTGAGGATCTGGTCGGGGTTGCTGTCGACGGAGTCCGCGGTGCCCTTGGCGTCGGCCACCTTGTCGTTGACCGCGTCCTCGAAGCGGTCCATGTTGTCCTTGAGATCCCCGACCTGGAAGCCGCCCTTGAGAACGGCGATCTGCTTCTGGATGTCCGCCGCCGCGGACTTGGTCAGGCCGGCCTGGATCTTGGCGATGGTCTCCTCGCGCTCGGAGAAGAAGCGCGCGCGCTCTTCTTTAATAGACGCGAGGGTCGCCTCGGCGAGGCCGATCTGCTCGTTGGTGGAGGCGATCGAGGCGCTAAGGGTCTTCTGCTGGTTGATCAGGCCCGAGGCCATGACGTCGTTGAGCGGGTCGGAGTCGGAGAGCAGCGCGGTGATGCCCTGCTCGAGCTCGGCGACCTTGGCGGTCGCGCCTTCGACCTGGAGCTTGAGCTTTTCGACGAGGGTCGAGGCTTCCTGCACCTTGCGGTTGTACACCGGCTTGGCGGCGTTGAGCTGGTCGATGATCCTTTGCGCCATGACTTCGGGCGTTTCCAGCTTCTTGACGCCGATGCCGAGCATGCCCAAGACGGCGTTCCAGGCGCGCTTGATAAGGCTCACGATCGCGAGTTCGCCGGCGGCGGACGTCTTGGCCGCGGCCGCGCGCTCGATGGAGACGGGGGACTTGGCGGAGACCGTCTCGGAGCGGGAGAGGCCGGTTCGATTCGCCAGAGGCGAATCGCTCGCGGCGGAGCGGCCGAGGACCTCGAGGGTCGCGCGGCCTTCGGCCGACGAATTCTCGAAAAGCGCGTTCAAGGCGGCGCCCTTCTCGGCGACGCCGACATTCGCGTCCTGGGACTTGATCACGGCCAGGGGCGAGCCCTTGACGGTCGCGGGCAGGGCCTTCGCGGCGGCGGCGACGGGCTTGACGGCGAGCGCGGCGGGGACGGGGGCGAGGGAGACGGGGGCGGCGATGGGGCTCGGGGCGGCGCTCAGGACCGGCGCGAGCATGACGCCCGGCGCCATCGTCGGCACGTTGAAGGAAGAAGCGCCGGGAAGGGGGCTGTGAAGCCCGGTGCCGATCGTCGGGGTCACGGAGATTCCCGAGACGGGTCGAGCCAAAGTCTGCGCGGCGGCGGTCAAGGTGAGGTGTCCGGGCCCGGCCACGAGAACGGCGGCCGACACGATCGAGGCGAGTGACTTCTTGAACATCGGGATGTTCCTCCGGGGTTTAGTGCGAACGATGGCTTATTCTATCGAGAAGCGTCGAAAAGGAGATGAGACCTTGGGGGTCATTTCAGGAATCTAATAGGCCTAGGAAATCTGGGACCCTGGCACCGGTGTCGTGGGCCCCGAGGCGAGGCGGGCGGCGACTTCGTGGGCATGGAGATGGCCGACCACGACGTGGATGGAGCGCGCTCCCGAGGCGGCGGCGCCGGCGGCGACGGCGTCGGCGATGGCGCGGGAACGAACGGAGACCGGATCGGCCGTCGCGCCCAGGGGCTGGGGCAATTCGAGCCCTCTTAAGACCTCGAGATCGGGCTTCGCGGTGAAGAAGTGACGGGCCTCGTCGGCGTACTGCTCGGCGATGTCCTCGAGGCCCTCGCCGCGGGCGCCTTCGGCGAGCAGGCGGCGCTTCCAGGCCATCAAGGGAAGCCCGCCCGAGAGCACGAGCCAAGCGAGAGCGCCCGTCAACGGCAGGAGGACCCAGGCGAAAACCGACGCGGGGGAGGCCAGCGTCCAGGCGAGGACGGCCAACGCCGAGCCGGGGGCGACGGCCCAGTCGACGGCGCGCTTCAGGAACAGCGACGCGCGGGAGTGGCCCGGCGCGGCGGGGACGACGGCGGCGGGAGAGCCGGAGGCGGCGGCGTGATCGAGGGTCTCCAGGCCCGCCTTGTATCCATAATAAGCGGGGAGGTTCTGCTCGGAGTACAGCGCGTGGCCGGCGGCGACGGCGCTTCGGATCGTGGACAGCACCGCGCCGCGGCGCGGAGGGCCGTACTTGCCGTGGGCGACGCCGTGGACGAAGTAGGTGACGCCGTCGCGCTCCACCTTCAAGGCGGGGACGCGGAAGGTCTTGTCGACCGCGAACGCGGGAGCGACGGCGGAGGAGGTCTTGCGCCAGAGGCGGGTCAATAAGAAGCGGAACTCGTCTTCTCGAGAAACGGCAAGGGCGGATTCCTTGGAGCCGAGGACGCCTAACGCGGATAGACGGGACGCGGCGTCGGACGGGGACTGGGAATCGGAGAGAGCCTGGCCGAGAACGGCGGGGGCGACGCCGCGGGAGAGGAGTTCGGTTGAGGTGGGGAGGGAGCCGTCGAAGAGGGCGTCGAACTGAACGGACGCGGATTCCTCCGGGACGGCGGCGCTCTGCGCGGAAACCGGAGCTTGCCGCGAGGACTTCCATGCGGCGACGGTTTTCGCCGCTTCGCGGCGGACGTCCTCGGCTTTCGAGGCCGCCGGCGTGACCGAAAACGACAACGTTAACGGCGACGGATTGTTAACGGCAACGGAAGGGTGCGCCAGGACAGGCAGGACAACGGCATTCGGCGTGGGGGAGATGGACGGCGACAGAGAGGGAGATAGCGACATGGACATCGACGGCAACGGCATGGAGGACTCGTTCAGACGGGTCATTCCGACGACCGGTGTTGAAGGCGCCGCCGGGGCGTTACGGATTATGCCGACTCGTACCTGCGCCGCGGCTGGCGCCGCGGCGGACAGAATCAATGAGAGGGCAAGAGTAAATCGGTTATCCACGGACTTCCAACGTTGAAAGTCCGTGGCCGGTGTTTTGGTGGATATTTTTTTTACCAACCCGATGAACCGCCACCCGAGCTTGAACCGCCCCAACTTGAGCCGCCGCCGCTGGAGCCGCCGGAGGAGCGGCGAGAATCTTCCTCGCTGCGGCGGCGGCGGTCGTCCTCTTCCTGCTGGCGGCGTCGGCGCGCCTCTTCTTGACGCCGGCGCTCCTCTTCTTCCTCCCGCCTTCGGCGGGAGACTTCGGCCTCGGCGACTTGTATCGCTGAAATTGCCGCGCTGCGCGCGGCTTCCGCGTGACGGATCGCGGTCTCGTAATCACCGTTGTTGAGCGAGGCCTTCGCCGAGTTTAAATTCCCTGAGCCGGGGGAGCCGGGAACGGACACTCCATAGGAACCGGTCCAGTTCGTGGCCTCCCGCACCTTCGACGCGGCGCTCGATATCTTTTCCGTCGCGCGGGCGGCGGCGGCTAATTCGCCTTTGAGCGACGCGGCGACTTGCGCGGCCTGGCTCGTGATCCGGTCCGCTTCGCGGTCGATCGTGGGCCATTCGCCGTGAGACGCATCCGACGCGGCTAAGGCGGAGGTGTAGGCGGACTTGAGACCGGCAAGCTCCCTTAATGCGCTGGTGATCGCCGGGCTGTCGGAGATCCCGTCCGACTGCGAGTCCCGGGCGAGGCGAGCCGCGGAATCAAGCTGCGTTTCGGCCGCCTTCAGGCTGCGCACGACTTCGTTGTAGGCGTCGCGGTCGTTGTTCACCTTGACCCAGAGCGAGTCCAGGCCCGCGGACACCGCCGCGATCGACGCGGCGGCCTTGAAAGGATCGCCTTTCTTCATGTCGGCCGCGGCGCGGGCCGAGGAGAGCGCCTTGACGGACGTTTCGTAGGACTTGATCGTGTCCCGCATCGTGCGCTTGTCGTCGGGGATCTCGGTCTTCCAGGCGCGGGCCTTGGCCTCGAGCGTCTCGAGGAAGGCGCCGTTGTCGATCACGGCCTTGTCGAGGCGCGCGCGCTTGGCGGAGATCTCGTCGAGGCGGCCCTGGGCGATCTCCTCGTGGGCCTTGGCCTGGTCGAGCAAGGCCGCGGCCTCGAGGACCTTGGCCTCGCGGAAGGAGCGCACGGCCTTCTCGCGCTTGGACTTGGCGGCCTCGACGGCGACCGAGGCCTCGTCGATGTTGTCCTCGATCGTGCCGTTGGCGTTCGGGTGGGAGAAGTCGCCCGAGGCGAGACCCAAAACGGAGGCCGCGAAGTCGCGCTTGATCGTCTTGAGGACCTCGGCGCGCTCGGGGAGGAGGGCGTCGAGGCGTTCGGCCTCGGCGATGCGGCCGGCGACGTCGGACGCCTGCTCCTTCAGCGCCATATCAGTAGCGGCGACGATGGCGTTCGCCTGGCCGATGAGGTCCGCGCCGAGCTTCTGGGAGGCTTCCGCTTCGGCGAGCCTTCCGTCGCCGAGCTTTGAAGAAGCCTCGTCGAGCGCCACGGAGGCGGCGGTCAGGCGCTCGGTCGGGTCGTTCTGCGCTTCGCGCAGGACTTCGGAGGCCTCGAGGCCGAGGACGGAGGCGGTCCGCGCGCGCGCGGCGTCGACCGCCGCGGCCGACTTGACGGCGTCGGCGCGCGAGGCGGCGATGCGGCCGAGGCCGTTCTTGGCCTTGGCCAGGTTCGTCGTGTGCTCCGCGTAGGCGGCCGTCAAAGCCGCCAGCCCCAAGGCCCCGTCGTTCTTGAGGAGGGAGGAGGCGAGCTCGGACGCGCTCTTGTCGAGCGCGGCGCGGCTGCCGGCGATCCACTGGGTCCCGACCGAGGCGGCGGCGAGCGCCGCGACGATGGGGTCGGTCACGGCGAGCTCGTCCTTGCGCATGGACAGCGCCAGCTCGGCGAGGGACTTGGCGTCGGAGGCCAGGCGCTCGGCGAGCGCGCCCTGGCCCTTCATCGCCCCGACGGGGTTCTTCGCGGCCTTGCCGCGCGCGGCGGCCAGGGTCTCGCGGGCCTGGGGAAGTATCGCGGCGGCGAGCGCCTCGATCTTGAAGAAGGCGCCGGCGGCGGCCTGCGAGGCCTTTTTCTCCGCGGCGGCGATCGCCGCTTCGGTCGCGTCGAACGCCGCGCCGTAGCCCGTGGACGCCTTCTCGATCTCGTCGAGGGCGGAGACGGCGGATTTAGACGTCGCGTTGAACTTGGCCATCACCGACTCGAAATTCTCCGAGACCGGCGCGTAATCCTTCGCCTCGCCGTACAGGTCGCCGCGCCAGTCGCTCGCCTTCTCGAACAAGGCGTCGAAGCCGTCCTCGGGCTTGAAGGTGAGCGGCTCGGTCGCGAGCATCTTCTCCGCCTGGAGGTAGCGCGAGGGCCAAAGCTGGTTGACGAGCCAGCCCAGGGTCATCGCCTTGGGGCGCACGAGGGCGGTCGCGCGGTCGTGGATGCTGCGAGCCATCGCGAGGTACAGCTTCGCGCGCCCGGCGTCCTTGCGGACCGAGGAGGCGGCGGCGGCGGTCTCCTCCTCCCAGCCGCGGGAAGCCGCGCCGGTGATGGGCCCGACGTAAACGTCCATGCGCTTGTCGAGCTCGTCGATGACCGCGTCGAGCTTCGTCTCGAGGATGCCGTCCCATTTCTGGAGCTCGGCCTCCGCCTTGCCGCGCGCCTTGCGGGCGCGCCAGTTGAGGAAGGCGCTGCCGCCGAGGGTCCCCAAGCCGAGCAGGACGAGGAAGATCAAGGTCAGCATCGCGTTGCGGCTCGCGGCGGCGTCGGCGTCGGCGATGGTGCGCTCGGCGTTTGCGAGCGCGGACTTGGCGCTTTGCAGCCGCGACGCCCACGTCGAGGCGCCGAGCTCATGGGCCTCGCGGGCCTCGCGCAGGGACTGCTTGGCGGTGACGAGATCGGTGGCGGCGGAGCCGGCGCGCTCGCGGCCCTCGAGCTCTGAGAGCACGGACTCCGAGCCGGCGAGCTGATCGGCCCCGGCGGCGTGCTCGTTGAGGGCGGTCTGCACGCGGCGGACCTCGGCGGCGACGGAATCGGCGGCGGACTTCGCGCCCGACGGGTTGGAGGCCACCGCAGACTCGGCGGAGGCGAGCCTCTCGCGCAGCGCGCGCAGGTCGGGGCGGGCGAGGTCGCCGGTCGCCTTGGGGTGGGCCTTGAGGAACGAGCCGGAGGCGCGCTCGAGAGCGTCCACCTCCGCCCGGACGGAGGCGATCATGGACTTGCCCGAGTCGTAGCTCGACTGATAGCTCGACATCGAGGAGGAGGCGGATCGCGCCGACGAGGTCACCGCCGCGGCGAGGCGGGCGGCCTCGGCGTGGGACTTTCCGGCGAGGGCCTTCTCGGCCGAGGCGAGCTGGCGGCCCAGCCCGGCGAGGTCGACGGCGCCGACGGTCGCGGCGGCGGCGGGATGGGCGCGCGCGAAGGCGGCGCGGGTCCGGGCGAGCTCCTCGAGCGAGGTCTTCGCCGAGGCGACCGAGGACTTCGCGTTCTGCGAGGCGGAGGCGATCGAGGTGTGGAGGCGAGCATCGATGTTGGTGACCGTCTCCTTGGCCGCGCCCATGATGTCGCCGCCGGCGCGCAGGCGGGCCTTCGCCCACTGGTCGAGGTTGCCGGGGAACTCGCGCTCGCCGTCGAGGCCGTTGACGCGCTGGGCCTCGGAGTTGCGCAAGAAGAGCTTGCGCTGCTCCATGGTGATGACGAGGATGGACCCGTCCGACAACCCCGTTTCAGTGTTTATTCGGGAAGAGAAGCCATCTTTCTTGAATATGCCCTGCCCCGCCCCGTACTCGACCGCGTCGTTGTCGCGGTGGGTGCGGCCCTCGGCGTCGCGGTAGGTCATGCCCGCGTTGCTCTGCACGATGATCACGGTCCAGTGCTTGCCCTCGAGCCAAGCGGCGAGCTGGCGCTGGGAGCCGGCGTCGAGGCCGGGGTTGCCGATGACGATCACCTTCGTCGCCGGGGTCCACTTCGCGATGGCGTCGTTGATGTCGGCGGCCTGCACGACCTGGACCTGCTGCTGTTGCGCGCCGATCTGAGCCATCATCGTCGTCGCGGGGACGTTGGGAAGTATGAGGGACTGCTGGGCGAGCGCGGGCCCGGCGACCGACATCGTCAAGGTGACGGCCATCATCGCGCCGACCGTCGCGCGCTTGAGCGCGTTCCAGGCCCGGCCGGGCGCGGCGAGCTTGGCGGGCTTCGACGCCGGGGCGGGGGAGGCGGCGACGGCGAAGGGCTGGGGGGCGCGCTCGCCGAGGGCGGCGAACTCAGCGGCCACGGTCTTGAGCGCGGCGGAGGCTTGGGCGGAGCCGGCGGTCCGCTCGGAGAAAGCTTCGACGGCGGCCTCCAGCCGGGCGATCTCGGGCTCGCCGAGAGCTCTGACCGCCTCTGCCCGGACGGCGGGCGCCACGGGGGCCGCGATGAGCGCGCGGACATAGCCGCCGGCGACGGTCGGGTTGGCGGCCAAGGCGCGCAGGCTCTCGGGGCGGACATCGGCCGCCTCGAGGAAAGCGATGATCGGAACGGCTCCGCCCGTGAGCGCGCCCGTCAGGCCGGGAACGCCGCCGGGCAGGCCGGGCAAGGCCGCGTTCAGCCCCTGGCTCGCCGCGGCGGCGCCGGCGGTGTTGAGCTGTCCTCCCTTGCCGGCGTTGGCGGCTTCCTGCACCTGGGCGGCCGCGGGGCCGGCGGCCAGAAATAGAGCGATACAAAGGGAGAGGGCGTGCTTGATCATAGCCCGCAGTATAACCGGAGAGGGGGGTCCGGCGAATGAGCCATCGGGGCCCAAAGCCGCCAGGTAAGGGGACTAGGAGTAATTGGGACTTTGATGACAATAATTGGGACGAAAGACTAACGGTTTCGGGCCCGTAGGTCCCATAAGAATGATTATTTCTTTGGATAAAATTGCGTGATGACGAAGTTTGTCGGTATGGCCGTGGCATTATCGTTGCCGTCATCGTCCATGGCTCAAGTGAAAGCCGGTCTTCCTTCGAGTCCTCGACAAGTCTCTTTGCCGTTCCAATCCGTCGGTTCCAATTTATATTCCCCTTCCGTCTTAATCTCACACGTCGCGTTGACCGTTCCCACTTTGACCTCCGTTCCTTCTATAATGCCCTCGCCGGTCGCCGTTCCCATCGCCGCCGCCCCCATCATGAAGAACCCCCAAAAAATCACCGCGGCCAAGCCCGCTCTCGACGCCCTGACCGCCGGTCTCGCCAAGACCCCCGCTGCCGCGGCGGAAACCTTGAACCTCCATTTCGACGCCGCGAAGGGACATGCCTGCGCCGCTTGCGCCGGCGACGAGGTCCCCTCCGGCGCGCCGTCGGCTCAAGCCCCGCTGCCGCCGTCCTCCTCCGGCCGCCTGTCGAAGACCGTGCTCCCGAGCAAATACGACCTCCGCCTGAGGCTCGACCCGGAGAACGCCGCGTTTTGGGGCCGCGTCAAGATTTCTCTGGAATCGAAATCCCCCGTCAAACAGCTCGTCCTTCATGCCCTCGACTTGTCGTTGACGTCCGTCGTCGTCGCCGGCCGCCGTCTCGATCCCTCGAAGATCGTCATCGACGCCAAGGCCGAGACCGTGACGTTGCTCCTGGATAAGCCGTTGAAAGGCCGTGCCGACGTCGAGATCGAGTACTCGGGAAAGATGAACGAGTTGATGCGCGGTCTGTACAAGTCTCGCGGTAAGAATGGAGCGAAGGACGAGGCGTGGGCGTTCACCCATCTCGAGCCGACGCACGCCAGACGGGTCCTGCCGTCTTTTGATGAGCCGGCATTCAAAGCGATTTTTAAACTGACGCTCGACGTTCCGTCCGGCCTGACGCCGCTCTCCAACATGCCGCCGGTCTCGGACACGATCCTCGACGGCCGCCGGACCGTCGTTTTTCAAGACACCCCGAAGATGTCCTCCTATCTGTTGGCCGTCTTCGCCGCCCGCCTCGAGTCCCGGTCTCGCAAGGTGGGCAAAACCGTCCTCACCGTCTGGGCCGCCCCGGAGCAGATCGCGCAGGCCGATTTCGCCCTCGACGCTGGTGAAAAGGCGCTCGCCTACCTGAACAAGTATTTCGGCGTGCCGTACATGCTGCCCAAGCTCGACATGGTCGCCGCGCCCGACTTCGCCTCCGGGGCGATGGAGAACTGGGGCGCGATCCTTTATCGCGATACGTCCCTGCTCATCGATCCGAGATTGTCCTCCGACGCCGCCAAGCGCCGCGTCGCCGAGGTCGTCAGCCACGAGATCGTGCACCAGTGGTTCGGCAACCTCGTGACGATGGGCTGGTGGAACGACCTGTGGCTCAACGAGGCCTTCGCGACCTGGCTCGCCTACAAGGTCGTCGACTCCTGGAAGCCGGCGTGGAAGGTCTGGGACGAGTTCGACCAGGGGAAGCGCTCGCCCTTGTCGATCGACGCCCTGCCGGGCACGCGCCCCGTGCGCTCCGACGCCGCCACGCCGGCCGAGATCCAGGCGCAGTTCGATCCCATGTCGTATCAGAAGGGCGGGGCGCTGCTGAGGATGATCGAGAGGTATATCGGTGAAGGGGCTTTCCGCAAGGGCGTGCAGGGCTACATGAGGCGCTTCGCGTATAAGAACGCGGAAGCGAAGGATCTCGCGAAGGAGTTCGAGCGCGCGTCGGGCAAGCCCGTGCGGAAGATGATGGATAAGTGGCTGAGCCAAGGGGGAGTACCTGTCGTGTCGGTTACGGCCGAAGGCCGGGTGGTCACTTTGACGCAGGAACGATTCTCCGCTTTCAACCTGAAGGCCGACACCCGATGGTCCATCCCCGTCGTGGTGCGCTATCGTCTCAAAGGAGAAAAGAAAACGCGCGTCGTAACGACCCTTTTGGAAACGGCAACGAAGAGTGTGACCTTGCCGGGCGCGGGCGAAATACTTTGGGTGTACCCGAACGCGAACGAGACCGGGTATTACCGCTTCGCGCTGTCCCCCGAGCTGTTGTCCGCGGCGCTGTCGCGCCGCGGGGACCTGTCACCGGTCGAGAGAGCGGGGCTTCTGAACAATTCATGGGCCCAAGTCCGCGCCGGACAAATGCCGGTCGATTCTTTTCTCGATTCGCTCGCCGCGTTCCGCGGCGACGCTTCGCGTCTGATCGTCGAGGACGCGTTCGGGTACCTGAAGACGATCCGCCAGGAATTGGCCGGATCCGACGCCGAGCGCGACGCGCTCGGCGTTTTTGCGGCGGATTTCTTCGGGCCGCTCGAAAAACAGCTCGGGTGGGATAAGAAGAAAGGCGAGAGCCAGGAAAGCACTCTCACCCGCCCGACGGTCCTCAACGCGCTCGCCCTTCTCGCGCCGAAGGCGCTCGACCAGGACCAGGTCTCGGCGCGGCTTAAAAAATACCTCGCCGACCCGTCCTCGATCGACTCATCCCTCTCCGCCGTCATTCTGACCGCCGCTGCGCGGCGGAATGATCCGGCGTTGTTCGAGGCGTTCCGAACGAGGCTCGCCGCGCCCAAGACGCCCGAGCAGAAAAGCCTGATGCTGCGCGCCCTCGCGGAATTCTCCGAGCCGGCGCTTCTCGACCGCTATCTCGCGATGACTTTGTCTGACGAGATCCGCGCGCAGGACGCCTGGATGCCCTATATCTGGATGCTGTCGAATCCCGCGACGCGCGAGCGCTCGTGGACGTTCGTGAAGGCGAACTGGAAGGCGCTGTCGGCCAAGCTCGGGCCCCGCGGCGGCACGCGCGTGATCGGCGCCGCCGGCGGCCTCGTCTCGCCCGCGCTCAAGGCCGAGGTCGAGGCCTTCTTCCGCGCCCCCGAGAACGAGATCGAGATGGCGCGCAAGACCCTCGACCAGACCCTCGAGTCCATCGGCCTCGGCCTGCGCTTCAAGGAAGGCCAGACCTCTTCATTCGCGGGCTGGTCCTCCAGGCGTTGATGATGGTGTCAGGCATATCGTTCTTTGCATTGCTGCTCCTGCTCGGAGCGCCTGCGCCCGCCCAGGTCCGGACCTCGCTTCGGACGAGCGCCGCTCCGGTCCCCAGCTTCGCGGCTTCGGCGCTGATCTCACCCGCCGGGCTCCCGTCCCCGGTCCTCGCTCTCTCCGTTCCGGCCTTGGCACCGGCCTTGGCGGCCCCCTCGGTCGCGCTCCCCGCGTCCGTCGCCGTGCCCGCGTCCCTGCGTCCCGTCGCGGCCCCCGCTTCTCCCGAGCGCCCGAACCCGCTCGGGCAGCTGCGGGGCGTCCTCACCGATTGGCTCAAGCCCGACGTCTCGGCCGAAGACGCCTCCGCCGCGGCGCCAGTCACCGCCTACGTCCTCGACCTCGACGGCAACGCCTTCGGCCCGGGCTTCCCGACCAAGATCATCCTGTTCCGGAAGGGCGGCGATCGGGAGCTTCCGGTTCCCACGGCGCATTTCGCGGTCATCGAGAAGAGCATCGGCGAGGATTTCGCCTACGGCGGCGCCAACCTCAAGGACTATGAGCTTCGCGGCGACGCGTCGTTCCGGGAGTTCTTCGGCCCGCAGTTCACGGCCGACCTGAAGTACGCCGTCGAGAACCTGCCCGCCTCCCAGTGGCAGGGTCCGAGCTGGGGGGCGCTGGTGCGCGCGCTCGGCGACCCGGTTCTCGCCGCTCATACCTATGTGCTGACCGCGCGCCAGCATACCTCCGAGCAGCTCCTCGACGGCTTCCGCTATCTCCAGGCCGCCGGCTACATCCGCTATCTGCCGAAGGTCGAGAACCTCCACGGCGTCGGGGGGACCCATCGCACCGCGCAGCGCAAGGCCGAGCTCATGGCGGAGTTCGTCGATTCCCTGCAAGCGGCGCCTCTCGGCGCGGACGGCGGGCGCCACGCGATCGGCTTTTCCGACGACACCTGGGCCAACCACGAGAGGATGCGCGACTCGTTGAGCGCGATCCTGCGCCGCGAGCCGGGGCGCTGGAGCAAGGTCAAGATCGTGCTGTTCTTCACCGGCACGAACGAGGTCGCCCGGCGGCCCGAGGCGATCGTGCTCCTCCCCGGCGGCGGAACCCGGCCGTACGTTCCCGGCGAGCCGCGCTGACGAATGTTTCCGGAAACAGTCGGATCAGGCCGCGTCGCGGTTGACGGTGTCGGGAGAGAAGGCGGGCACGCACACGGCCACGTATTCGCACGGGCCGTTCGGCGTCGAGTAGCGGACCCACTCGCCCTTCGGCGTGATGACGGCCTGGCCGGCGGCGACGTCGAAGGTCTTCGCCTTGGTCTCGACGCGCAGGGAGCCGGAGAGCACGACGGTGTACTCATCGAACGCCGGCGTCTGCCCCGGCTCCACCCAGCCTTCGGGGCTTGTCATGCGCGCGACGCTGGCCTGGGCGGTCCCGGTGTTCACGCCTCCGACGAATTCGCGGATGATCTTGGGCTTGTTGCCGGCGGCCTCGATGATCGAGGGCTTCTCGATGAAGGTCGCCACGCTCAGGCCGCCTTCGGCCCCGGGAAGTGCCGGGCGGCGAGGTAGTCGTAGCGCGCGGAGACCGACTTCACGAAGGCCCTCTTCTGCTCGAAGGTGCCGTGGAAGAACGCGCCCTTGAAGCCGGCGACGATGAGGCGCTTGAGCTCGACGCGGGTGACCTTCGCGTGCTTGACCACGAGCTCGACCTCGCGCGACACGGTCGTGTTCGACACGAGCCGGTTGTCGGTGCAGATCGACACCGACAGGCCGTGGTCGATCATCTGGCGGATCGGGTGCCGGTCGAGGGACTTCAGCGAAGGGATCGTCTGCAGGTTGCTCGTGACGCAGACCTCGATGCCGATGCGCTGGCTGGCGAGGTAGTTCGCGAGGTCCTCGACGTACTTCTTGCGGTCCACGATCTTCGGGTCCTGGATCATGTCCTGCGCGAAGAGGAAGGTGCCGTGGCCGATGCGGTTGGCGTGGCACTGCGTGATCGCCTGCCAGATGGACTCGGGGCCGTAGGCCTCGCCGGCGTGGACGGTCTTGCGCACGAAGTGGTTGTGGGCGTACTGGTAGGCGGCCCAGTGGTCGGCCGGCGGATAGCCGGCCTCTTCTCCCGCAAGGTCGAAGCCGACGACGGGCAGGCCTTCCTGCGCGAGCTCCACGCCCGCGCGCGCCAGCTCGAGCGACGCGGCCGCGTAAACCTCGTCCTTGGGGGCGTGCTCCATGAGGCGCAGCATGTCGGCGTAGTAGGGCGACATGCCCTTCTTGAAGCGGCGCATCGCGCACAGGATCATGCCGAAGTGAAAGGGGACGTCCTCTCCGGATTTAACGGCCTTGGAGTTGTTGTGGGCCTTGGCGCCGGCCGCGAGGCCCGCGGCGACGGCGCGCACGACGTCGCGCACGTTGGTATCGGACGTCACGTGCAGTTGGGGCGCGAAGCGCACCTCGATGTAGCGCACGCCCTCGGCCGCGTTGTCCTCGATGAGCTCCTGCGCCACTCGGGTCAGGTTCTCGAGGTCGGGGAGCACCGCGCAGGTGTACATGAACCCGTGAAGGTAATCGGGCAGATCCTTGTAGGACTCCTTAAAAACGAGCTTCCGCAGGCCCGCTTCGGAGTACGAGGGCAGCTTCACCTTGGCCTCGCGGGCCATCTCGATCAAGGTCTTCAGGCGCAGGGAGCCGTCGAGGTGGAGGTGCAGGTCGGACTTGGGGATGGCGGCGATGAATTCGGGGGTGATTCGGTCTTTCATGCGCGATACACTACCAAAATCCGCAGAGAGGTTATCCACCGGCGGCGCTCCAGCTGTTGTTGACAACAGTTAAGCCGCAACCCGGGGACTTTCGGTTTCAGCTCGTTTTAAGGGAAGCCCTCAACGCGGCCTCGATGGCGTCGCACGCAAGCAAAACGCCGTTCTCGGTCCGTATGGCGGCCCCGATGCGAGCCGCCTGATCTTTTATCTCGTCGTCGTCCAATAGCCGCGACAAAGTCGCGGCAAGCTCCCGGCCCGTCGGATTTCTTGATTCGAGTGCCTCACCCGCGCCCATGCGCGCGACCCTCGCCGCGTTGTCGAACTGGTCGTGCGCGAACGGCACGATCATCTGCGGAACCCCCGCCCGCAGCGCCTGCGCCGTCGTCCCGATGCCCCCCGAATGCACCACCGCCGCGCACCTCGGGAACAGGTCGTGATAAGGGGCCGATTCGAACGCCTCCACGCCGTTGGGCAGATCCGTCAGTTCCTTCGCCGCCGGTCCCGCCAGCAGGATCGCGCGTACCCCGTGGCCTTTGACGGCCGCGGCCGCGTTGCGAAAGAAATCCCCCGCGATCATCACCGCCGCGGAGCCGAGCGTGAACACGACGGGGGGCGTGCCGGCGCCCAGGAAGGCCTCGAGCCCCGGGTCCAGCCCCTTTCCGCCGATGTCCGAGTCCAGGAACGGAAACCCGCACGCGAGCGTGTTCTCGGGCCAGTCGAGCTGCGGCGGACCGTACAGCGGCGAGAAAAGCGCGAGCGTGCCGTACGGCGAATACTGCCCGTCGAAGAGCGGGTCCGCGCCGCGCGGCAGGCCGAGCTCCGCTCGCAGCGCGCGCACGGGGTCCCCCCAGCGCGAAGCCGCGAGCTTCACGAGCAGAAGCAGCGCGCGGTTGAACGCGGGGCCCAGCGGCCGCAGCGCCCCGAGCCAGGGGGCCGGCGCCAGGACGGGCGGGTCCTCCGCCGAGAGGAACATCAGCGGCTGCAGCACGACGGATAGCCAGATCATGTTCCTCTTCTCGGCGAGCACGGGGGCCGCGTAGGTCAGGGAGTGGGAGAGCAGAAGGTCCGCGCCGGCGGCCGCGCGCTCGAGGTCCGAATAGCTCTCGCGCACTCTTGGTGTAAGAATCTCGCGGATGATGACCTCCGGGCCCTTCACCCGGTCGAGCGCGCGCGCGAAGAGGGCGAGGTCCCCGCGGTCCAGGTCGGGGCGCACCGGCGCGAAGCCGAGCCCGCGGCCCTCGACGTCGCGCCGGTAGACCTCCGACGTCGCGACGACAGGGTCGTGGCCGCGGCGCTTGAGCTCGAGGCCGAGCGCCAGGAAGGGGTTGAGGTCGCCGTACGAGCCGAAGGTGGCGAGGATGATCCGGGCCATGACCTCAGAATATCAATATTGGCTCGCAGCGGACCGGCCGGGGCGCCGAACTGTTTCCGGAAACAGTCGAGCCGCGCAAAAATCTAACGCGCGTGGGCGAGCTTGGCCAGGTTCTCGAGGCGGGAGACCATCGCGTCGTCGGCCTGCGCGGACGGCGGGTCCTGGAAGAACAGGGAGAAGATCGCGTAGGAGCCCCAGGAGAGGACGAGCGTGCCGGTCGTCAGCAGGAAGTAGAAGTACTGGTAGCCGAAGCTCGCGAACAGGCCGAACTGCATCGTCAGGCTCGAGAGCTGATAGAAGTGCATCATCGTCGAGTGGCTGATCACGCCCGCGCGGCGCATCTTGTTGATGGCGGGGATCAGCGGACCTCCGGAGATCATGCCTTGGATGATGTTGATGAAAATGAGGCCCATGCCGTGCCAGGTGTAGACCAGCGGGTTCATGCCCAGAGGTCCGAGCACAAGTCGATTGAGAAATTCAAAAAAACAAAGCTGTACGTATACAAATGTAAAATCGCCGATGTAGGCGGGGCCCACGCGGAGCATGCCGGTCATGCGGCCGAGGAACTTCATGTAGGTCTGGCCGAAGACGGTGAAGACGGTGTCCTGGAGCTGATACCAGGCGAGCGCGAGAGCCGCGCGCAGGAGGTTGAGGCCGCCGGTGCGCACGGGCAGGATCATGAAGATCACCCGCACGACGAGGTTGAGGCCGAAGGTCTTCGTGGCCAGGTACGCGTAGTCCTGGCGGTTGGGACGGGTCCAGCAGTCGCGCAGGAGCTGGGGCGCCCGGCGCAGCATCTCGGGCTTGAACTCGATGAAGCCCTTCGGGCCGGAGCCGCCCGATTCCTTGGAGCCGCCCATGAGCACGACGGTGGTGCGCCCGGAGAAGCGCGACGAGATCGAGCGGGTGAGCGCGCGGTCCTCGGGGGAGCGCTCGCTGCCGCCCCCGCCCATGCCCTCGGAATAGGTCTTGGTCGAAAACAGGGCGATGACGACGCGCTCGGCGTCGGGCAGCTCGGAGGCGCGGGAGAACCGGGTCGCGGCCTCCGAGGTCTTCGCGTGGAAAAAATAATAGGCGCGCTCGGTGTCGCTGCGGTCGAGGGCGAGGACGACGAGGTCTTCGGCGGAAAAGGTCATTCGGGGCTCACAGGTCGAGGAGGATATGATCGTAAATTTTGGGAGCGTCGAGCGGGCCGCCGTCGGCGACGGAGAAGGTCCAGTCCTCGGGCGTGGCGGACACGGCGCGCAGCTCGCCGAGGTAGCCGTCCCAGGTGGTGACGAGCACCTTCGCGCCGGCGAAGGTCTTCAGCTTGCCGAAGCAGCGCTCCGAAAAAAGGAAGTTGACGGTGCGCCGGGCGGGGTTGGCGCTTTGCTTGACCTCGCCGGGCAGGGGCGGGCCGTAGGCGTCGGCGCCCGAGCCCTTGGCCGAGAACGAGCGGGAGCCCCAGCCGTACAGCAGGAAGCCGGCGTCCCAGCGGAAGCCGGGGACCTTGGCGCCCATCATGGGCAGCGCCTCGATGCCGGGGCGGCCGGGGAGCTGGAAGAACACGCCGAAGTAGGCGTGGTCGTAGCCCTCGGGCGGGTTCCAGGAATCGGTGACCCGGCTCATGAGCAATTCCATCTTGAGATCGCGGCCGCGGGAGCAGACGCGGACGCGTTCAAGCGATAATTGGCCGTCGTAAGAGGCTTCGGTCGGCGCGCGAAGGCGGCGTCCGCCGAAGCCGCCTTTATTCGCGGGCGGTACGCCGCGCTCGACAAGAAGCCTATCGCAACACCGGAGATCCACATTTATGGCCGTGGACAGAGTCCTCGATCCGTTCGACGCCGTTGATAAAAGGCGAAGTGTGCGCTTGCCGCCGCCGAGATTCTCCGGGTCGGCAGTAAGCACGCCGGCCTTCAGGTCGCGCACGGGCCGGCGGCGCTCCAGGTCGTCGTCGCACAGGAGCTCGAGCTTCGCCGGCTTGGGGCCGCGAGGTAATTTAAATCTTAGCGGGAAAGGTTCCTTGTAAGGTCCGTCGTTTGCGACGCTCAACTTCGGCGCCGAAGGCGCCGCGGTCCTCGCGGGAGAACGGCTCTCATCGAGAATCAGGAAGGATTCGGGGGCGAGAGACAGGACCGACGACAACGGAAGGGGATCCGATGAGAGAAGGACCTTCACGCCCTTGCCTGCGTTGGCCAAGGCGTAAGCACGGCGTTCGGGTGCGGTGTTGAAGATCACGCGATAGCGGCTTTTGCCGTTCACGACAACGTAGGAAAGTATCCCGCATGACGCCCCGGAATGCTCCACGGTCGCCTCGCCTGCGGCGAGGCTCGCATGTTCTTTGCGTAGGGAAATCAGCTTGCGTAAAAACTTGTTTTCCGGACGCTTCGCGTCCGTTAAGGACTCGTCGAACATCTGCTGGCGCGCCCCGGTGAGACCGGCCTCCGTCCCATAGTACACGCAGGGCAAGCCCGGCAAGGTGAACAACGCCGCCAAACATTGCCGCGCTGCGCGCGGCGTGCCGCGGGCATAGACCCGTTCGACATCGTGGTTGTCCGCGAAGGTGACCCACAATTCGGGATTGCGTTTGCGCGCCGCAAGCGGCGCGCGGAGTGCGTCGGTCGCGGACTTTCTGAAAAATACTTGATTGAGTGCCTCGTTCAAAGGCAGATCGACGGCGGAGTCCAAGCGCGGACCCTTCGGACCGTCAAGATATTTCCCTATCGCCTTGTAATCGTAACTCCACACCTCGCCGAAGACCAGGAACTCCTTGTTGCCGCGTTCCGCGGCGAACGGCTTGAGACCTGGATCCTGCGGATCCGTCTTTTTCAAGAAATCGTCGTAGAAGCCCTCGGGCGTATAGTACACGGTGTCGACCCGAAACCCATCGATGCCGACTTGTTCTATCCAAAACCGGTAGATCTCGCGCATGCGCCGCGCGGCGAGGGCGTTGTCGAGGTTGATGTCGTCCAGGTCGCCCATGGCATGGGTCAACGTCTGACGTCTGTCGCGGTAGTCGTCGATATTCGGCGTGAAATTATACACGGCGGCTTTTCTGTGCGCCGGATCTCGCGGATCGTTCATCTTGAACACGGGATCGTTGGGCGCTTTCGGCTCCCCGTCGGGGGGGTAGGTGCCGGGCAGGGCGCGCCAGCTGCGCTCGGGGTGCTTGGGGTCGTAGCCCTCGGCGGTCACGGTGAAGAAGTTCGCGGTGTGGTTGACGACGATGTCCTGGATCACCTTCATGCCCAGGGCGTGGGCGTCGGCGACCATGCGCCGGTAGTCCTCGATCGTGCCGAAGTGCGGGTCGACGGCGGTGAAGTCGTAGGGCCAGTAGCCGTGATAGCCGCGCGTGGCGATCGTCGGATTGACCCATTGGCCGTGGGTCGGAGGGGTCAGCCAGACGGCGTCGATGCCCAGGCGCTTGAGCCCCGGCAGGCGGC
This sequence comes from Elusimicrobiota bacterium, assembly GCA_030696455.1. Lineage (GTDB taxonomy): Bacteria > Elusimicrobiota > Elusimicrobia > UBA1565 > UBA9628 > GWA2-66-18. The sequence continues at coordinate 28,492 of JAUYSH010000074.1, forward strand.
GGCGCAGGCCCTCGAGGTCGCCGCCCTGGAACTTCTCGGGGTCGGTCGGGGAGTACTCGTCGCGGCCGAAGTCGTTGCGCGAGGGGTCCCCGTCGGCGAAGCGGTCGAGGAGGACGAGATAGAGGATCTTGCCCGACCAGGCGGGCAAGCTCCGCTTGCCCAGGTTATTTCGCGTCACGGACCAGCACGCGCACGCTCAGCGGCGGCACGGAGACGGTGATTTGCGAGCCGACCGCGAGGACGAGGTCGAGGGTCTCGACGCGGTAGGATTCTTCGAGCGCGTCCTTGAACACGGCTCCCTTGGGGCTCAGCGTGGCGTCCACCCACATTGTCTGCGTGCTTTCTTTCGTGCCGAAGTTGATCGCGACGACGACCTCCTGGCCGTCGTATATGCGCGAGAAGGCGAACAGGCCGGTGCCGGCGGGTTCCGACCAGCGCACCCACTGGGCGCCGCGGCGCAGGGCCGCGTACGCGATGCGCACGTCGGCGAGCCGCTTCATGAACTGGTAGGTCGGGTTGCTCGTGTCGAACTTGTCGCCCTTGGAGCTCTCCGACTTGAACTGCCCGTCGGCGAACTGGTCCTCGCGGTTGCGGGGATCGGCGGGATGGTCCGGGCCTTCGGGGTCGAGGCGGTCGGTGTCCTGGCGGAAGCCCTGCTCGGTCCCATAATAAGTCATCGGGATGCCGACGGAGAACAGCAGATAGGCGAGCGCCACCTTGAGCTGGGCCTCGGGTTCGCCCAGGCGCAGGAAGCGGTACACGTCGTGGTTGTCGATGAAGCGCAGGAGCCGGTCGGCCAGGGGGCCCAGGACCTGGTTGGTGCGGTGCATGCTGTCCTCGAGCACGCGCGTCGGGGCCTTGCCGTGCAGGGCGTAGGTCTCGCGGCGGTAGGCGGGGTAGGAGAACGCGCTGTCCATGCCGTCGGTGGTCAGGTGCGGGATCAGGTCGGAGTCGATGCCGGTCGAGTTCTCGCCGACGAGGAAGAAGTTCTTCTTGCCGATCGAGGCGGCGTACTCCTTGATCGCCTTGGAGAACACCGGCACGAAGCCGGGGGCGATGTGGCGCACCGCGTCGACGCGGAAGCCGTCGATGTCCGTTTCTTGAATCCACCACTTCGCGATGTGGATCAGGGCGTCCGCGGTCTCTTTCTTGTCGGACGCGTAGTGGCGATAGTTCGGAGGGAAGTCGCCGTTCGTCGCCTGCGCGTGGTCGCTCCAGTTGTCGATGACGCCGCGGCGCGTGAAGTGCTTCGGATCCTTGAGGTCGCTGGGCAGGAGCGACTCGGTCCACTCGCCGATCTCCTTGGGCTCGCCCTCGAGGCCGCGCCACTGGGAGCCCTCGGTGTACTCGAAGACGGGGCCGCTGTGGTTGAGCACCCAGTCGAGCACGACCCGCATGCCGCGTTGGTGCGCTCCGAGCACCAACTCTTTGAAATCCGCCATGGTGCCGAGATGCGGGTCGATCGCCAGCAGGTGCACCGGGGCGTAGCCGTGGTAGGAGTCGGCCTGGTTCTGGTTCACCGGTGAGAGCAGCAAGGTCGTGACGCCCGAGTTCTTCAGATAGTCGAGCTGCTCGATGACGCCGCGCAGGTTGCCGCCGTGGCGCGAGCCGCCCTTCGTCGGGTCGCCGTGGGTGCGGACCTTGCCGGCGCGGGCGAAGCGGTCGAGGAGCATGAAATGGAGGATCTCGTCGCGCCAGTCGGCGGGGGAGGCCGTGTACGCGCGAAGGGGCTCGGCCGAGATCGGCGCCTCGGCCAGGGTCTGCGGCGCGTCCGGGACGTCCTCGACGAGCGCGTGCGCGGTCTGCCAGGCCTGGCGCAGCGCGGCGATCTGGGCCGGGGTGCGGCCTTCGGTCGAGGGGGCGGCGGGGAGCGCGGCCTTCGCGGCGGCCGGCGCCGCCGCCTTGGCCGGCGCGACCGGCTTGGCGGCCGCCGGTATGGCCGAGGCGGCCAAGGCCGGGGCGAGCGAGGGGGCCGCGAGCGCCGGAGCCAGAGAAGAATCGAGCGAGAGCGCGGACGGGCCGGTGAGCGGCGAGAGCGCGGGGGCGGAGAGCGTCGTGCCGAGGGTGCCGCTGATGCGGGGGACCGCGGCGTTGGCGCCCCGGGAGACGACCTGGGCGCGCAGCTCGGGCGCGCCTGAGAGCGCGACGAGCAAAGACAGCGAAAGGGCGAAAATTCGCCGGATCACTTTTTGCCTCCGCGAACCAGCTTCCACAGCGCGCGGGCGGGCCAGGTCATCACGCGCACGAGAGGGTTGTCGAAGACGGCCTTGACGGCCTGTCGCAGCGGGGGCTCGATGAAGACGCCTTCGACCGGGTACTTGGCCTTGAACTCGGCGCTCTCGGCCAGCGCGGCGCTGGTGACGAAGACGATCTCGCGCGCCTTCGCCCGCCCGGCCCAGAGAGCGATGGCGAGGTCGAGCGACTGCTGGAAGAGGAAGATGGCCCAGAACAAGGTCATCGAGCCGGAGGCGAAGAAGGGCGCGGCGAGGAGGAAGCTCAGGTCGCGGACCTGCTGGATGCCGGAGTGCTGCCAGCGGTTGATCGCGCCCTTCGCATACAGCGCGTTGAGGGCGTTGTAGCCGAGCACGCCGAAGAAGTTGCCGATGACGGACATGAGGGCCATGTCCTTCCAGTAGTTCGCGCTCCACGGGGGCGTCACGCTCGAAGGGTTCGCGGTCCACGTCAGGAAGCGATAGATCGTGCCCGCGCCCTGCATATAGGCGAGGTTGAAGAACATCTGGTAGTTGAAGCCGCGCGCCTTGACCAGGCTTTCCTGGAAGTTGTTCCAGCTCTTCAGAAAGAAGCCGTGGAAGACCTGCTGGGCCACGCTCAAGGTGATCAGGCCGGCGAGGGCGATCGGGTGGGCCAGGCCGGCCGCGGCCCAGTAGACGCCGATCGAAGTGACGAGAGGGAAGGTCTTGGTCGCCAGCCCGCCGATGATCTCGCTCGGCAGGGGCTTGACCAAAGAGTCCTTGAACATCTTGCCGAGGAACCGGGCCTCGCGGAAGGGCGCGAGAAGCTTCGAGCCGATCGAGGAGGAGATCTTCGACGCACCCGCCGCGGCCGCCGGCGACGTCTGCGCCGCCGCGGAGGGCTTCGGCGCCCAGTCCACGGCGAGCTTTTCCTGCTCGATCTTGCCCTTCGCGGTGACGCCCAGCAGCGCGCCGACCTGCGCCGCGTTCTTCTCGCTCAGGCCCGAGGGGTCGTTCTTCGCGGTGAGCAGGCGGACCTGGCCTTTGCGCGAGGCCGCCTCGGCCAAGGTGATCTCCGTCATGGGCTGGCCGTGGCGGACGACGAAGGCTTTCAGATTACCGGTGTCGATGGGAGCCTGATCGACGGGCTTCTTCGCGCCGCCGTCGAACATCGCGGCGAGCTTCTCGGTCCACGTCCGGGACGCCGCCTCATCCTTGGCGGGCGCCGAGGGAGCGGCGAGAAGGGCCGCGGGCGAGGCCGGCGAGGGCTTGAGAGCCTGGGCGGCGGCGGGGCGGGCGGCGGCGAGGGCCGCGGGCAAGGCCGGCAGAGCGCCGACGGCGTGGGCGGCCGCGGGCGCGGCCTGAACCTGAGGCGCGGCGGCGATGGGTGCCGGGGCGACCCCGGGGGTGGGGGTCAGGCTCGGGGTCATCGACGGGAGAGAGAGAGAGAGAGGGGCCAAGGCCCCGTGAGCGGCGGGGACGATGGAGACGGCCCCGGCGGCGGCGGAAACGGAGGATTGAGCGGAGGCGCCGGCCCGCGCGGCGGAGAGATTCTGGGCAAAAGAGGAGGTCGGGATCGAGGCTGAAAGGAGAACTGCGATTACCCCTGAGGGTCTCATAGCCTAATGAGATTGTAGCCCGGGAGGAGAAAGGCCCCCAGGGGCATGGGACCTACTAGGAAGTGGGCCTTGGGCCTATAGCCGGCGTCACAGACCTACACCTGTTATCGGCGCACGGACCAGACGAAGCCGTCGTACCAGAAGTGCATCAGGGAGACCACCAAGGTGACCGCCAGGGCCTTGCTCGAAAGCTCCCCGAGCACGCCGAACACGCTTCCGTACAGGAACCCCGAGCCGATGAAAAGGCGAAGGCCAAAGACCGGCCGCGGACCTCCGGATTCGCGTGTGAGCGGAAGAACACGATCGCGAGGTGGGCCATGATGAACGCACCGAGGAACGCGTCCACCGGAGAGCCCGAACGCCGAGAGCTTCCAACTCGCGAGCGGCGTCAGGCCGAGGGCGAGCCCGAGGGCCAGCGCCCACACGGGGGCCAGGACGAGGTGTATCCAGTCCTGCGGCGGCTATCGCGGATTATAGATACATAATACCGGCGCGGGTGAAAACCTGTTAAACTTGAGGGGCGCCCCCTTAGCTCAGTGGTAGAGCAGCAGTTTTGTAAACTGCCTACCCCAGTTCGATTCTGGGAGGGGGCTCCGATTTTCCCCAGCCCCTCAGCTCCTCCTCTTATTGCGCGCGGACTCGGCCAGGCGCTTCCTGCGTTCGGCGCACAGCGGCCCCACCGACTTAAGCCGGTCCATGTCGCGCCTGAGCACGGCCACCTCGTCGAAACAGTCCTTCAGGCAGTGGATGGCGCGTGCCTGAAAGCGGGTCGTCGGCTCGGCCAGGCTGTACAGGCGCCACTGTCCTTGGGTGTGGGAGACAACGAGCCCCGAGTTCCTTAAGTAGGCCAGGTGCCGGGAGACTTTTGACTGAGGAACGCCCATCGTCGCCATGATCTCGCAGACGGAGAGATCGCGGCGCGCGAGCAGGTGAAGGATGCGCAGGCGCGTGACGTCCGCGAACGCGCGGAACATGCTGTCTACGGAATTCTTCATCGCTCAGATGGTAACACTCCTTCCCGGCGGATTCAAGGCGCGGGCTCGCGGAATTATATATCTGGTTATGTAGATATAATTGGCGATTGTGTTGCATTGTAAATATGCGTAGCCAGATATATTTAAAAATTGTCGGAAAGGCCTCACCTAGGAGGATTTATGAATCGATTCAGCCGAAGCCTGCGCGCAATCGCGCTCGCGTTGGGCGTTTTCGCCCCGGCGCTGACGGCGCGCGCGCAGCAGACGCCGGAGGCCCGCCTCGACGCCATGACGCGGGAGCTCGAGGCCGTCAAGAAGGAGGTCCAAGGCCTGAAAGGCGGCGCCGTCAAGGAATCTCCGATGTCCTGGTTGACGATCGGCGGGGACTTCCGCACCCGCCACGACAAGCTCGTCGCCCACCTGCCTTCCTACACCCAGTTCCTGGGGACCTTCACCGGCGCGGTGCCTAATACCGCGGCCGTGCCCGCGAAGACCATCCGCAACGACTCGCTGTTCACCAACCGCTTCGGGCTGGACCTCAAGGCGCGCGTGGCGGAGAACGTCACGATGACGACGCGGCTGCTCATGTACAAGACCTTCGGCATGACGACCTCGGCCCCGACGCAAGCCGGCTACTTCGCCGACCGGAGCAACGCCAGCGGCGTCTTCGACGGCACCCGCGGACGCATACCCGCCGACAACAGCCTCCTCGTCGATCAGGCCTACGCCAGCTGGAACTCGATCGCCGGCCGGCCGGTGTGGTTCTCCGCGGGGCGGCGGCCTTCGACCGGCGGCGCGCCGGGCAACGTGCGTCAGAACTTCGACATCTCGGGCTCGGCGGGCACGCCGGCCCTTCTCGTCGATTACGCCTTCGACGGCTTCACCCTGGGGGCGGCGCCCGACGTCGATGCCCTTCCCGGCCTCGCCGCGAAGGTCTGCTACGGCCGGGCTTTCGAGGCGGGCTATCGCGAGTCGGGCGGCCCTTCGCTGGCCGACACCGACATGCTGGGCCTGGCGCTCATCCCCTATGAGACCGACGACTGGCGCGTCGACGCTCAGTACCAGCGCGGCTTCGGGATCATGGACACGATCCCCGGCCCGAACGTGCGCGCCAACCTGGGCGACCTCGAGGAGTACGGCCTCAACGTGATGCGCACGGTCCGCCAAGTCGGTCCCGGAGAACTGCGCTTGTTCGCCGCGGGGGCCATGAGCCGCGCGCTGCCGAGCGGCGACCGCTACAACGCGGGCTTCGGAACCGGAAACCCCGGGCTCATGTTCGCGGGCACGGACCAGAAGAACAACGCCGGCTACGCCGCCTACGTGGGCACGCGCTACGACTTCACGAAGACCGGCACGAAGCTCGGGGCCGAGTACAACCACGGCTCGAAATACTGGGTGACGTTCACGCCCGCCGCCGACGACATCTGGACGAGCAAGCTCGGGACCCGCGGCCAGGTCTACGAGCTCTACCTCGTCCAGGAGCTCATGAGCAAGCCGGTCTCGCCCCGCGGGCGCGCGTTCTTCCGCGTGGGCTGGCAGTACTACAACTTCGACTACACCCAGTCGAATTCCTGGGTGGGCGCCCCGCAGCGGATCAGCAGCCTGACAGCCGCCGACATGCAGTTCATGGCGCCGATCAAGCAGGCGTACGACATCTACACGACGTTCGAGGTCCGCTTCTAGCGGAGGAGGCCGTCATGAATTGGACAACGCTGGCGTTGACGGGGGCGCTCGCCTTGAGCGCGGGGGCCTCGTCTCCCGCGCCGGAGGCGGCGCTCCCGGCCGCCGAGACCGTCGTCGGCAAACTCACGGGACCGGTCGTCAGCATCACCCCGGCCGAGGACTGGAAAAGCGCGGTGGCCGTGCTCAAGGACTCCAAGACGGATGAGGAGGTGGAGATCCTCGTCGACGACCAGCTCACGCTCGAGAAGTTCAAGGACAAGCGCATCTCGGTGGGCGACGACATCCGCTGCAAGTACGAACTGAAGGACGGCAAGAAGCGCAGCACCTACTTCCGCAAGGTGGGAGGCTGCTGACATGAGAACGCTCCTCTGCGCCGCCCTGTTCGTCCCATGGGCCGCGCTCGTCGTCGGGGCGGCCGAGCATCCCGGCCGCGCGCAGATGGAGCAAAGCGGCTACGCCGGGACCGAGACCTGCCTCTCCTGCCATCCGGACGCGGGAAGGCAGGTCGTGGGCTCGGTTCACTGGACTCACGCCTCGAAGGTGGACAACGTCGAGGGGATCGACAAGAAGGCCGAGCACGGTATGCTCAACCGTATCTACACCATGTGCAACGGCAATGACATCATCAATGATATGAAGGAGGTCCGCTCCGCGTCGGGGAAGACCAAGTTCACCGGCTGCAACACCTGCCATCCCGGCAACCACATCCAAGGCGTCGGCAGCAAAGGCCCCGCGGCGGAGAAGGCGGTGGACTGTCTCCTCTGCCACTCCTCCGAGTACGACTTCCGGGCGCGCAAAGGCTTCCTGGACGAGCAGGGGCGCGTGGTGATGGGGCGAGACTCGAGCCTTAAGGCGGCGCTGGCGGTGGGCAAGCCCGGAGTCAATAACTGCATGGCCTGCCATGAGGGGGCGGGCGGGGGGCAGTACAATAAGCGAGGTTTCGAATTCAGAGCGGAGACGGATGCTCATGCCGCCAAGGGCATGGTGTGCGTGGACTGCCATAAGGGCAAGGAGCACCGCATACCCACCGGCTTCGACCCGAATCTGTGGGCCAACGACGGCCTGCGCATTTCTTGCGCGGGTTGCCATACCGAGAAGCCGCACAAGGACGAGGACTACAACCGCCACACCGCGCGGCTGGCCTGCCAGACCTGTCACACACCGCGCACCGGCGGCGCCTCGGCCAAGGATTTCACCCAGTGGGAGAAACAGCCGGACGGCTTCTGGGAGCCCTCGACCTTGAAGCATGAGCCCAACGAAACACGCGCGGTCTACGCCTGGTTCAACGGCACGGTGAAAAACGAGCCGCATCTGATCGCTCCAAAGGGGGATCGCCGGGACCCGAAGAGCCGGATATTCCCGTTCAAGGTATTCGAGGGCAAAGCCTACTTCGACAAGAAGACGGGGAAGCTCCTGGGCATGGACTTCGCCCCGCCCATGCAGACGGGCGACACGCTCGCGGGCGTGGCCGCGGCGGCCAAGATACAAGGCATCAAGGACTACGAGCCGGTCCCGGGCTGGCAGCGCATCTACTTCGCCAACAGCCACCTCGTCACGAAGACGAAGGCCTTAAAGTGCGCGGACTGCCACTCGCCGGGGGGCATCCTTCCTTTCGCGCAGCTGGGCTACTCGCCGGCCGAAGTCGGGAGGCTGACCTCGAGCCGCGCGCATTTCGAGAAGAGCCTGGAAAAGCAGCGCGCGGAGTGGGACTGACGATTGACGGACGGCGCAGGCCTGAAGGCCCCGCGGGAAGCGCGGCTCCTCCCAGGAGTCTTCCCGTGGGAGTCTTCGGGCCTGCCCTGCGTCCCGGCTACAGAGCCTTCATGAACGCCGTGACGTCCGCCTCTTCCTCGGGCGTGAGCTTGGTCTCGAGCACGAGGTTGAAGAAGCGCACCGTGTCGTCGAGCGTCAGCAGGCGGCCGTCGTGCAGGTACGGCGGGGTATCCTTGATGCCGCGCAGAGGGAAGTTCTTGATCGGCCCGTCGGCCGACATCATCATGCCCCGGGAGCTCCTCGGCTTGTAGAAGCGCTCGGCCTTCAGGTCGTGCATCGTGTTGTCGGTGTAGTACGGCGGCGCGTGGCAATCCGCGCACTTCGCCTTGCCGAAGAACAAGGCCTGGCCGCGCAGCTCGGCGGGGGAGGCCTTCGCCTCGATCAGCCTCCCGTTCACGCCGAGCTTCGGCGCGGGCGGGAAATTGAGCAGATTCTGAAGCTCCGCCATGTGGTGGACCTGGGACTGCCGGTCGGGTACGTGGACGCCCTTCTTCGCCGCGAGCGTGATGTCCCCGTCGAAGTAGGCGGCGCGCTGCTCGAACTCGGTGAAATCCTCGACGGACTTCAGAGCGCGCTGGGAGCCGAAGAGCCGCTGGACGTTCACGCCGCGCAGCGCCGGCGTCTCGATCCGATGCCGGAACTCCTGGGGGCGGATGTCGCCGACGAGGTGCGTCGCGCCGTTGGTGCCGCCGTTGGCGTGGCAGTCGAAGCAGGTCACGCCGAGGCTCGGACGCCTGACGCGGCGGTCGTCGGTCGCGTTGAACTGCTGCTGGGGGAACGGCGTCAGCAGCAGGCGAAGGCCGTCGAGCTGCTTCGGATTCAGGACGCCGTCGAAGAGCTCGTAGTAGTTGTCGAGCGTGACGAGCCGGCCTTTGGACACGTCGCCGAGGTCCGGCCGCGTGGTCAGGAACATCGCGGGCGGGAACTCGGGGAGAAAATGCTCGGGAAGGTCGAAGTCGAGGTCGAAGCGCTCGAGGTCGCGGCCTTCCTGCTTCTTGATCTCCTCGATGTGCATGCGCGGAAACAGCATCCCGCCCTCGGGATGGTTCGGGTGGGGCAGGGGCATGAAGCCCTCCGGGAAGGCGTCGCGCCGGCGGATCTCCTCCGGGGTCATCTTCGCGAGGTCCTCCCAGGTGACGCCGGCGGGCAGTTTCGCGCGCACGCCCTGCTGGATCTTTTTTCCGCGGAACATCGCGCCGTCCGCCGCGGCCTTGTCCGAGAGGTCGTAGCGTTTTTGAAGAAGCCGGGCCTGGCCCTCGTTGAACTCCTTGCGGCGCGCGGAGTACCAGCGCTGGATGTCCGCGAAGCCCGTCAGGCCCTTGGGCGTCGGCGGGGCCGCGTCGACGTCGGCGCCGAGGGCGGGGGCGGCGATCGCGGCAAGAAGCAGGAGGAGCAGGAGTCGCGCGTGGATATTCATGCGCATAGCATAGACAACCGCGCCGCGCGAAGCCCATGACGGGCGGGTGAAAGTAATTTGAGGCTTACTTGCGCAGGGCAACGGTAAAGCGCCTTGGAGTGGAGCCGATGGCGGACCCGTCTCGGTTCTGGCCGCGCGCGACGACGACGTGCTCGCCGCTGCCGTAGCCCGACCAGTCGTACCACCAGTAGCCGCAGGCGCGGCGGCAGGCGTGCCACGGGCCCCGATCGATGGAGACCTCGAGCGACGCGAGGGTCTCCGGGGCGTCGACGCGGATCGTGTAGATCGCCGAGGTCACGGTCTGGTCCTGCTGGGGACGGTCGACTTCGAGTTTATGCATAGGCGGGTGGAGCGCGCTCACGCCATAGTCTTACAATAACGCGCCCTCGCGAGGCCAGCGTTAAATCGGCCGCGAGGCCGCCTATTACAGGTGGGTGGAAAGGATCGAGTTCGGCCCGTGGTGGTCGCCGGCGTTCGGCTTGGCGTGCGCGGGCGGCGCGGGCGGCTCCGGCGGCGGGGGAGCCTTGCGGGACTCCTTGCTGAAGGACAGGAAGGGGGCGGCCAGGCGCAGCAGGCCCATCACGCCGGTCGCGATCGCGGCGATCGTCAGCGAGGTCGCGATCGAGATGTCCTTGAGGACGAAGCCGTAGACGTAGGTCGAGAGGATCGCGGCGGCGATGCCGAGAAGGGACTGCGCGGCCAGGATCTTGTTGACGTTCTCGTCCTTGTGGCGGCCGAGCGTCTTCTGGTAAAGGCCCGAGATCGCGATGCCGACGAAGCCGACGGAGAGCGCCTGCAGGCCGTACAGCGCCACCGCGCCGAGCATGGTCGGGGTGTTGATCATCAGCAGGAATAGCGGAGCCTCCAACGCGGCCAGAATGAAAAACGGGATCGTCAGCGCCTCGTCCGTCTTGAAGCCGAACTTCTGGAACAGCCGCGTCAGCGGCTTGATGAGCAGGGAGGCCACGATGGAGCCGACGCTCGCCATCACCATCATCATCGCGAAATTTCCCATCGGCGTCGCGGCCAGCGACCTGAGGAACCACCCGAGAACCGGCACGTTCATGATCGCGCCCATCGAGCCGGGGTTGCTCGCCACGAGGCCCTCGATATACTCGGGGAGCACGTTGAAGACGAGGGGGTCCGAGAACAGCGATGTCACCATCGACATCAGCAGGAGCGTGCGCAGGAAGCGGTCCTTGAAGACGAGCTTCGTGCCGTCCTTGATCGACGACCAGAGGCTCTTGAGCGTGCCGCCGATCCCCTTCGAGGCGGGGGCCGCCGCTTCTTCGCCGGGCTTCCCGGCCGACTCGGCCTTTTTGGGGCCGCCGATGATCTTGATCGAGGCGTACACCAAAGCGGCCAACGCGATGGCGCCGGCGTAGATCGAGTAGATCACGGCGCCGCCGACGCCGGTCTTGTCCATCACCGGGCCGATCTGCGCGATCTGGCCCGCGATCACGGGAGCGATGATCGCGAACAGCGCGGCGACGAAGGTCAGGATCGAGTTGGCCTTGGTGCGCTCCTCGCTGGTGACGGTCGAGTCGCCCATGATGCGCGTCGTCGCCGCGCCCTCGAAGGTCACGGCGATGCCTTGGAAGAAGGACTGCAGGGCGACGAGGCCCAGGAACACCCAGAGCGCCCCGGTGACGCTGAGCAGGCCGGTCGCGAAGAACAGGCCGGCGACGCCCGCGAGCGTGGCGGCGCGGACCATCATGGAGCGGACGAGCCATTTTTTAGGACCGTCATCCGCGATGCCGCGCGTGAAGAGGGGGATGGTCGCGTAGCTCACGCCCTGCGCCACCCAGTGCGCGATGCGGGCCAGCGAGCGATTGGAGCGGATCATCGACTTGAGGGTCTCTTCGTTGGCGGCGCGCGCGTCGTGGTTCTCGGTGAGGGAGTTGCGGGTGATCGCGGAGATCAGGTAGGGGAGGCCGACGACGTACATCTGGTAGCCGAAGAGGAAGATGGAGTAGCCCGCGACGTAGCGCCAGAAGGACTTGTTGCGCTCGGGGTCCTTGAAGACCAAAGTGATGCCGGACTTTTTGGGGGAAGGGGGGGCGGCTTTCTCGTCGACGGAGGGAGCGGATTCCGTGGCCGTGCCGAGGAGTTTCGAGGAGAGGCCGGAAGGCGTGAGGGCGGCCATGCGGCCGCCGAGGGGAGCGAGGGAGGAGCCGGAGCGGGACGGGGAGGCGAGGGTCTCGGAGACGAGCGTGGAGAATTGGGTCGAGGCTTTGGAGCTGGCCGAATCGCCGGAGGCCTTTGATAAACCTTCAACGGCTTTCGCGGCTGCGGCTTGGGCTGAAGCTAACGCCGCGGCCGTTGCGAGAACGGGCTTCGGGGCGGCCGCTGATTTGGAGGCCTGAACGGAAAACGGCTTGAGGGCCGATGGGGTCGGGGAGACGGCAACGGCAATGTTTGGAGCGATTCCCAGAGAGACCGGCGTCAGGTTGGGGGAGATGGACGGCGAAGCAAGGGAAGGAGTTAACGACAACGACGTTAACGGCAACGTATTGGGGATCGTGCCGAAGACCGGCGTTCCGGGAAGCGAGGGGTTGGAGCTTGCGCCTGCGGCGCTGTATGCGCCGATGGACGAGGGAACCGAGACGCGGACGGATTGGACTTGGGCGAGGGCGGGTGAGGAGCCTAACGATATGGACAGAAGGAGAGCAAGCGTCTGTCGCATGAGCCTCATGAACTCATTATAAGGATGCCGGCGGATTATGAAAGGCGGCATTGGGCCCTATTTTGACCGGGTCCGATGGCCTAGGAATAATTGTCGCTTGGAGCGGGCGGGATACCGGGTCTTTCGCGGTCTAATCGGTGAGCTTGAGAATGATGTCTTTCGCGTCCGGAAACCGCGCGAGCAAGGTCGCGCGGGGACCCAGATCGAAGTCGTCGAAGTCGAAGCCGGGGGCGACCGTGCAGCCGACGAAGCAGAAGCCCGAGCCGGGCTCGGGCAAGGCGCCGAACCAGTGGCGCGCGGGGACGACGTGCTGAAGGCGGTGGCCCTGCTTGAAGTCCGGGCCGAGGACGACCTCGGTGACCGCGCCCTCCGGAGCGATCTGCGTCAGGCGCAAGGGGCCGCCGAGGTGGAAGTGCCAGAGCTCGTCGGACTTGATGCGGTGCAGGCGGGACTTTTGCCCTTCGGGCAAAAGAAACAATATGCCCGTCGAGATCGGGCGCTTGACGCCGCCGCGCGTGGTCATCTTCTCGGCGCTGCGGTAGGTTTCCTTGTAGAAGCCGCCCTCGGGATGGGGCTCGAGGCCGTACGCCGCGATGAGCTCCTTGTTCAACAGCCGATCGCCCGGGAAATCACGAGGCGCTGGATCTCCGACGTGCCCTCGCCGATCTGGAGCAGGCGCTGGTCGCGGTAGAAGCGCTCGACGTCGAATTCCTTCATCAGGCCATAGCCGCCGTGGATCTGAACGGCTTCGTTGGCGACCCACTGGGCGACCTCGGAGCAATACAATTTCGCCATGGCCGATTCTTTCCCAAACGGCTTTTTCTGATCTCTGAGCCAGCACGCCTTATACAGGAAGACGCGGGCGTGCTCGATCTTCATGGCCATGTCGGCGAGCTTGAAGGCGATGGCTTGGAAGCGGGAGAGCGGCTTGCCGAACTGGACGCGCTTCTGCGCGTAGGCCAGGGCGGCCTCGTAGGCGCCCTGGGCGCAGCCGAGGCCCATCGCGGCGATGGACAGGCGGCCGGAGTCCAGGGTCTTGAGCATCTGGCGCGAGCCGGTGCCGCGCTTGCCCAGGATGGAGGAATCGGGCACGACGACCTTGTCGAAATAGAGCTCGGCGGTGTCGCTGGCGCGCCACATCAGCTTCTTGTGCATGCGCTTGGAGGTGAAGCCGGGGGTGCCCTTGGGCACGATGAAGCATGTGAACTCGGGATCGCCGGCCGCGTTGCGGTCGCTGACGGCCTGCACGATCACGCCGCCGGTCAGCTCGTTGGAGCCGTTGGTGATGAAGATCTTGGCGCCGTCGATCGTCCACGTGCCGTCGGCGTTCTTGACCGCCTTCGTGCGCGAGCCGCGCGAGTCGGAGCCGGCATCGGGTTCGGTGAGACCGAAGGCGAACAACAGCTCCCCCGCCGCGAGGCGGGGGAGCCACTCTTTTTTCTGCTCTTCGGTTCCGAAATAGAGGATGGGGGCCACGCCGAGGGAAACGCCGGCGGCGACCGTGGCGGCCTGGGAGCCGTCGACGCGCGCGAGCTCCTCGACGGCGATGCAGTAGGAGGTGTAATCGAGGCCGGAGCCGCCGAACTCCTCAGGGACGATGAGCCCGAACACGCCCAGCTCGCCGAGCTGACGGGTCAGCTCGACCGAGAATTCCTCTTTCTCATCGAGGTCGTGAGCGAGGGGCTTGATCTTGGCCTCCGCGAATTTTCGGACCGTGTCCCGGATGTCCTTCTGCGCGTCGCTGAGCTCGAAATCCATTGTATTTCTCCCTGAAACGCATTGTAGCCGATTTTGTAGGATAGCCGCGTCATGAAGCAAGGCGCTCACCCGCACGAAAAGCCGCACCACCCCCACTGGCCTCTCGAGACCTTGCTCTTCGCGTTCGTCTTCGCGCTCGGCTGGCGCTCCGTGCACGCCCCCGAAACCTGGATCCACCTGAAGACCGGCGCGAAGATGCTCGCCGAGCACGCTCTCCCCATGACGGATCCGTTCAGCTACGGCTCCTCGGGAGGGGCGTGGACGACGGACTCCTGGCTGTTCGACGCCGTCGCGGCCAAGCTCGACGCGCTCGGCGGCGTGAAGGCCGTGGTGTTCCTTAAGAGCCTCGTCGCGGGCGCCGCCTTCGCGCTGCTCCTGCCGATCAACCATGGCAGTCCGCTGGCGGCGGCGTCGCTGCTGGCGCTCGGCGCGTGCGCGGGCTGGGCGGGCCTGGTCGAGACGCCGGCGATCTTCGATCTTTTGTTCTTCTCGCTGTTCATTCGCCTGCTGCGCCCGCGCCATCGCTTCCAATGGTGGCAGGGCGCGGCCGCCGCGGCGCTCACCGCGCTGTGGGCGAACACGCACGGCGCGTCGGCGCTGCTCGCGCTTTGGCTTGTCGGGCTCAAGGTGTTCAAGGCGTCCCTGCGCACGGCCGCGCGCGAGCGCCTCGGCTACTGGGCGACGTTCGGGGCCTGCATCGTGACGCTCTCCTGGAACCCGCTCGGCTGGGCGGTCCTGGGCCGGACGTTCGCCGACGCGATCGCCGTCCCCGGCGGCTGGCCGGCGGACTGGGTCTCGCTTTATACGCTCTTCGCGGTCGCGGGCCTCGTCTCGTGCTGGTACACGTTGCAGCAGGAGTTCGTCACCACGGTGGCCGCCGCGGCGATCATCGCGCTGTCGACGGTCCTCCCGGGCCTGCGCCCGCTGGCGATCCTGGCGGCCTGCCCGGTGATCGCCCTGGCGCTCGGACATTGGCTCAAGCCCCGTTCCGACACCTGGCCGCGCGTGATGCGCTGGGCGGTGTTCGCCGGCTTCCTGCTCGCCGGCTACCAGCACTTCATCGTCAAGCCGCTGTCGCGCGAGCGGGGCTACGGCGCTCCGGCGCTCGCGGGCGCCGCTCATTATCTGGAGTCGAACGGAGTGCACGGGCGCATGTTCAACGAGCCGGACGCCGGCGCCGAGCTCATCGGCCTGACCGGCCGTTCCGTCTTCGTGGACTTGCGCCCGGGCGTGTATCCCGCGTCGTTCAAGAGCGAGGCCGCCGCCTGGCCGCGTCTGTTTCGTCAACTCGACATGGTCTACCGTTTCGACTACGCGGTGCTGCACAATCACCGCGCGGACGCTCCCGCGCGCGTCATCGACGAGGACCCGAATTGGGTTCTGGGCTACGCCGACGACCGGGCGCTGGTTTATCTCAAGAAGGTCGGAGAGAACGCGTTGGTCTTGCCGCGCGAGCCGCGCCTCGTCTCCCCCAACCGCATGTGGCCCGGCGAGCTCGACGCGCTGCTCGCCGACAAGCGCAAGGCCGGCAAGGTCCTCGAGGAGCTCGACCGGTGGCTGGTCCAGGCCCCGGACTCCGTGCAGGCGCTGCTATGGAAGGCCTACGCCCTGGGCCGCCTCGGCCTGCAGGACAAGGCCGACCGCCATCTCCAGCTCGCGCGCGAGCGGCCGCGTCTGAGGCGCGATCCGGAGCTGCGCGCCGCCTACGCCTTCGCGCTCGAGGCCCGGGGACGCGCCCAGGAGGCCCGCGAGGAATATCGCGGGGCTCTCGAGTCGGCCCGGCGCCTTGGCCGGCCGCGGGTGCAGGCCGAGATCCTGCCCCGCCTGGCCGCCGTGCATCGAGCCCTCGGCAACGAGGGCGCGGCCCGAGAGGCCGAGGACCAGGTCAAAGCGATTCCAGCGCCGGTCGAGCCCGAGGAATGAACTGGACAACCAGGCGCGGTCCTGTTATACTCGAATTTCGTGAAAGGATGAAAAACAAGCTTCTTCGCCGTCTCTCCGCGGTCCTCCTTCTGGCGTTGGCCGCCGGCTGCAACCCCCCCAAGTACGCCGTGTACGAGTCGATCAATAAGGACTACACCGCCTCCGTGCCGTGGGGCTGGCAGGTGATGACCGATCAGCAGGACAACGATTTCGCGCAGACCACGTTCATCGGGCCTTTCGATCCCGATTTTTACCTGGGCGCGCCGAGCCTCAGCGTGCGCTGGTACCGCCGCTATCGCCCGCACCGGCTTTCGGGCGGACGCCTGGAGATGTACTCCGGGGCCGACGACTTCATCAAGCAGACCTTGAGCCAGGTTTACGGCCCCGAATACGTGCTGATGACGCTTCCCGGCCAGCTTTCCTACAAGCCCGGCCCCAGGAACGAGCCCGTCGAAGTCCTCCCCGAGGTGACGCTCAAGCAGTCCGGGCTGAAGGGCAACGGCTTCATCGTCGAGTCCGCGACCCCCGCCCCGGAAGCCAACAAGTGGGGCATCAGCGAGCAAGCGGGGACCGGCAAGCCCTACGTCCTGCGCAAGCACGCCTACGTCGTCGTTCCCGTCGAGGATGGATTTTACGTGCTGACCTACCCCGCCACCGAGCGGGGCTACCCGAACCATCTGGACAAATTCGCCGGGCTGATGGGCTCCTTCATGCCGCGCACCGCCGGCCCCGGAGGCGCGAAGATCCGGGTCCCCGGCCCCCGAGCCTCCTAAAGGCTCTCGACCCCTGGCCTGTTCGCGGGCCCTCTGCTACACTGAAACGATGCCGTCCGCCGAAACGACACGCCTCTCCACCCGCGACATCCGCCTCACCGCGACGATCCGCGCCAAGCCGGAGCTGGTCTACCGCAGCCTGACCTCCGCTCGCGAGCTGACGCGCTGGTGGCTGGAGGGTGCCGAGACCGATGCCCGCAACGCGGGTCGCCTGCGCATGATCTGGCCGCGCCCGCGGGCCAAGGGCGGCTCGCGCTGCCCCGGCTTCGGCGAACGCGAGGGCGTCTTCGTGGATCTCGAGCCCGCGCGCAAGGTCGCCTGGCTGTGGAAGCCCGCGCGCGGCGAGAAGGGCGTGCCCGCCCTCGCCTCGATCTTCATCCTGCCCGCCCGGGGAGGCAAGAGCGAGGTGACCTTGCTTCACGCCGGCTTCGCGGCGGCCGCGCGGGTCGACGCGCTCTACGATGCCTACGCGCGCGCCTGGGAGGACGGCCTCGCCAAGGTGAAGCTGTATCTCGAGACGGGACGCACCTGCAAGCTCGAGTGCCTCGACCTCGAGGCGGTGCGGATAATCACGACGAGGTCCCGCCGATGAGCGTTTTGACGATTTTGCTGGCCGTCGTCTCGGGCGCGGCCGTGGCCGTCGTCATCTGTTATCTCGTCTTCTTCTCTTCCCGCAAGAACGAGGATGCCGGCCGCGTGCAGATGCGCGAGGACTTTCGCGCGCTTCTCGAGCTGGCCGAGCAGAAATTCGAGACGGAGCGCGTCAAGCAGAAGGGAGAGCTCGACGAGAAGAAGGCCGCCGTCGAGAACACGGTGGACAAGCTGTCCGAGCGCCTGAAGAACTACGAAGAGCTCGTCCGCAAGTTCGAGGCTGACCGGGCGACCAAGTACGGCTCGCTGGAGAAGGGCCTCAAAGACGCGACCGAGCAGACCGCCAAGCTCGCCTCCTCGACCGAGGGCCTGCGCGCGCTGATGGACAACTCCCGCGCCCGCGGTCAGTGGGGCGAGCGCATGGCCGACGACATCCTGCGCGCCTCGGGCCTGCAGGACGGGGTTCAGTACCGCAAGAACCGCGCCCTCGACACCGCCGCCACTCGCCCCGATTTCACCTTCCTGCTCCCCGAAGGCAAGAAGCTCAACATGGACGTGAAGTTCCCGCTCGACAACTGGCTCAAGATGCTGCACGCCGCCGGAGACGAGGAGCGCGCCAAGCTCAAGAAGGATTTCGAGCGCGACGTTAAGAACCGGATCAAGGAGCTCCAGGGACGCGGCTACATCAGCGTCGAGGAGGGCACGCTCGACTACGTCCTGCTGTTCATCCCCAACGAGCAGGTCTACGGCTTCATCCAGGAGAATTATCCCGGGCTGGTGGACGAGGCGCTCTCGCAGAAGGTCGTGCTCTGCTCGCCGTTCACCCTGTACGCCGTGCTCGGTGTGATCCGCCAGTCATTCGACAACTTCCACTTCGCGCAGGCGACCCAGGAGGTCCTCAAGCTGATCTCCCACTTTTCGGCCACCTACGAGACCTTCAAGGCACGGTTCGTCAAGCTCGGCGAGCAGGTCGGGAAGGTCGGCGAGCTCTACCACGACATCGAGCAGACCTCGTTCAAGCGGCTCGACGCCTCCGTCGCCAAGATCGACCGCGTCCGCAAAGGCGAGGAAAAGCCCGAGGCCCCGCAGCTGCCCGCGGACCTGGGGTAGGCCGGAGCAGGGCCAACGGCGAGGCATTCCGCGGAAAGAAGGCTTTCGGCCGGGCTAGAAGCTCATCCAGGTAGCGTTTCATGACCGTTTGGTCGCAACGCACCCGCCAAAAGAGAGCCCCCCGGCCCTCTTTAAGGGTCCGGGGGGCTGCGGTTGACCTGCGGGGGCTCTAGGTCAGAGCTTGACCACGCCAGCGGCCTTCGGGCCCTTATCGGTCTGAAGGAGATCGTACTGGACGGCCTGGTTCTCGCTCAAGGAGCGGAATCCGTCGGACTGGATCGCGCTGTGATGCACGAACACGTCCGCGCTGCCGTCGTCGGGGGTGATGAACCCGAAGCCCTTCTGGTCGTTGAACCACTTCACTTTACCTTGCATGCTGTACACCTCGTATTGCGACTTGTGCGGGCCTCTCGGCGAGGCCTTCTCGACGACGAATCGGCGAGAACCGCCAAAATTATACCACGAGCCTTTCGTCCGTCAAGTACCATTTGTTACTGATTGGGGGGGGTATTTTGGCACCCTCCGTAGGGCCTAGAAAAGACCTATAAGCGCCGTCATAATGAGCCTAAACAACGCTTAATGGACGCATGTAGGCGCGCGGAGGCGCTGGAAACGTCCAAGAGCCGGTTATTTCGAGCCGGAGCGGGCTTTGCGGCGAGCTTCGGCGGCCGCCCAGCGCTTCTTCTCGTCCGGGGTTTCGACGAGCAGGGGCGGGATGGGGGCGGGGCGGCCGTGTTCGTCCACGGCGACCATGGTGACGAGGCAGGTGTTGGTGTGGACCCGGTTGCCGCCGGGCATGTCCTCGGCGTAGACCTCGACGCCGACCTCCATCGAGCTGCGGCCGGTGTGGTTGACCTGGGCCTTGGCGATGAGGAAGGTGCCCACGTGGATGGGGACCAGGAACTCGACTCGCTCCATGGCCACGGTCACGCAGGGCTTGCGCGAGTGACGCATGGCGCACACCGAGGCGGCTTTGTCCACCATCTGCAGGACCTTGCCGCCGAAGACGGTGCCGTGCATGTTGGCGTCCGGCGGGAACATCAGGTCGGCGACGTCGGAGATGGAGTCTCGCGAGGGGCGCGGCGCCAGGCGGCGCTCGACCTTGGGGGATTTAGCGGCCATAGTACCGGGGCCGCCGGTCCTCGAACAGGTCGCAGGCGGGATGGACCTTCTTGTTCTTGGCGGTCCAGGCGTCGATCGTGACCACCGCGGCGGCCGGCTGCTCGGGCCCGAGACGGACGAGCAAGGTTCCGTTGGGGGAGACCATCTGGGACTGGCCGATATAGCGCAGGCCGCGCTCGACGCCGACCCGGTTGGCGGTCGCGGAAAAGACCCGGTTCTCGAGCGAGCGGATCTTCATGCCCTCGGGGGCCCACGGGAGGACCAGGTTGGAGGGATGGGCGATGATCTCCGCCCCCTTGAGGGCCAAGGTCCGGGCCGCTTCCGGGAAGAACCAGTCGAAGCAGACCATCACGCCGACCGACACGCCCTTGACCTTCTCCGTCCAGAAGCCGGTGTCGCCGGGCGCGAAGAACTTCTTCTCGCCGCCGAAAAGGTGGGTTTTGCGGTACACGCGGCTCTTGCCGCCCTGCGCCAGGACCGCCGAGTTGAACAGCTTCGAGCCGGCTTTCTCGGGGAAGCCGGCGACGATCGCGCAGTCGCGGCTCGCGGCGTAGGCGCGCAGCAAGGTCACGAGGGGTCCGCGCGCGGTTTCGGCGCACTTGGCCGCTTCCTTCTTGTTCTTGAAATTGTAGCCGGAGGCGAAGAACTCGGGCAGGACCCAGAGGTCGGCCTCCTGGCGGTCCATCAGCTCGAAGCACGCCTTGAGGTTCTGGGGCGCCTTGAGGAACTTGGGGGAGTTTTGGACGACGCCGAGCCTGAATTCCATGGCGGGCATCGTATCAAAAATAGGGGTCTCCTAAAATTTATAGAATCCGCGGGTGAGCAAGAAAGAGGCGCTGTCCTGGTGGCGGATGCACCTCGAAGACGACCCCCGGCGCCCCCACTCCCAGGTCAAGACGCAGATCGACGGCGTGGAGCGCTTCATGCGCCTGGAGCCGCGCTCGCGCGTCCTCGACCTCGGCTGCGGATCGGGCCGGCGCACGATCGAGCTCGCTCGCCGGGGCCACCGCGTCCTCGGAGTCGATCCCGACGAGCGCGCGCTCGCGGTCGCGCGCGCCTCGGCCAAGGGGGAGAAGCTCAACGTCCACTTCATGAAGGCGGACACGCGCGCGATCCCCTACCGCAGCGAGATCGACGCCGTGGTCAGCCTCGACGGCGCCTTCGGCCAGCTGCCCAACGACCGCGACGACCTGCGCTGCCTCGAGGCCGCGCGCAAGGCGCTGAAGCCCTCCGGCCTGCTGCTGCTCGACACTCTCAGCAAGGAGTGGCTGATGCGCCATTTCGAGCCGAATTACTGGGAGCAGGGCGAGGAGCGCAAAAGCTCCGTCGTGCTCGATCAGATCGGCTTCGATTTCGAGCGCGGACGCCTCGACAACCGCCGCGTCATCGTGGACGCCGACGGCACGCGAACCCCTTCCTTCATCAGCGTGCGGGTTTACACGCTGACCGAGCTCAAGGCCCAGCTCGAGCGCGCCGGCCTGAACTATCTCCAGAGCTGGGGCGCCTTCGACGGCTCGGCCTACGGCATGGACAGCCCCCGGACGATCGTGCTGGCCGAGCGTCCCCCGGAGAGATCGGCGAAGCCCGTCGACCCGGACGAACCGCCGTCCGCGCTCCGCATCAAGGGACGCAAAAGGTGAGGTGCGCGGCGCCCGCGCTCGGCGCCGGAGCGGCGCTGGCGGCGATGCTCTTCGCCTCCCGCCTGCCCATCACGCTCGACTTCATCCTGCCGCGCCGCGCCGGCTGGGCTTTGTTTTCTCTCGCGCATGAGGCGCTCTCGCGTCCCGGCCGGCGAGCGGCCTTCACCGGGGTCATCGTCCTCCTCCTGCTCGGCTCCTTGGCGCGGTTCGTATGGCTGCTCGCCGCAGCGGTCCGCGGACGGCGCTGGTCCGGGAGGGAATTCCTCGCGCGGGGCCTGCATCTCGCGCTCGTCCTGCTGTTGGCGCGGTGGTCCTTCGTGATCTGGTTCGAGGTGTCCCAGAAGGTCTGGTTCCCCTACGGCTCGATGAACGCCCTCGAGCCGGTCGCGAACCTTCTGGTCTGCTCCGCGATCCTGTTTTGCGCGATGACCGCCTCGCTGGCGAGCCTTTCGCCCGGACCGGCGCCGCTTCGGGCGGCGGCGGCGTGGACCGCGGCCAACGCCTTGGCCGCCTTCGCGGCGGTCTCTCTCTACGGCGCGTGGTCGCCCGTGGCCGCTTCCGCGGAGACCCGCCGGTTGTTCGTCGTCCTGACCGAGACGGAGGGGCGGCCGGATCAGACCGCGTACGATCTGCCGGTGGCGGCCGAACGGGACGTCGAGAAGTCCGGGGTGCGCCGGCTCGGGTCGCTGCGCGCGCTGTATGAGCGGCGGGCGAAGCTCATGGATCCCGCCGGGCTGCGCAGCGCCCTTATGCTCGGCGTCAAATATCAGGACGACCTCTCGCGCGCGCTTCTGCTCGATCATCTCTCCGTCGCGCCGCCCTCTCCCGGCGCGCTCGGGGCCTTGGGAGCGCTCGCCGACGAGGCCGCGCACCGCATCGGGCCGATGGGCGCCTCGCGCATCGCCGTGGCCTATGCCCGCCTCGGCGACGCGGCACAGGCCGCGGTCTGGGCGCGGCGCGGGGCCGAGGGTCCGCGCGGCATACCGGCGGGGTTGCTCGACCTGACGGGGGGCGGCGCGCTGGGGCCGGGGCGCCTCTCGGGGAGGATCGAGGGCCTTAAGCCCCTGAGGATCGCTTTGTACCGTAAAACCGACCCCGCCGCGCCCTACCTGCTGGACGCCGCCGCCCTGGTGGCGTCCACGGAGCCGGATTCCCGCGGGCGCTTCGCGTTCGACGGGCTCCAGGCGGGGCGCTATTACCTCGCCTTCGCGTTCGAACCTCCGGGCCGGGAGTTGCGCGTGCGCGGCCATCGCGGGGATCTGACGCTCGCCGCCCGCAAGACCGCCCTCGCGCTTCCCCCATTGTCCATCCAATAGAGGGCCGAAGTGCCCATGACGGAGCGGTCCGCCCTGCCCTATAATGATGGCCATGGCTACCCCTCTCTCCGCGTTCGCGTTGGCCGTCCTGCTCTCCGTGCCGTCCGCCGCGGGCGTCGTGGGCCGCGCTCCCCTTTCCTCGGCGCTCAGCATGGCCCAGGCCTCCCCGGCCTTCCAAGCGTCGATCCTCGCCCAGGTCCAGCAGGTCGCCTCGTTGAGCGGCCAGCCCGCGGCCACCATATCCCTCTCGCCGCTGACCGCCGCGGTCGCCGCCCCCGCTCCCGCCGCCGATCTCTGGCGCCCCGAGGCCGCCCGCCTGGTGGCCGCCCTCGTCGCCCAGCCGCAGGTCCTGTCCCGGCATAAAGAGGATATCCGCGCCGCGCTCGGCGAGCAGGCCTACGAGCGCCTGACGCGGTCCGCGAGCCGCTTCGCCGCGAAGGCCCCGGCCAGCCCCGCGCTCCAGGAGCAGCTGGCCGGCGTCCGCCGGGAGCTCGACTTTGAGAATCCCGCGTCCGTGGAAGGGCTCGCCTCGCGCCTCAACTCCCTTTTCGAGAATACCCGCGCCCAGCCCGGGGCCGCGGAGGCCGGTCCCGTCGCCGCCGGTGAAGGCGGGACGCGCAAGCCGCTCGTCTCCTTGGTCCGCCCGGGGGAAACGCCGGCCATGTCCCCGTCCGAGCTCGAGGGGTATGTCGCCGAGCGTTCGGTGGTCACGCCTCGCGGCATGAAGCGCGTGAACTTCGCCTCCGGCGATTACAAGCCCGCCTACGACGCCGCCCTCCGGCGCCTGGGGGTCGACCTCGTCGTCATCAAGGCTCCGTCCCGCGCCGAGCTGGCCTCTTTCAAGGAAGAGGACGGCTATCACTTCAAATCCGAGTACCAGCGCTGGGTGATGACCACGCGCACCCTCGAGGAGCACAAGACCGCCTTGGGCAAGGCCCAGCGCGTGCGCCAGTTCGAGAACCAGCTCGCCGCCAGCGCGAACATCCCCACCCGGATCGTCCCGCTGACGGTCGAGGATTACGAGCGCTGGTATCCGGTGTACGAGGACGAAGTGGTCGGCAAGCCCGGCGGCAAGCGCAACGTGGCGCTCGATTTCGCGCGCAAGCAGGCCGAGAAGGGAACGCTCGAGGGTTGGTACGGCCTGTTCTACTACGACTCCGTCGACCCGACGAAGATCGTCGGCGGGGTGATCATGAAGGCCTGGCCGGAGCGCGGGATGTTCGTGCTGGGCTACGCGGCCTACCGTCCCGCGCTCAAGGACGTCAACCCCTCGGTGCGCACCTTCGCCGAGTCGATGGGGCTGGCCCGGCGCCTGGGCTTCCCGGTCCTCAGCTTCGGCCAGGACACCAATTTCTTCGGCTACGACTACAGCCTCGGACTGATGTCGAACAAGGCGGGCTTCCTGCTCACGCCCTATCCCGAGGACGAGCTCGTCCTGATGAAGGTCCTCGACGGGTCCAAGCCGGCCTCGGTCAAGAACGGCCAGGGCAAGACCGGCGGCTACTTCTTCTTCGGCGTCAAGCGGGACAGCCCGGTCGTCGAGCGCTACCTCCAGTCGAAGGAGTCGGGGGCTCCGAAGGAAGCCCAGGACCTGCTCGGCTCTCAGCGATATTTCGACGGCGCGGTCGTTCCCGCGGGCGAGACGGTCGTCGGCTGGCACTACAAGGGCGACGACCCGAACCCCTTGCGCGTGCCCGTCGGCATCGACGTCAACGAGCTCTGAGCGTCAGTACAGCGCGGTGTAGGAGTAGCTTTCCTTGGGGTACTTGCGCAGGCGCGCCTGCACCGTGTCGAGGCGCATCAACGCCGCGTCGGTCCCGTCGACGAACCCGCCCACGAGCGCCTTGGCGCCCGCGACGTCTCCCGAGGCCTTGATGCGGACGATCTTCTTCATCAGGCCCTCCACCGCCGCCGGCAGCTTGGCGTAATCGACGGCGAAGCGCTCGATCCCGTCGGGCCCCGCCTTCCATTCGAGCACGCCGGCCTTGACGAAGGTTCCGATCTGCACGGCGGCGAGCTGGCTGTAAGGCTTGGGCGCGCCGCCGTCGGTGGTCATGCCGTTGGAGATGTGGCCGAAGCACCAGGCGAGCTCGTGGGTGTAGATCTCGCGCGCGAGGCGGTCGGAGACCAGTCCCTTGCGGCGCAGGAGCTCGACATACCACAACGCCCCGGTCTGCGCCTTGAGCTCCTCGAGCACGCCCTCCAGGCGCCCGCCGAAGATCTCGGCCGCGGTCTTGCCTTTGAGGCGCGAGTCGCTGTGCGGCCCGAGGTTGTGGGTCGCCTCGTGGAGGATGACCCCGATCAGCCCCGCCTCCTTGTCGGAGGAATAGCTCTCCAAGGCCTTGGCATCGAGCATCTCGCCCGCCTTCAAGCGGGCCGTCTTCTTGGAGTCGGCGTCCTCGAACAGGTTGGTCATGACCACGGTGCGCCGGCGGTTCTCCTCGGCGACTTTTCCCCAGTTGGGCAGGGACTGGCCGACGGTCGCGCCCAGCGGAGGCTTGGAGTCGCCGCTGTTGAGCACGATCTCGATGAAATCGGGCAGGGCGAAGGCGACCGAGCGGGCCTCGTAAGCGCCGCCGGAGAGCTTGGCCAGCGCGTCCTCCATCTCCTGGCGCAGGGGCGTGAGCTTGTCCTGCCAGGACAGCGAGGCCGCGTCGATGCGCGCGAAGGAGACGTGAAAGCCCGCCTTCTCCTGGCACGGGTCGAACTCGACCTCGTCGGGGGCGACGCGCAGGTACCACTTGCTGTTGCGGCCGTTCATGCGCGACCAGGCCTCGTCCGCCTCAGCCCAGTCCCCGGTCTCGAAGCCGTCGGCGGCGGCGAAAAGGTAGGACCTCAGGGCGGCTTCGTCGTCTCCCTGCGCCTCGGCCGCGCCGCGAAGCTCGGCGGCGACGAGCGCCATCTGCGGCCCGTACGCCTCGACCAACGGCGCGGCGGCGAGCTTGCCGTTTTTCTCGCGCACGACCGTGAACGGGTTCAGCAGGTCCTTGCCGTCGCGGCGCGACTTGAGCTCGTCGCACATCGCGCCGTCCTGGGCGAGCTTCTCCGGATAGGCGTCGGACTTGCGCGCCGGGAAGGAAGGCACGGCGCTGCAGAAGGGATCGCTTTGGGTCGCGGGCGCCTCGCACCACGGCCCGTGGTTGCGCTCGTATAGCGCCAGCGACGCCGCGTCTCCGGGAATCAGGGAGGCGAGCCAGCGTCGCCCGCCCTTTTGAACGGCATAGAGCTCGTCGATGATCCTTCCGGCGGCGACGATCCGGCGCACGAGCTCGCGCTCGGATTCGGGCGCCGAGCGGAAGTCGCTCAGAATGAGGTTGGGACGCCCCTGATCGAGTTCCTTTCGCACGGCCTCGCGGCGGCGCTCCTCCACCAGGAACTTGTAGGCGTGCTCGAACTCGGCGGTGAACTTCCCGTCCGCGACGAAGCGGGCCAACGCCTCGGCGTCGCCGACCCCCGCGAGATCGGTCGGACGCAAGGTCGTCGTGGCCTGCTCCGCCGGCAGCCAGAATAGCGGCACGCCCGTCTGCGCGGCCAGGCGGTTGAAGTCCGCGCGGGGCAAAGAGGGCGCGGCGAGGGCGGCGAGGGGGAACGCGGCGGCCAGGAGGAAGAACGCGAGGGGCTTGATCATGACCGAAGGTTAGCACTGTTGGGCGGAATTTGGCAAAAAAATACGCCCCGGCCGGCGCTGGAGGCGGATTCTCCAGCGCCGGCGGGACGAAGGCCTAGCGGCTTTCCTGCTCCATATCCTGACGGGTGTCCGGGGTCATGTCCATATCCGGGGTCTCGATGGGCGGCTGAGCGCCGTTCTGCATCGTGAAGATCAGCCCGTCCAGATAGGGCGAGGACTTCCCGGCCTTCTCGAGCGCTTGCACCTGCTTGGCGAAGGAGCGGGCGTCCGCCGCGGTTCGCTGACCCTTCACGATGTCGTCGGCCAGGTTCAGGGTCAGGAAGTTCATGCGCTCGCTGTCCGACCGGGAGGACAGCTCGCCCGCCGCCCGGTCCACCTTGATGCGCTTGTCGAATTTCTCGAGCTCCGCGACCTTGTCCTCGGGAACCTCCCGGCTGATGACCTGCTCCAGGTGATCCCGGTTCTTTCCGATCATGGGGCGCGTCATGCCCTCCCGGTGCATGACGGTCCTCTTCCAGGGGCCGTTATCCTCCCAGACGAGCCGGTTTTCCTCGACCGTGCCCGGCTGACCGTAGCGGTCGATGAGCATCCTCGCCTCGGTCTGGACGCTCTTCGGCCATTTTTGAATGACCATCTCAGCCGACCCGCTCTCGACGGCGGCCTCGGACGCGGTCTCGACGTTGCTTTGCGCGTAAACGATACCGGCCGCGGACGCCAGAACCGCGGCGAAGCCCAGGCCCGCGATACGGCTCCGGGTCAAGCCTTCGAATTTGATCATTGCATTACCTCCTCAGAAAATTTTCAGCCGAAGCGCATTATATCCCGGCCCCGTGGGCCCGGCCATGGAGGCAGGGCAACCGTTTGTGGACGGACGTGTGGCGGGGTTCGCCTAAGCGGGGTATTGCGCCATGACGGCGCCCGCCGCCCGGCGGGTCAGGGCGTGGTAGGACGGTGCGGCCTCGGCGAAGACCTGCCGGGCGAGCGCGCGGCCGGAGGGGGTCTTGCCCAGCGCCTGATAGAGGGGCCGCACGTACTTCATGCGCCCGACGCGCATCAGGAGCAGGCGGGCGCGTTCGTAGGCGGGTTCGTAGCCGTTGGCGGAGGCCAGGCATAGCCAGGCGGTCAAGATCTCGTAATTGCCCCGCCCGGTGAGGCTCAGGGCGGCGTCGAGCCGCGCGCAGTCTTCCGGGCCGAGCTCTCGCGGCAGCTGTTGAAGAAAAACGAGGATCTCGTCGGGCCGCCACTTGGCCATCGCGGCGTCCCCGGTCGCCGGGGCCGTCCTCCACGAGCGCGCGAGCCCGGTCAGCTCCTCGAGCCGGGCGGACACGAAGCGCGGCGCGCTTTCGGGCAGGCCGGGCTGGTCGAGCCAGGCGGGGGCGTCGACCTGGGCCAGCAGGCCGGGGAAGCTCGATTCGACGAAGGCGCAGAACCGCTCGGTGGTGACGCTCTGGAAGCGGAAGGCCTTCATGTAGGACTTCACGAACCGGTCGAACGCCTCCTCGCCGGCGGCCCGTTCCAGGGCGACGACGAAGCGCGCTCCTTTCTCGTAAGGCACGACGCTGAAGGCGTCATCGGGGTCGATGCCTTCGAGGCGCGTGCGCAGGCGGGTCAGCTCCGGCTTATCGTGAAAACGCTCGAGGGCCTCCTCGAGCTCCCGCTGGCCGATGCCCCAGGCCAGCGCGGCCGCCTCCTCGCCGTGCAGGGCCTTCAGGATACGCCTCTCGGCCCAGACCGTGAAGCCCTCGTTGAGCCAGAAGTGCTCGGCCGTCGCGTTGGACACCAGGTTGCCGGTCCAGCTGTGGGCCAGTTCGTGGGCCACGACGTCGACGAGGCTGCGGTCGCCGGCGAGCACGGTCGGCGTCAGGAAGGTCATGCGCGGGTTCTCCATTCCTCCATAGGGGAATGACGGGGGGAGAACGAGCATGTCGTAGCGGTCCCAGTCGTAGGGCCCGAACAGGGCCTCGGCGCGCGCGATCATCGATTCGGTGCCGGCGAACTCCCACGCGGCGGCGGCGATGGTCGCGGGCTCGGCCCAGACCCGGCAGCGATGCGAAAGATCGCGTCCCTCGAGCTCGCCGACGGCGAGCGCGAACAGGTAGCTCGGGATCGGCTGGGGCATGCGGAACTTGAACGTACGGCGGCCCGCCTCGGCCGGGGCGTCGCCCTCGGGCCCGGCGCCCATCACGGCGGTGAGGCCCTCGGGGACGTTCACTTCCGCCGCGTAGCTCACGCGCGCGATCGCGCTGTCCTGGCAGGGCAGCACGCTGCGGGCGTGAATGGCCTGGCACTGGCTAAAGAGGAAGGGGAGGCGCTTGCCTTCGGTCTGCTCGGGCGACAGCCACTGCAGGCCGGCGGCCGCGGGGCTCGTCTCGTAGGTCAAGGTCACCGACTTGGTGCCCGGGGGAAAGCTTAGGCGCAGGCGGCGGCCGAGTATGGGCTCCTCGGGCCCGAGTTCGAAGGGCACCGGCGCGCCCGCGTCGGTGACGGCGCGCTCGACGCTCAGGCCCTTGGTGTCGAGGTCGAGCGTCCCCTTGGCGGGCGAGTCGAAGACCATGGTCGCCTCGCCCCCGAGAACCCTCCGTTCGAAGTCCGCCCGCAGGCGCAGGCGCCAGCTGCGGGTCCGGGGCTGGGCGTCGTCGAAATAGGAGTGCGGGTCGACCCGGGCCATTTCTAGTGCTTGTGGCCCCGGGGGCCGTGGATGACGACGGGCATGCAGCCGCCGCAGGCGACGGCGTCCGCGCCTTTGACGATGAGCCTGACGAAGGTGGTGTCAGGCTTGTCGTTGCCGCAGATGACGCACTTCAATTCGGGGATGGGCATGGGGTGACCTCTCAGGAGATTCGGGGCGATCAGGACGGGCAGCTGCCGCCGCCGCAAGGGCCGCGGCGACCGCAGGGGAGTTCGGGGGAAGCGCTCTTGCCTTTCGAGGAGACCTTGGGCACGCGGTCGCTGACGCGGACGATCTCGCCGGTCTCCTTGTCGTAGCGGTAGGTGCCGGTGGCGGCCGTGTCCGTCGGGGGCTTGCGCGCGCGCTTCGTGGTCTTGGGCGGCATGTTGGTTATACCTCGGACATGGAAAGACGTAGGGCATGTTTATCTTAAGATAAACATGCCCCGTCCGGCCATGAAGCCGCGGTTTATTCCGCGCTGACCTTGTAGACGATCCCGCGATGCAGCACCGTCACCTCGGAGCCGAGTGCTAAGTAGCGCGCGAGGCCGGGGTCCTTGGACAGCAGGTCGAAATACGCGGCGCTGCGCGCCGCCACCGTCACCGTGCGCCGCGACGCGGCCTCCGGCGCCTCGGCGTCCGCGTCCACCCAGGTTTCGCCGCGCTTGTAGAAGGTCTTGCCGCCGATCGTGCGGATCTCCACCGAGGCGAAGCCCTTGCTCTTGTTCTCCGCGCGGGCGTCCCTCTCGAGCTTGGCCAGCATCACCCCGGGAGCCGCCGGGGCGGCCCCGCGCACCGAGGCGACGGAGGAGGCCGCACCCTTCATCGAGCCGAACACCATCGAGTCGGACTGCGCCTCGGCCGCCGCTCCCGCGCCGCCGGAGAAGCCGCTGCGCGCCGCGTTGGCCGACATCCTGTCGAAGCGCCGCCGCCCCTCGCGTTCGGCTAAGCGCATGTCCGTGCCTTCCTCGGTGACGAGGAACGAGGTGTATGGCGTCACGATGCCGTGCTTCTTGGCCAGGCGCACGATGGAGGAGACGACCTCCGGGTCGGCCGGGCGCCCCGAGAGGCGGATCATATCGAGCTCATGGCCGATCTTCTGCGACGCCCACAGACGGGGCAGGAAGGCGTGGCGCGAAGCCTCGGCGGGCAGGTCCACGGGGAACTCGAAGCGCATGGCCTTGCCGTTGGCCGTGCCCGTCACCACGACGGTCCCTTTGCCGCCGGCGCGAAAGCGGCCGTACACCGCCAGCTCGCCGCCGTGAAAGAGGTCGGGGACCGGTCTCGGAAAGACTTGATCGATTTCCAGGCCCTGCCATTCGATCTTCACGTCGGTCAGCGCCGGGCGGGAGACCTTCTGGTAGAGGGAAGAGACCTTGGCTTCGATGTCTTCATTGGGAGCGACGTAGTCGCGAGCCCCGCGGCCGGCCTCGGCCAATTTGTCGAGGAGCAAGGTGTTCACGTCCGAGCCGACGCCGAAGGAGAAGACGCGGGCGCGCAAAGACGCGTTGTCCGCGGCGGCCTTGCGCAGCAAGGCGCCGG
Organism: Elusimicrobiota bacterium; assembly: GCA_030696455.1. Taxonomy (GTDB): domain Bacteria; phylum Elusimicrobiota; class Elusimicrobia; order UBA1565; family UBA9628; genus GWA2-66-18. The sequence continues at coordinate 58,906 of JAUYSH010000074.1, forward strand.
GGTCGGTCTGGCCGATCGTCGGCACGCCGTCGGTCAGGAAGAACAGCATCGGCGTGAGCCCGCCCGCCATATTGAGGAGCTTGAGCCCCCGGTCGAGGCCGGCCTCGATGTTGGTGCCGCCGGCGGCCTCGATGCGCTCGATGTAGCGCTTGGCGCGGGCCTTGTTCTCCGGCGTCGCCGCGAGCAGGGCGCCCTCGTCGAGCGCGTTCCAGTCGGTCGCGAAGTCCACGACGCCGAAGCGGTCCTGAGGATTGAGGCGGTCGACGCACCAAGCCAGCGCCTTCTTGGCCTGATCCATCTTGCCGCCCTCGGTCATCGAGCCGGAGCGGTCCACGACGAACACGACGGCCTTCGGCGCGGCCTTGGCCTCGGCCTCGATCTTGGGCGACAAGGTCAGCAGGAAGGTGCCGTCCTCGCCGCTCTCGCGGTAGGCGAGCACGCCGGCCGCGAGCGGGTCCTCGCGCATGGAGAAGGTGAGAGCCAGGTCCTGCGGGCCCGCCGAGCCTTCTTCAAAGGAAACCATGGCTTTGTGTTCGCCCTCGCGGACGATGCGCGTCTCGGCGTTGGAGGAAAGGATGGTGCGCAGCGGGCGCGTCGTGGTCACGGCGATGCGCGCCGAGGCCTTGCCGCCCTCGCCCTGGGTGAAGCGCGCCGAGCGCATCGGCACGGACAGGGAGACCAGGCCGCCGTTCTTGGCCATAGTCTGAGTCATCTTGAGCGTCGCGACGATCTCGCCGCGGGGCTCGATGGGGAACACCTTCGCGCGGAACATGCGCTCGCCGATGAGCTCGAGCAGCCCAGGGTCGATGGCGCGGCTGACGATGCTCTGATAGATAGAGGCCGCCTGAGCCGCCTCGAGCAGTTCGCCCTTGGTCTCCTTGCCTCCGATGACCATGGAGAACCCCGAGAGCGAGGCGTCGGCGGGCAGGGGCACCATCAGCACGCCCTCGAGGCGGCGGTCGGTGGGGTTGCGGAAGACGATGCGGTAGGACAGCTCGGCGACCTGGTCGGTGATCGTGCCTTCGACGTGATAGGCGGCCATGGTCACCGGCGAGGCCTCGGGGGGAAGCACCGGCGAGGGGCGCGGGCCGGGGATGGGCATCGGATGGGGACGGGGCCCGGGCAGGAGCGGGTGGGGCATGGGCATGCCCGGCAGGAAGGAGCGCAGGGCGGCATTGGCGGCGCCGATGGGCCAGGCGAGCAGCTGCTGGGACGAGGCGGGCACGGCGAGGACGAGAACGAGCAGGGCGGACAGGGCGTGGCGTTTCATGTGAGCTCCTCCGTATCGGGGAGTACGACCCCCGGCCTCATGAAAAGGTTCCCGGGGTGCTATTCGGCGAGCTTGAGGAGGACGGGCTTGGAGGACAGCGCCACGGCCCGCACGCGCGCGGCGGGCTCGTCGAAGCCCTCGCTCTTATAAAGGACCAGGAGGGTGTTCTTGCGGCTGCGGACCGAGACGATGCCGCAGCCCTCGGGCCCGGCGAGGAAGACCGCCATCTGCTCGGGGAAATTCACCGCGGGAGGGTCGCCCGCCAGACCGGCGCCGGCCCAGGCGGCCGCGAGCGCCTCGGGGCTCTTGAGCGTGAGGGCTTTCACGGCCGGGACGGCCGGAGCGCCGGCCTTGGACCGGGCGGCGCCCCGCACGGAGCCGATGGAGGCGCGGCCGCCGTCGACTCGGGCCGCCTCGGGGGAGGCCTGCAGGGCCATGAACTCGCGCCCGCCGGTGGATAGCTTGTCCGATTCTTCGTCGCGTTCCATGATCTTGGCGATGCCCATGCGCTTCTTTTCTTCCTCGAAGCCCTTGTAGAGCCGCTCGTTGATGGCGGAGCGCTCCTCCTCGTTGCGGGCGATCATCGCGCCGCCGCCCGCGCCCGTGGCGTCGGGGAGATTGTCCAGGACGTCGGATTGCTCCTTCGAGAGCGCCCCGTCGGGGATGAGGCGGGAGGGAGCGGCCGCGGGAGCCGAAGGCGCCCGGTCTTCGGCGATCTCGAGGGGCTTGCCCGGGGCGCTGAGCTGCTTTCCGAGGGTGGAGGGCATGGCGGCCTCCTCCTTCTTCGCCGCGAGCTCCTGGGGCTGCCCCGCGTTCTCGGCGGAGACCGCGCCGGTGACGTCGATCGAGGGAGGCGCGTCGGCGGCGCTCTTCACGGAGACGACCTCGCTGTCCCAGCCCGCGCGCGGCGCCATGACGTCCGGCTTGGTCACGGTCCGGTCCCAGACGACGAGGGCGACGACCGCGGTCGACAGCGCGAAGGCCAGCGGGCGGTAGGCGGGCGGGAGGATGAAGTATTCGCGCTCGGGGGCGCCTTCGCGGGCGCGGCGGGCGTCGAGGCGCGCGGCGAAGCCGACGGGAAGGGGCTCCTTGGGCAGGCCCTTGACCGCCGCGGAGACGGCGCGCAGGGCCTCGAGCTCTAGGCGCATCTCCTCCGAGCGCGACAGTTCCCCCTCGAGGGTCTTGCGCTCCAAGTCGGAGAGCGCGCCGTCGAGATAGGCGGACAGCTTTTCGCGGATGTCGTCGTTCATGCGGGTGCCTTGTCGAGCAGAATCTTTAGCTTGGCGCGGGCGCGGAACAGGCGCGACTTGACGGTGCCCTCCGCGAGGCCGAGGACCTCGCCGATCTCGGCGTAAGAACGGTCCTCGATCTCGCGCAGGACGACGATGGCCCGGTCGTCCGCGTCGAGCTGCAGCAAGGCTTTTTGCACCACGGCGTTCGTGCCCTCCTTTTCGAGTTCCGAATCGAGCGGGGCGTCGTCGCCTTTCGGCTCGTACACCGGCTCGTCGTCTTCCTTGTTCCCGAACGCCCCGAACGAGATCGTCTTCCAGAATCCCCGGCTCTTCTCGGCCCTCACCCGGTTCTTCCAGGTGTTGACCGTGATGGTGTACACCCACGTCGACAGCTTGCTGTCGCCCCGGAATTTGGGGAGGGCCCGCAGGGCGCGGATCAGAGCGTCCTGCGCCAGATCCTCCGCGTCGGAGCGGTTGCCCGTGAGCCGCAGCGCCACGTTGAACACGAGCTGGCTATGTTCTTCGAGGAACTGAGACTCCGGCATCGGTTGATAAGACCCGGGGGCGGTCAGGATGTTCCTTTAGAGGGCGTAGGTTTTGAGGTCGGAGGCGGTTTTGAACGGCGCGCCCGTCAACGCCTTGACGGCGTCGACGGAGGTGTCCGGCGAGATCGCCGTCATCACGAGGCCGTCCTTGGTCAGGTCGAAGGTCGCGAGCTCGGTGACGATGGTGTTGACCACTGCCTTGCCGGTCAAGGGCAAGGTGCAGCTCTTGAGGATCTTGGGCTTGCCGTCCTTGGTCGCGTGCTCCATCGCGACGATGACGCGCTTAGCACCCGCGACCATGTCCATGGCCCCGCCCATGCCCTTGACCTTCTTGCCCGGGATCATCCAGTTGGCGAGGTCCCCGTTCTCGGCGACTTCCATCGCGCCGAGCACGGTCGCGTCGAGGTGCCCGCCGCGGACGATCGCGAAGGAGTCGTGCGAGCCGAAGTAGGAGCAGCCGGGGAGCTCGGTGACGGTCTCCTTGCCGGCGTTGATCAGGTCGGGGTCCTGCTCGCCCTCGTGCGGGTAGGGGCCGTAGCCGAGCATGCCGTTCTCGGTGTGTAAGGTGACCTCGACGCCGGGCTTAAGGAAGCTCGGGATGAGCGTCGGGATGCCGATCCCGAGGTTGACGTAGGAGCCGTCCTCGAGCAAAGAGGCGGCCTGGCGGGCGATGACGACGCGGGAGTCCTTGGGATCAGACATGGGCGGCGGCCTTCCTTATGGTCAGTTTCTCGATCGGCTTCTTGTACGACAGGCCCCGGAGGACCGCGTCGACGTAGATGCCGGGCGTGTGGATGTGCTCGGGGTGCAGGCCGCCGATGTCGGTGAGATGCTCGACCTCGGCGACGACATAATCGGCGGCGGTGGCCATGACCTGGTTGAAGTTGCGGGCGGTCTTGCGGTACTCGAGGTTGCCGAGCACGTCGCCCTTATAAGCCTTGATGAAGGCGAAGTCGCCCTTGAGGGGCTTCTCGAACACCATCCAGCGACCGTCGATCTGGCGGGTCTCCTTGCCCTCGGCGACGGGCGTGCCGTAGCCGGTCGGGGTGAAGAAGCCGCCGATGCCGGCGCCGCCGGCGCGCAGGCGCTCCGCCAGGGTCCCTTGAGGGTTCCACTCGACCTCGATCTGCTTGGTGAGCGTCATCTCCTCGAAGGCCTTGCACTCGCCGCCGTAGGACATGATCATCTTGCGCACGAGGCCGGCGCGCAGCAACGTGCCGATGCCGAAGTCGTCGAGACCTGCGTTATTGGAGACCAAGGTGAGATTCTTGGCGCCGCCGTCGAGCAAGGCGGGAATGAGATTCTCGGCGAGGCCGCAGACGCCGAAGCCCCCGAGCAGGATGGTCGCGCCGTCCTTGACGCGCGAAACCGCCTCGGCGGCGGTGGCGATGGTCTTGTTCATGGCCCCATTCTACAAAAGAGAAGCCCGCGCCGGTGAACCGGCGCGGGCCCTCTTTAAGCGGAGTCTTTTTAAGCGACGGCGAGGGCTTTCTTGGCCTTCGCGCCCTTGCCGAGGACTTCCTCGCGCAGGGCGACCGCTTTGTCGGTCAGCTCCCACGTGAACCCCTTCTCCGTGCGGCCGAAGTGGCCGTAGGCGGCGGTCTGGCGGTAGATCGGGCGGCGCAGCTTGAGCGTGTCGATGATGCCCTTCGGCGTCAGCGGGAACAGCTTGCGCACGGCCGCCTCGATGACGAGCTCATCGGCGGCGCCGGTGCCGTGGGTGTCGAAATAAACGCCGACGGGCTCGGCGACGCCGATCGCGTAGGCGAGCTGGACCGTGCACTCCTCGGCGAGGCCGGCGGCCACGACGTTCTTGGCGATGTAGCGCGCCATGTAGCAGGCCGAACGGTCGACCTTCGTCGGGTCCTTGCCGGAGAACGCGCCGCCGCCGTGCGGGGCGCGGCCGCCGTAGGTGTCGACGATGATCTTGCGGCCGGTCAGGCCGGTGTCGGAGGCGGGGCCGCCGACGACGAACTTGCCGGTGGGGTTGATCAGGAACCGCGTCTTGTCGTCGATGAGGCGCTTGCCCAGGACGGGGCGGATGACGACGTCGATGATCTCCTTGCGGGCCTTCTCGGTGATCTGGTTGCCGGTCTTGTCGAGGATCTCGGGCCCGTGCTGGGTCGAGACGACGACGGTGTCGACGCGGACGGGGCGGCCGTCGAGGTACTCCACCGAGACCTGCGACTTGCCGTCGGGGCCGAGGTAGGAGAGCTGGCCGGACTTGCGGACCTCGGCCAAGCGCTTGACGAGCTTGTGGGCGAGCATGATGGGAAGGGGCATGAGCTCGTCGGTCTCGCGGCAGGCGTAGCCGAACATGATGCCCTGGTCGCCGGCGCCGCCGGTGTCGACGCCCTGGGAGATGTCGGGGGACTGGCGGCCGATCGCGTTGAGGATGGCGCAGGAGTTGGAGTCGAAGGCGTACTCGGGGCGGGTGTAGCCGATGTCCTTGACGACGTCGCGCACGATCTGGTCGATGTCGAGCATGGCCTTCGTGGTGATCTCGCCGCCGACGATGACGAGGCCGCGGGCGACGAAGGTCTCGCAGGCGACGCGGCTCATGGGGTCGATCGTGAACACGGCGTCGAGCACGGCGTCGGAGATCTGGTCGCAGACCTTGTCGGGATGGCCCTCGCTCACGGACTCGGAATTGAAGAAGTATTTACCCTTGCGCTGCATAAGCTTTGAGCCTCCGGGCCGTGCTTTGGGCGGTGACCGCCGACGGCCGTCATGCGGATTATACAAATTTTACGTCGGGAATCAGGGCCGACCGCGAGCCGGATTTTGCTAACCTTGCGCCGTGGATGAACTCGCCGCGCGGGGCAAGGAGCTCCTGAAGGCCGGGCGCTCGGGAGCGCTCTCGACGCACTCGGTCGAAAGGCCGGGGTTTCCCTTCGCGTCCCTGGCTCTTTACGCGCTCGACGGGCATGGGCGGCCGCTGTTCCTGCTCAGCGGGCTGGCCGTGCACGCGCGCAACCTCGCCGCGGACCCGCGCGCGTCCCTGATGGTGGCGGAGGGGGACGTCCAGGCCTCCGCGCGGGTCACCGTCGTGGGACGGGTCTCGAAGCTCTCCGGCGAGCAGGCCGATGCCGCCCGCGCCGCCTATGTGGCGCGGCATCCCGCTGCCAAGGCCTGGTCCTCGTTCGGTGATTTCTCCCTGTGGCGCCTCGAGCCTGAGGACGCCTACGTCGTGGCGGGTTTCGGTTCGGCGGGGTGGGCCGGCTAGCGCGCCTTGTCGATGGCGGCCCCGGCGGCGGTGAGCGCCTCACGGGTCGGATCGATCGCCCAGGCGCCGGGCTTGTCCCGGTCGGTGACGGCGAACAGCAGGCGTCCGTTCGCGGGGTCCTCCCCGAGAAGCCTGCCCTCATGGGACGTCCAGGGAACGCTCCAGCGGCGCCCGGATTTTTCCAACACCAGCAGGGCCCTAGGGGCGAGGAAGGCCTTCCCGGTGTTGTTTCGCCGGGAGGGGTCCTTGGCGACGGCGTAAAGGCCGCGGCCGGTCTCGAATGCGGTTTCGATCTCGCCGTCCGCCTCGAGAAGGGGCGACCGCCGTCCCGTCTTGGGGTCGCCCGATTCCAGGACGAAGGTGCCGGTCTCCGACATCCAGCGCGCCGACAGCGCGGTTCCGTCGGGGCGCAGCGCCAGCGGCACGCCGGTCAGAGCCACTCGCCACTCGGCGGACCGGCGGCCGTCGCGCAGGTCGTAGACGGCCATGCGCGGCCGTTCGGTCTGCCGTTCGGAGACGAGAAGATAAGGCTCTTCGAACAAAAGACCCCGCCAGGCTTCCGGGCCTTCGAGCAAGCCGCCGGAGGCGCCGCGCCCGAAGGCCCGCCACACGAGGCCCTTCTCGCCGTTCCAGACGGCGACCGGATCGGGCGACCAGGCGGGGTGGCCGAGCGTCACGGCGCCGTCGACCGGTTGCTCGACCAGGATGCGGCCCTCGTCGACGTCGACGACGAGGAGTACCCGCTCCGAGGGCTCGCTGCGCGAGGCCGCGCCGACCTTGCCCGCCTCGAGCAGGACCCGCCGGCCGTCGCGCGACAGCGCGAGGCGGTCTCCAAGCACGAAGCCTTTGAGGCGTCGGCGCGTCCGTGCTCCGGGGCCGGCGACGACCAGATACGTCCGGTCGGGGAAGCGCCCGTCGACGAAGGCCAGGCGCCGCGACGAGGGGCTCCAGAAGAACCCCTGCGCGCCGGAGGCGAGCTTCTCGACGCCGGGCGGCAGGGGCTCCGAGCAGGCGGCGCAGGCCAGCAGCGCGAGAAAGATCGCGCGGCTCATGGCGTTAAGACCGGATATTGAGGACGGCCGCCTCGAAGACGGAGATGTTCTCTTTGACCTGGCCGTTGGGGCCGATGATGCAGTTGGTCAGGCGCACCTTCTCGCCGACGGTGACGTTGTCGAAGAGCAGGCAGGTATCGAGGTGGGCTCCCGCCCCGATCTGCGCGCGATCGCCGATGACCGTGCCGGGCCCGATCTTGGCGTCGGCCGCGATGCGGCAGCCCTTGCCGATGACGACGGGAGCGATGAGCTTGGCCTTGGGGTCGACGACCGTGCCTTCCTGGACCCAGACGCCCTTGCGGACCTCGACGCCGGGGATGTTGATCTTGGCCTTGCGCTCGAGGCAGTCGGCCTGGGCGCGACGGTACTCGGCGAGGTTTCCGACGTCGCACCAGTAGGCGTCGGTCTCGTAGGCGTAGATCGGCTTCTTGAGCTTGAGCAGCTTGGGCCAAAGGTCGTGGCCGAAATCGTAGGGCTTGCCCTTGGGCATCATCCGGAGGATCTCGGGCTCGAAGAGGTAGATGCCGGTGTTGACCTTGTTGGAGAAGACGTCGCCCCAGGACGGCTTTTCCATGAAGCCCTTGATCTTCTGGCCCCCGTCGGTCAGCGTCACGCCGTACTCGAAGCGAGCCTCGATGCGCTTGGTCGCCATCGTCGCGACAGATCCTCGCTTGCGGTGGAACTGCCACATCGCGGTGAGGTCGATGTCGGAGAGCCCGTCGCCCGACATGACGAAGAACGGGCCGTCCTTGAAGAAGCTCTCGACCTTCTTGATCGAGCCCGCCGTGCCCATCAGCTTCGGCTCGTACGAGTAGTGGATCTTGAGGCTCCAGCGCGAGCCATCTCCGCAGTAGCCCCGCACCTGCTCGGGATGCATGTGCAGGTTGATCATGACCTCCTCGACGCCGTGCTTGAGCAGGTTGTCGAGGACGTGATGGATCACGGGCCGGTTGACGACCGGCACCATGGGCTTAGGCGTCTCGTAGGTCAGGGGGCGCAGGCGCGTCCCCGCGCCGGCCGCCAGCAGCATCGCTTTTTTGGGGAACATGGTCGTCCTATGCGTTGAGGTTGGGCGCGACCCACTTCTTGGCCATGTCGAGGAGGCCCTGGGTCCTCTCTGCCTTGTCGCTCTCGGCGTAGACGCGCATGAGCGGCTCGGTGCCCGACGGGCGCATCAGCAGCCAGTGGCCGTCCTCGAGGACGATCTTGAGGCCGTCGATGGAGATGAGCTCCTTGATGGCGGTGCCCATCAGCTTCTTGGGCAGCTTCTTGATGAGCTTCTGCGTCCAGAGGGCCTTGTCGGCGACGGCCTTGTGGATGCGGTAGTCGATGCGCTTGTAGTGGGAGGCGCCGAAGCGGGTCTCGACCTCCTTCCAGAGCTGCGAGGGCGTCTTGCCGGTGACGGCCATCATCTCGAGCATCAGCAGGGCGGTGAGCATCCCGTCGCGCTCGGCGATGCCGCCCTTGGTCGCCCAGGCGTAGCCGCCCGACTCCTCGCCGGCGATGTCGGCCTCCCCCGTCGCGATGCGTTCGGCGACGTGCTTGAAGCCGACGGGAAGCTGCTCGAAGGGGATGTTCTTTTCCTTGGCGATGCGCTCGGCGAGGTAGCCGAGCGAAACAGACTGCACGATCTTCTTGGAGTACTTCTTCTTTTCGGTCAGGTAGAGGACGATCATCGGGAAGACCTGGCAGGGCGTCAGGTACTTGCCGTTCTCGTCGACGAGGCCGAAGCGGTCGGCGTCGCCGTCGAGCGCGAGCCCCACGGACGCCTTGTTTTTCTTCACCGCTTCGGAGAGGGCGGAAAGGTATTGCTCGATGGGCTCCGGGTGGACGCCGCCGAACAGCGGGTCGTGCTTGCCGCGGATCTCGATGAGGTTCTTGGGGCCGATCACGTCGGCCATCAAGCCGGAGCCGGCGCCGTGCATGTAGTCGATGACGATGGGCTTCTTGATCTTCGCCTTGATCTTGGGCAGGTCGGCGCGCGCCTTGAGGTACTGCAGGTACACGTCGCGGAAGGATTTGGTCTTGATCTCCGCCGCGCGGGTCGGCGCGGTGCGGTCGACCCAGGACTCGACGCCCCTTGTGACGGGATCGAGAGCGGCGCGGCCGTCGATCTTGATCTTGACGCCGTTGTACGCCGGCGGGTTGTGGCTGGCGGTCACCATGACGCCGACGCCGCCGAGCTTCTTGGTCATGTAGCTGACGGCGGGCGTGGGCAGCGCCTCGGCCATCAGGATGGGCTGCATCTGGTTGGCCTCGAGGACCTTGGCGATCTCGCGCGCGAAGGCGTCGGACTGGAAGCGCTTGTCGTAGCCGATGACCATGGGGCCGGAGAGGGGGCCCTTCTTGTCCTTGATCCTCTCTTCCTTGACGTAGTCGGCGATCGCCTGAGCGACGCGCCGGCAATTCTGGAAGGTGAAGTCCCGGGCGATCACGCCGCGCCAGCCGTCGGTGCCGAACTTGATGGGATCCGCCATGTTATTTTCCTCTCCGTCCGTAATCGTCCTGCAGGCGCACGACGTCCCACAGTTCCGGCGTGGACACCTCGATGAGGGTCACGCGCCCTTGCGGCGCTTCAAAACGATGGATCGTCCTCGGCGGAACCTCGAAAGCGGTCCCGGGCCCGACGGTCCGGGTCCGTTTTCCCAGCGTGAGCTTCAGGCGCCCGCGCTGCACGATCAAGGTCTCGTGCTTGCGGCGGTGCAGCTGGAGGCTCAGGCGGTGGCCCTTGTTGATGACGAGGATCTTGCCGACGTATTTCCGGGTGCGGGCGAAGATCATCTCGTGGCCCCACGGCTTGCACACCCGCTCGATGCGGCCCAATTTCACGGTCGCGTCCCACGGCGATCGATGCGACCATTTCCTCGCATAGGATCGGTCATAATAGGCTGTAGTCCCCGACCGAGGATCCGCCCGCGAGGGCCGTTCCGGGCCCGAGCACCGCGTGGGTGCCGACGCGCGCCTTCGGCCCGATGACGCAGCGATCCAGGCGAGCGCCGTCGCCGATCACCGCCCCGTCGAGCACGACGCAATCGGTCAGCTGGGCGCCGCGGCCGATCGCGACCCTCGCGCCGAGGCTCACCGCGCCGGAGAAGCGCGCGAAAGGCGCGACCTTGGTTCCCGGCCCCGCCGTGACGCGCGCGCCGTCGGCGTTCTTGAGGAGCCGGGCGCCGGGCCCGGGCTTGAAGGGGGCCCGGCCCTGAATCAAATCCAGGTGCACCTGAAGGTAGGCTTTCACCGAGCCGATGTCGATCCAGTACCCGGGTGCCACGTAGCCGGCGATGCGCGCGCCCGCCGCCAGGCGCTCGGGGAAAAGGCCGCGCTCGAGCGAGTATGGCTTGCCCAGCGGGAGGTGCTCGAACACCGACGGCTCGAACAGGTAGGCGCCGGCGTTGATCGAGTTGGTCGTCACCTCGTCCCAGGAAGGCTTCTCGAGGAAGCGGCGGACCATGCCCTTGTCGTCGGTGATCACCAGGCCGTAGCGCGTCGGATCCTTCACCCGGGTGAGCGCGATCGATATCTCCGCGCGCCGGGCGCGGTGGAAGCGCAGAAAAGCCCCGAGGTCGAAGGCGTTGAGCACGTCGCCGTTGAGCACGAGCGTCGTGCCGTTGAGCAGAGGCTCCGCGTTCTTGATCGCGCCGCCCGTGCCGAGGGGGAGCCGCTCGCGCACGTAGGAGATCTTGAGGCCCAGGCGCCGTCCGTCGCCGAACGCGCGGCGGAAGGTCTCGGCCCGGTAGGAGGTGCACAGCACCACCTCGCGAATCCCGTGGCGGCTCAGAATCTGGAACTGGTATTCAAGGAAAGGGCGGTTCATGACGGGCAAAAGCGGCTTGGGCGTCTCCAAAGTGAAGGGACGCAGCCGGGTGCCCATTCCTCCAATAAGAATGACCGCTCGCATGAGGCCGGATTCTACAAAAATAGATCAATCAGGTGTCGGGCTTGCGCAAAATTGCGTATGATAAACACGCTCTTCTATGGCTTCGAACCTTTACGTTCCGCCGTCCCAGACGGCCAACCGCAAGATCCTCGTTTTCAGCGTCCTGGGGCTGGTTTTTTTCCTGGCGGCCGAAGCCCTCCTCCTGCGCTCCTTTATCCGCACCGACACGCGTCCCCCGGCCTGGGACCAGGCGATCCACCTGGAGATCGCCCTCGACTATCGCGAGGCACTCAAGGAGGGCCGTCTGGCCGACGCCTGGTTCCTGGCGCCGAAGCCGGGGATGCCGCCCTTCCCGCCCGCCTACCACCTTCTCCTCATGCGCGCCTACGACTCCGCGAACCCGGCCAACGCCGCCCTCTGGGTCAACTGGTTCTACCTGGCGCTCCTCTCCGTCTCGATCTTCGGTATCGCCTGGCGCTTTCGTCCGGACGAGACCGCGCTCGCCGCCGTCATCCTCTTCGTCGCGTCGCCCGCGATCCAGGACCTGCTGACGACCCAGCTCGTCGATCTGCCGATGGTGGCGCTCGCCGCCGCGGCCTATTGGGCCCTGCTCGCCTCCGACGAATTCACGCGCTGGATTCCCGCGCTGCTGTTCGGCGTCCTTCACGCGGCGGGCATGCTGCACAAGTGGTCGTTCTTCAGCTATATGCTCCCCGCCTATTTCATCGCGCTGCGCGCGCTGCGCGACCGGCGCACCGCGCTCATCATGCTCTGCGCGGCGGCGCTGTCGGCGGCCCTCATCGTTCCGTGGTATTCGGCCCATATCGCGCTTCTTCCCTCGCGGCTCGTGCAGGCGTCCGCCGACTTCGCGATCCCGGTGTGGACCCCGGGAGCCTGGATGGTCTACGCCAGCCAGGCCTCCAACCACATCGGGCCGCTCGTCTGGCTCCTCGGCACGATCGGCCTGCTCGCCCCCCAGTACCGCCGCAGCCGCGAGCAGGGCTGGGTCCTGCTCGCCTGGTTCGCGACCAGCTACATCTTCTGGACGATCGTGCCCAACCGGCAGCTGCGCTTCCTCATGCCCGGCCTTGTTCCTATCGGCATCGCGTTCTGCGCGACCTGGCCCAAGGCGGTGACCTGGGGCGCGGTGGCCCTCCAGCTGTTCGGGCTGCTCAACTTCTACGGCGGCTGGATCGGGCCGGTCAGGCTGAACCTGCCCTTTTATAGCCCCTCGTTCTTCGCGAACCGTCCGGCGGCGAAGGAGGATTGGAAGACGGAGGAGATCCTCCGCAAGATCGACGCCGAGCGCGACCCGTCCTTGCCCATCAGCAACGTGACCCTCGTCGCCAACGACGCCCATTTCAACGCGCCCACCTTCCACTGGATGCAGCGCCGCCTGGGGCTCGAGAAGGTGCGCATGCGCGGCGTCAACCGGCGGCTGTCGGAGCTTTCCGAGTTCGTCCTGCTGAAGGATCCCAAGGTCGGGCCCGCGAGCGTGATCTCCGGCCTGCCCGAGGCGTCGGCGGAAATCCGCGATCCGAGGACCTGGTTCGGCAAGGCCTACGAGGAGATCGCGCGCTGGCCGCTTCCCGATTCGAACAACGCGATCCTCTATCGCCAGCGCCGCGGTCCGAAGAAGCCCTACGAAGGCAAGTTCCTCGTCTATCAGCACTACACCGCGGGCAAGGTCGTCATCAAGGACCTTAAGGCGATCTTCGGCCCCTGGGACGGCGAGAAGTCGGTGTACAAGACCATGGGCCTCACCGTCGGCCAGCTCAACGTCCGCGGGCTGGTCCTCAACGGCACGGACATCGAGCTGGTCAACGTCCGGTTCATCCCGATCATGAAAAAGGAGCGCGAGGACGACTGGGTGGATATCCGGCTCCTGCGCCTGGAGCGCCTGCGGGTCAAGTCGCTCGACGTGGGCGCCGACGAGCTCAGGGCGTTCCTCTCCGAGCGCGTGAAGGGGCTCAAGGTCGACGAGCTGTCCCTCGACAAGACCGTCCGGATCTCCGGCACGTACAACGGCAAGCCGGTCTCGGCCGAGGCCGGGCTGAGGCTTCTCGACGCCCCCCGCCGGCTGAAGATCGACATCATGGCCGTGCGCCTCGCGGGCATCAACGTGCCGCTGTCGGTGTTCCGGGAGATCAAGGAGCTCACCATACCGCTTTATCCGAACCCGGAGACGCCGTTCGCCATCGAGCTGCCCGGGCTCACGATCGCCGGCGGACGCCTGACGATCCCTTAGCGCGTCAGCGGGAAGATCACGAGCTTGCCGTCGTCCCAGACGGGCGCGCCCCTCGCGCGCAGCCGCTTCCACAGCGCGCCGTCGGGCTCGGCGAACTGGCCGCGCTTTTCCGAGGCGATGAAGCGCGCGCCCTTCTCGACGTGCGCGTCGATGAAATCCTGGGCGTCGCTCACCGGCTGCGGATCGAGCTCGCCCGACCAGCCGCGCCGGTCGAGATAATACAGCAGCGCCGAGGGGGCCGGGCAGTTGGTCAGGAACAGGTCGCCGGCGGCGCTGACGGAGGCGGCGGCCTTGCCGGCGTTCTCGAAATACTCGTAGCCCTGACGGTACCAATGGCTGATGCGCAGGGCGGAGTGGGCGGGGATCGCGACGAGCAGGAAGGCCAGCCCCGCGAACGCGAGGGCGCGGTTCTTCTTCGGGACGGCGCCGGCTTTTTCGCGCAGGATCGCGACGCCGACGCCGATCAGGCCGGCCGCGGCGGGCGCCAGCGGAAGCGCCGTGTACTCATGGGAGTGCGAGTAGCCCGACATCGCCAGCAGATGCGCGATCGCGCCGAAGAGCCAGCACAGCCAGAAGACGTCGCGCTTTTCCCATAAAACCCGGCGCGCGCCGACGACGAGGAACGCGAGGCCGGCGTAGGTCAAGACCACCTCGGGGATGCGCGAGAGGAGCTGGAACTGCACGAAATAAAGGAGGTTCGAGTAATCGAGAAGCTTGGTGTACTCCGACGAGCGGGTGGGCACCACGTAGACGCCATGGCGGGCGTGAAGGTACCAGGCGATGACGCCGCCCATCGCCGCGAGGCCGGCGGCGTGCATGCGCCAGTCCGAGAGGGCCCCGCGCCCGAGCTTGCGCCAGGTCAGCCCCGCGAGCGGGATGAGGAGATGGGCGTAGGGAAGTTTGAGCCCGACCGCGATGAACGCGCAGAACGCCGCGGCCAGCCACGCGCTCCAGGGGCGGTCCGCTTCGAGGTGCCGGCTCCAGAAGAAGAGCGCGCCGACCAGGCCGAGGAGCGCCGTCGCCTCGGGCTGAACGGTGCGGCCGAAATAAACCTCGACCGGAAGCAGCGAGAAAATCGAGGCGCCCCACAGGGCGGGCTCCCGTCCGAACTCCCTCTCGAACAAGCCGAAGAGCAGCAGGGCGGTGAGCAAGGAGGCGGCGACGGAGATGAGGCGGCCCCACTTTTCGCCGAGCCCCGCGACCGGCCACAGCTTGCCGTACGCCCACATATAGACCGGCAGCTCCGTCGCCGCGAGGCGGTCTTCTCCGCCGTCCCAGTCGATGCGGGGCTGGTGGATGGGGCGAGCGCCGGTATGATAGCCGCGCGCGATCGAGGCGGTGTTGACCTGCCGGTGAAAGTGGTAGTCGAGCAGCGGCGCGGTGAGTCCTTTGGCGTGGACGAGCAGGGAGAAGAAGGCGACGACGGCCAGGCACAGGCCGCGTCGCTCGAGGACGTTCCGGATCATTCCTTGAACGCGTACATCTCGAAGGTCCCGCCCGATTGGAAGAGGGTCTCGAGAGCGGTGGCGGCGACGACGAAGGGAACGAGTAAGGGAAGCAGCAGGACGTGGGCCGCCGTCTGGAAGGGGTAGCGCAGGGCGGTATCGGTGCGCGCCGTCGAGTTCTTGAGGAGGGAATAGAGGAGGTTGAAGCGGAAGCCGGCGGCGTTGAAGAGGGACTGGAGCAGGCCGTAGGGGTTCTGCTCGAAGCTGTAGTGGTCGAGCTGAACGACGCGGAAGCGGTGGCGCTTCAGGATCGCGTCGAGGGACTTGACGGTGAAATGGAAGTAGTGGCGGGGCGCGTCCACGTGGAACCAATTGCCGCCGAACAGGCGGGCCTGCCAGCTGCCGTAGTTCGGCACCGCGATGAAGAGGACGCCGCCGGGCTTGAGGAGCTCGTGGGCGCGTGCGAGCGCGGCGACGGGGTTGGCGAAATGCTCGAGCGTGTGGCAGAAGATCACGGCGTTGTAGCGGTTCTTCTCGTGGGGGGAGGTGAGAAAATCCCCGGTGGCCACCTCGAGCTTGAGGACGCGGCGGGCGTGGTGCGCCGCGGTCTCGCTGAGCTCCAGGCCGTGGGCCTCGTAGCCGAGCTCGCGCATGTAGGAGAGCATGATGCCGCGGCCGCAGCCGACGTCGAGGACGGGCCCGCGGGGGACCCGGTTGAAGAGCACGGCGGCGCGGCGCTTGCGGAACCAGCGAACCATGGCCTCGAAGAGCGGGTTGAAGCGGACGTTCTCCTTCCCGTAGTACTGCTCGGGATACCACTTCCCGATCTCGTCGCCCGGGACCGGCGGCCAGGTGCGCCCGAAGCCGCAGTCCGGGCAGGTGAGGAGCTCGAATCCGTCCTCATTGGACGGAGAGGATTTTTCGGGGCCGTCGAAGGCGCAGGCCGGGCAGCGCGCGGGGCGCTTGTCCTGGGCGGAGAGCTCGGGCTGGAATCGGCTGGCGGAGGTCATCACGAAGGAAAATTATATAAAATTCGGCCATGTCGATCCGACTACTCTGTGCCGCCCTCATGCTGGCCGTCGGATCGCTGGCCGACGCGCCGGCGGTCCACGCTCTGTTGCCCGATGAGGAGAACACGATCAAGGTTTTCAAGTCCGCCTCGTCCTCGGTCGTGTACGTCACCAACGTCGCGATCACCCAAAGCCCGTACATGGACGAGCAGGCCATCCCGCAGGGGACGGGCTCGGGCTACGTTTGGGACCGCCAGGGCCACATCGTCACCAATTTCCACGTCGTGCAGGGCGGGCACGCCTTCCTGGTGACGCTTGGCGATCAGACCCAGCTCGAGGCGAAGCTCGTCGGCTTCGACCCGACGAAGGACATCGCCGTGCTCAAGGTCGAGCAAAGCCACGAGAAGCTCGTCCCCGTGCGCATGGCCAAGTTCGAGACGCTGCAGGTCGGCCAGAAGACGATCGCGATCGGAAACCCGTTCGGCCTGGACCATACCCTGACGACGGGCGTGATCTCCGCGCTCGGCCGCGAGGTCCAGGGCGTCAGCGGCATCAAGATCCGCGACATGATCCAGACCGACGCCGCCATCAACCCGGGAAACTCCGGCGGCCCGCTGCTCGATTCGGACGGGAACCTCATCGGGATGAACACGATGATCTTCAGCCGCTCCGGCGGCAGCGCCGGCATCGGCTTCGCCGTGCCGGTGTCGTTCATCGCGAGGATCGTTCCCGAGCTGATCAAGTTCGGCAAGGTGGTGCGGCCGGGGATGGGCATCACCCTCTTGAGCTCGGGGCAGAAGTATTACCTCGTCGGCGACCGGCCCGGGGTCATCGTCAACGAGGTCGCCCCCGGCGGGCCGGCCGCGAAGGCCGGGCTACGCGGGCTGCGGCGCTTCCGGGGCGGGCGCGTGGCTCCCGGCGACATCATCGTCGGCGTCGAGTCGTTCGTCGTGCGCGACTTCGACGACCTTTACAACGCGTTCGACCGCTTCAAGCCGGGCGACACCGTGGCCGTGAAGATCGAGCGGGACGGCAAGCCGCTCTCGCTGCAGGTCAAGCTCGTCAATATCCAGTAGGGCCGCTAAAGGCCGCGGTTGCGCAAGGTGATGGTGATCCCCAGGCCGACCACGATCATGATCCAGGCGGCCAGTATCCCGATGCTCGCCTTTCCCCACGCCCGCATGCGCGGCCCCGCCTCCCAGCGGCCGGCGACGCGGCCCGACTGGTAGGCCACGGCCAGGATATAAGCGAGCACGACCAGGGAGGGGATGAAGGTCCCGAGGAACAGCGCGGTGCTGCCCCAGTCGAGGTTCAGACGGTGGTCGGCGATGGAGTAGCCGAACCGGGAGAGGTAGCGGATGCGCAGTGCCTCGCGCGCGGCCGCCATTTCCAGGACGACGGCGAACATCCCCAGGGCGGCCGGCCAGGCGAAGCGATGGTGATCCTTCTCCTGCCTCTGCGCGTGATAGAGGTAGCCCAGGAGGCCCAGCCCCAGAACGACCCCCAGCAGGAACAGCGGATGAGCGTGGAAGCGCAGCTCCCGTGGAAGCACGAGCAGCCAGAGAAAGCCCGTGACGGCCTCGAGCGCCGTCGCGTGGAAGGCCATCTTGGCGCCCAGGCGTCCCGCCCAGGCCAGGTAGGCCTGGTCCATGTCGGCCCGCGCGCGGAAGTACCACGCGTAGAGCATGAGGAGCGCGCCGGTCGCCGCGAAGGCGGGGACGATGAAGTGCAGGAAGCGGGGCAGCGAGAAATCGTGGAGGACCGTTCCCGCCGTCGCGGCGGCCCCGTGGCTCGTGTACCAGCCGAGCCATTTCTCGGGCTGCAGCAGCTGAAATCCGAGCACGTGCATGATGAAGCCGGCCAGGAGGAACATCGTGAAGGAGAATCCGGCGAAGGCCGAGCTCGCGTCGCCCTTCTGCTCTCTGGCCAGATAAAGCGAGGCGTACCCGGCCATCAGGATGAAGATGAAGCCGATCGCCCAGGCGGCGGACAGGTTGCTCGAGGCGTACCAGAAGGGGTCGTAGATGACCTGGACGAAAAGCAGGGGTGCCACGCCCAGGAGGATCGCCCCTGAGACGCTCGCCGTCGCGGCCTTGGCCATTCCCCCGGCGAGGCGCTCCCAGGCCTCGCCTCCTTTGAGGCGGCCGATCACGGCCAAGCAGGTCGTGCCGAGCGCGAGGTTCACGAACAGGATGTGCAGCGTGAAGGTGAGTACCATGAGCGCCTGAAAGACGACGGGAAAAAAGGGAACGCCCATCGGGTCCTTCAAGAGCTGGAGCATCGCCGGGGTATCCATGAATTTCTCCTGCTACTTCGAGATCGAGATCAGGTACGCGGCCAAGGCCTGCTTCTCCGGTTCCGTGCCGATGAACGGAGGCATGTAGGGGTAGGAGCCCAGGCTGTCCAGGAAGGCCGACAAGGAATCGACATCGGTGAATCCCAGCGCGGCCACGCGCTGAGGAAGAGGCCTGAGGCCCTTCGGCGAGAGGGTGTGGCAGGAGCTGCACTCGATGAGCGCGACCATCCGTCCCGCCTCGAGGCGGTTGGCGTCCGTGACCTCCCGAAGGCCGTTGGGCACGAAGGGGGCGAAGCGAAGGATGCCCTTCTCGTTCATGGCGGCCGTCTCGGAGCCGACCCCCTTGGCCGGAAGGTCGTGGCCGATGATCTGGTTGGAGTACATGAACCCCGGCATCAGGTAGGGTTTGCGGATCAGTTCCCGGGCCCGCTCGAAGGAGAAGATCGAGACGAAGAGCACGCAGATGGCCAGCAGCGACGCGGGAAAGCCCGCCGCGAGCGGCCGCACCCTCAACAGCGCGAACCAGGCGGCCATCAGCGCGATCGGGACCCACATGCCCTTGACCAGGCCCGGCGTCAGCAGCGCCTCGAAGGTCGCGCGCGCGGCCTCGGGCAAGGCGGCCCGGTACCAGAAGAAGGACGCGGTGGCCAGGGCCAAGCCGGCCAGCCCCCAGGCCGCCGCGATCCGCACCACCTCGGCGCGTGTCTTCGCGTCGTCCGAGCGGCTGGCCACCGCGACGGCGTAGGAGGCCGCGATCGCGAACATGCCGGTCGTGCGCAGGGCGAGCTGCGGCCAGTACGTCTGATTGAAGAAGCCGTCGAAGAAACCTCCGGTGACGAGCCAACGGCCGGGGGTCAGCATGAAGGTCAGGATGCCGACGATCACGATCATCGTCGTCCAGGAGCCGAGCGCGAATATCCAGCCGAGCTTGAGGTGGGTCCTGCGGTCGACCTTGTCGAAGGTGTAATAGTAAGTGAAGATGCCGGCGACCTCGATGAGGAAGAAGCACCACTCGGTCGCCCAGCCCCAGACGTAGTTGTGGATCAGCCCGGAGAGGGCTCGCGGCGCGGCGGCGGAGGCCGAGAACCAGATGCCGACCCCGGTGATCGAGCCGAACACGTAGGCGAAAACGAGCAGCATGCCGGTGTATTTGCGG
Source organism: Elusimicrobiota bacterium (assembly GCA_030696455.1). Taxonomy (GTDB): domain Bacteria; phylum Elusimicrobiota; class Elusimicrobia; order UBA1565; family UBA9628; genus GWA2-66-18. The sequence goes on from JAUYSH010000074.1 coordinate 78,263, forward strand.
ACGAAGGCCAGGAGCTCGGGGCGCTCCTCGCGGTAGGCCTTGTTCTCAAGATAAAGGCTCAGCCACATCGCGCTCACCGAGAGGTGGGACGGGAGGATGTGGAACGTCGCGATCAGCGCGAGCACCCCGCCCGCGGTCAGCCCCGGAACTTCCCAGACTGGATACATTGAGGACCCCCGTGAGCTCCCAGGAGGAGCTCAACGGGGGCCCTGCAACGATTATTCCGGAAGTGTATGGCTTACTTGACGGAAGGCAAGGCCGCGATCTCCGCGTACAGATGCACCGCCGAGGCGATGGCCTTCTGGAACATCCCCAGGTGGAGGCTTTCGTTCTCGGAGTGCGGATTAGAGAGCGGATCCTCGACGCCGATCAGCAGCGCCGGCGCGCCCTTCAGGGCCTTCGCGAAGGGTCCGACGAAAGGGATCGAGCCGCCGCAGCCCATGTCCACGGCCGCCCGTCCGTAGCCTTTCTTGAGCGCCGCGCGCGCCGCGGTGAAGGCGGGCGCGGCGGTGTCCGTCGTCCAGGACGGGCTCGCGGTCTCGCCGGAGAACTCCACCTTGACGCCCCACGGGGCGTGCTTGAGCAGATGCTTCTTGAGGTCGGCGAGGGTCTTCTTCGGGTTCATGCCCGGGACCACGCGTATGCCCATGTGGGCCCAGACGGAGTCGTTGATGATGTTCGCGCAATCCTTTTTGGACGAAGCCTGTATCGCGTTGACCGAGAACGAGGGGAGGTACCAATTGGAACGCAGGATGTCCTTCGGGCTCACCATCAGCTTGGTCCCCGTAAACAGGCCGCTTTGCTCGCGGAAGGTCTTCTCCGAGAGCTTGAGCGCCTTGAGGCTGGCCTCGGAGGCCTTGGCGGGCTTGGCGACATCCTTGTAGATGCCGGGGATCGTCATGCGTCCCTTGGCGTCGACGACGGAGGCGATCATCTTCGAAAGGGCCAGGACGGGGTCGGCCACGGGGCCGCCCCACATGCCGGAGTGGAGAGGGTGGTCCATCGAGCGCACGGTCACGTCGAGGGCGACGATGCCGCGCAGGGCGACGGTGATCGACGGCGTCTCATGGTCGAAATTCCCGGTGTCGGTCAGCACGATCACGTCGGCCATGACCTTCTCGGCGTACTTCTGCAGGAACGGCTCGAGGTTGTCCGAGCCGCATTCCTCCTCGCCCTCGATGATCAATTTCACGTTGACCGGCAGCGAGCCGTGCGTCTTGAGCCAGGAGGCGATGGCGCTCGTGTGGGCGACCGCGCCGGCCTTATCGTCGGCGCAGCCTCGCCCGAACAGCCGGCCGTCGCGCTCGGTGGGCTCGAAGGGCGGGGACTTCCACAGCTCCTCGCGGCCGGCGGGCTGGACGTCGTGGTGCGCGTAAAGCAGGAGGGTGGGCTTGCCCGGGGCGTGAAGCCAATCGGCGTAAACGTAGGGGTGGGCGCCGGGCAAGGTCAGGATCTCGACGTTTTCGAGACCGCGCGCCTTGCACAGGGCGGCCACGGCCTCGGCGGAGCGCACGACCTCCTTGGGATCGAAGCCGGGAAACGAAACGCTCGGGATGCGGGCCAGCAGCTTCAAGTCCTCGAGGAACTCGGAGTTGTGGTCGTCGGCATACAGCGCGGCAACGGCGGATTGGGAGGAAAGGTCGCTCATGAATCCGATGATACAAATATGGGCGCCCTCCAACCATGAATGGCGTCAGGCCTCACGATTTGAACAATTCGTCGTATCGACAGGACTGACGCCGTCATACGGCGGCTGGGTCAAAGTTGATAGAATCAGCCTGGATGCCGATTCTGCCGCGCTACGTTCTGCGCCAGTTCCTGCCGGTCTTCGCAGCCAGCCTCGCCCTTTTCCTGGGGGTGCTGCTGATGAATCAGTTCCTGCGGCTGTTTTCGCTGGCGATGATGAAGGGCATTCCCGTTTGGTGGATTCTCAGCTGCTTCGCCCGGCTGCTTCCCTCTCTGGCCGCCCTGGCGGTGCCGATGTCCTTCCTCGTCGCGGCGATGATCGTCCTGGGGCAGCTCGCCGACAGCGGTGAGGTGATGGCCCTGCGCGCCAGCGGCTTCTCCTACCGCGAGATCACGCGCCCCCTGCTCTGGGCCGCGATCCTCCTCTCGGGGGCGCTGCTCCTCGTCAATCACAAGCTGGGGCCCGAGGGATTCCACTCCTTCAAGAAGCGCACGAGCGAGGCGGCGCAGAAGGTGGCGCGCGTGGACCTCCGCTCCCGATCCTTTACGCCCCTGGGTCCGTGGCGACTTTATGCGCGCGGCACGGACGCGAAGACGGGCGCGCTCGAGGGGGTCTATCTCGTCAAGCCGGGGCAGTCGTCCGGGATGCGCATCAACGCCGAGAACGGGACGCTCACGTCGGATCCCGGCAAGGGCATCACGCTCGAGCTGCGCGACGGACAGCTGCAGCTTCCGAGCCGGGAGCCTGAACGCTTCACCTCAGGCCGCTTCGAGCGCTACAGCGTGTTCGTGCCGCTCACCGCCGCCGCGGAGCCGCGCGAGCGGACCATGCAGGAGATGAACACCTCGATGCTGCGCGCGAAGGCCGCCGATCCGGCGACGCCTTCCGACCGGCGCTTGGAGTACCGCGTCGAGGCGGCCGTGCGCACGGTCGGGGCGCTGTCGCCGTTCGTCTTTTTCTGGGTCGGCGTGCCGCTCGGCATGGCCAAGCGCCGCACGCGAGGCGCCGATCTCGCCGCCAGCCTCGGCGTCATGTTCTTGTTCTACGGCCTTCTCGTCGTGGGGATCAGCCTCGGCCGCCGCCACGAAGCCCTGGCCTCGTTCGCCCCGTGGCTGTGCAACGCCGTGGGCCTGCTCGCGGGCGTCTTCCTGACCCGCAGGGCGGCCGCCCAGTGACGATCTACACGCGCTACATGGTCGGGCGCTTCGTGAGGCCCTTCGCATTCGGCCTCGGCTTGTTCGCCGTGCTCATCTTCCTCGGGGACACTTTCGACAAGATGAATCCGATCATGCGTTCCCGCGCGCCGCTGTTGACGATTCTCGAGTGTCTTTGGCTCGAAGTTCCTTACTGGGCCGGGCGCGTGATCCCGATGGCGACTTTGCTCGCGACGCTCGTGGCGATCGGGGGCTTCGTGCAGAGCGGCGAATGGCTCGCGACGCAGTCCTGCGGCATCGAGACGAAGCGCTTCTGGCTGCCGGTGCTCGGCTGCGCGCTGGGCGTGTCGGTGCTCGCCTTCGTCGCGCAGGAAACGGTCATGCCGGCGGCGTGGGCCCGCTCCCGGAGGCTGTGGCGCGAGAAGGTCCACCCCGAATGGGAGTGGACCAAATATCAGAACGTCGCCCTGCTCGGCGGCGAGGACCAGTTCGTGCAGGCCTGGCTGTTCCTTCCCAAGGAGGGAAAGCTCGAAAGGCCCATCCTCGAGACGATGGGGGCCCGCGGCGTCACGCGCCAGCTGGACGCGAGAAACGCGTTCTGGGATCCCGCCCGCGCGCGCTGGGTCTTCCACGACGGCGTCGAGCGCGTGTTCGGGGCGAACGGCGTCGTTGAGAAGCAGTTCGAGAGCCTGGTGTCGGATCTGGACGCTCCGCCCCTGAGCCTCGTGCCCCGCGCGACGAGCCCCGACGAGATGACGATGCGGGAGGCGCTCTCCTACGCGCGCCGCGTCGGACGCTTCGGCGGCTCTCAGCGGGAGTACGAGGTCGCGGCGATGTCGAAACTCGCCTACCCTTTCACTAATTTGATCATCTGCGCGCTCGGCATCCCCATCGCGCTGCGCCTGCGCAAGTCCTCTCGCGTCGTCAGCTTCGTCTCGGCGCTGGGGCTCTCCTTCATCTTCCTCTGGATGATGGAGATCGGCCGCACGCTCGGGGTGAGCGGCGTCCTGCCGCCGCTCGCCGCGGCGTGGTTGGCCAACGCCGTCTTCGGCTCGCTCGCCCTCTTCCTGCTCCGGCGCTGGGACCTCTAGCTGCTGCGCCGTGCGCGCCGACAGGAAGGTCCGCTTTCGTTCGGCGACGAGCACACCGCTGAAGGTCTGGGATGAGATCATCACGCCGGCGCCGTTATTGCGGCGGATCTCGACGTCGTGCCTGCCCGGAGGCGGATTCACGCGCGCCATGCGGATCTGCGCGGGCAGGACGGCCCAGCCGCGCGTGTCGGCGTGCTCGCTGGCGGCGGCGCCGTGGGGGACCCCGGCGGAGGCCACGGACAAAGCGGCGTTTATGGCGTTGCGGCGGGGGTTCTCTGGAGCTCCTCGACCTCGAGGTCTTCCTGCGCTCTTTCGGCGGCCTTGCGAATGGTTTCCGTGGAGGCGGGCTGAGCGTCCGCCGGCGGAGCGGCTTTCCATTCCCGTTTGGGCGCCGCCGGCTCCTCCTCGGACCCGCCGAAAAGGAAGCTCAGCTGGAAGCCCACCGCCACCTCGCGGGGCATCTTCCTCTCCTCGCCCTGGCTCTCGGTGGTCACGCGCTTGCCGCTGACCGCGGCCGAGGCCTCGAGGGTCACGTGCAGGAAATTGAGGCCGGCGCCCAGAGTGAGCGCGTTGCCGGCGGAGGTCTCCGCGGTGTTGCGCATCAGCCCGACGCGCAGGGGGATGTTGAGCCACGAGCGGTTGAAGACGTTGAACTCGCTGCCCAGGCCGAACTGGCGGCTGGCGGCGTTGTCGACCGGCGTGAGGTTGCGCGTCAGATCGAGGTCCGCGGCGAGATTCCACCAGCTCAGCGGGGTGATCGAAACGCCCATGCGTACCTGCGGGTTCACGGCGAAGCGGCCGGGCAGGCCCGCCGCCGCGGCCGCCGCGGGACGGTCGAACTTGGGATTATTCAGATTGCGGCCGACGATGCCGACGCGGGGCTTGAGCGTCATGCCGTCGAAGCTGCGGTCGAGGTCCCACAGCGCGCCGGCGTCCACGCCGAAGCTCGTGCTCTTGGCCGCGCCGTCCTTGAGCTTGTCGACGATGTCGTTCTGGCTGTTGTCGTTGCGCAGGACGAAGTACTCCGCGTGGCCGACCTGGGCGTTCATGAGCTTGAGCGCGCCGCCGAGGTGCAGCCCGGGCGCGAAGGGCAGCTCGCGGCCGTAGGCGGCGCCGAGCTCGGCGATGTTGGCGCCTTTAATGATGAGCTTGGAGTTGTTGGTGCCGTTCTGGATGGTGCCCGGGGTCGCGGTTCGGTCCACCTGCGGCACCGCGCCGATGTTGGTGAAGCCGTTGAGGAAAAAGGCGAAGCGGCCGATCTTGAGGTCGGCGCCGAAGCCGCCGTCCACGCGCAGGCCGCTGCCGGGCTGGTCGAACTTGTTCAGAGCGTCGTCGACCTCGGGCTGGGTCGGGAGCGTGCCGCGCTCGTTGAGATTCTTGAGGTTGTTGGCGCCCTCGATGACCGACCCGGTGACCGCGGCGTGCACGCCGAGGGGGATGGCCAGGCCGTTCTGGGACGGCCGCCCGAGCGCGCCGGGGTTCCAGTACGCGGCCAGCGGCCCTTTCGTCGAGGCCACGCCCGCGCCCCCCATGCCGACGGCGCGCGCACCGAGGGGGTGCCATTCGAGGGCGGAGGCGGGAGCGGCGGCGAGCATCAGGGCGGCGAGGAAGAAAAGGGGGGATTTCATGACCGAAGTATGGCAAATCCACGACGTCCGAAAAAGGGACCGGCGGCCCCGAGGGGCCGCCGGTCGGTTTCTCCTGGTGAGGAGAGCTTTTAGCGCGACTCGAGGGAGCGGAACCAGTTCTGGATCGCGTCCGTGTGCCGGCGAACCTCGTCCTGCGGGCCTTCGATGATCAGCAGGTAGTCGGTGCTGAGCCAGCCGCCGTACGACTTGAGCTCGTACTTCACGCCCGCCTCGTCGAGGTAGCGGCGCAACTGGTTGACGACCCGGCCGCGGTACAGCGCGCCGACCGAGAAGGTCAGCTTCGCCTTGACGGCCGGCGAACCGTCCGCCGCGGCGAGCAGCCCCGCGTTCAGCGTGGCCGCGCCGAGGCTCTCCACGCCCGTCAGGCTCACCGCCGACAACGGGCCCGTCAGGCGCGAGAGGAAGCTCGCGACGCCGCCGGAGCGGCTCTGAGGGAGGTTGACGCCGTGCGCCTTCGCGGCCGCGCGGATCTCCGCCTCGTGCAGGATGGTGCCGTCCTTGGCCGTCGCGTTGACGAGCACCTGCGCCATCGCGTCGGGGATGCGGGACGTCTTGGCGAACATCGTCGGCAGGACCAGGGACTCGGCCAGGGCCGCGCCCTCGACGTCGCCGAGCTTGGCCATCAGCGCCGTGCGCAGCTTCCACGCGAAGCCGCCCCATGCCTGGCCCTGATCGTGGACCGCGTCGTACTCGTTGTACTGATACTTGTTCTCGCCGTGGCGGATGTAGTCCACGCCGCCGCGGGCCTGCTTCAGGAAGCCCTCGCCGATGATCGGGTTGTTCAGCCGGAACATGGAGAGGATGTCGCCCCAGCCCTCGGACATGCCGCCGTTGACGATGCCGCCGATGAAGTCGTCCCAGTAGTGGCCGTTCTCATGCTCGGCGACGGTGTCGTAGGCGGAGTTCACGCAGTTCTTGCTCGACCGGAAGAAGTTGAGGCTCGGGCGGCCCGGCGTGTAGTAGGCGTTGCACTCGTCGTTGATGTTCGTGCGGACCGGGAGCTGCATCTTGTCCATGCGCTCGTTGGTGAGGCCGCGCTCGCGCAGGAAGTTGAGGGACAGGTTCACCTTGTGGAAAGCGTTGACCTGGGCCAAGGTGTTCTCATCGGCGAGGCCGGTGTTGGGGTTGAACACGACCTTGTTGTCGCCGGCCGTGACGGTCACCTTGATGGAGAGCGTCCGTCCCTGCTGGTTCTCGACGCGGACGTAGGGGCCGGTGAGGGTGGCGTTGAGCTCGAGGCCCTCGGGCCCGACCTGGAGGGCGAGATCCTTGGGCAGGCCGCCGTTCTTGTCGGTGACGTAGGATTTCCCGCCGATCCTCACTTCCATGAAGGGCATCGGGACCTCGCTGACGACGGCGCCCTCGCGGATCGGGCCGCGGTCGACGACGTTGCCGCTGATCTTGCCGTTGACGCCGCCGGCGGCCGGCGCTGCGGGCGTCTGCGTGTAGGACTCGAGCCCGGCGCGGTTGTCCCACGCGAACACGAGGCCGCTGACGACGTCCACGGCGACCATGACCGGCAGGCCCTCCGCGACGTAAAGCTTCACGTTGCGCCACTCGCCGCGCGAGTAGACGATCTTCTGCTCGTAGAACTGGAAGGAGGAGGCGACGTCCGAGGTCGGGATGCCGGTGCGTTCGGCGATCTTCGCCATGACCTGCTCGTCGGTCAGAACGGTCTCGGTGTTGACGTCAAGTTGGGGGAAGATCTGGCCGGTCTGCGCGACGATCGTCGGCCGCCCGTCCAGGGTCTTGATCGTGAAGGAGAGCGCCGAGCCGTTGACGACGAGGCCGCTCTTCGTCTGACGGAAGTACACGAAGAGCGTGTCGGCCTGCTCGCCCTTGCCGGTGAATCTCTGGGCATGGATAAGACGGAGATCGGCGCTCGACACGCCGTACCGGGTCGGGTCGGCGTCGATCATCGCCCTGACCGCGGCGACGATCGCTCCGCCGTCGTTCGGGTCGGCCGCGAGCGCTTTGCGGCTCGTCTCGAAGATGCCGCCGACGTCGCGGGAGCCCGGGAGGCCGTACGCTTCGACGCGCGTGGTCGGCTCGCGGTCGGGGGAGGGGATGGTCGGCTGCTCGTCGGTCGCGGTACCGTTGGGCAGCGACAGGGGCTTCTGCTCCTTGAGGCCCATGCGCGAGAAGACCGGCGCGGGGCGCTCGGCGGCGCCGTCGAAGGAGACGGAGGCCGCGGGGCGGCGCAGCAAGGCGTCGAGGATGCGGCTGCCCAGGCTCTTCGGAGCGGCGGCCGCCTCGGCGGCGGGCGCCTGCGCCGCGGGGACCGGAGCGAGCGCGGCATACTCGGCGGCCTCGGCGGCGACGCTCGTCGCGGCGGCGCCGGGCGTGCGGACGATGATCGCTTGTGCGGCGCCGGTCTTCGCGGCCGCCGGGATGACGACGCTCAGGGCGGAAGGAGCCTGGGGAGCCGCGGCCGGTATGGCGGACGCCAGCGGCGAGGGAGACAGGGCGGGCGCGGCGAGCGAGCCGTTGAGGCCGAGGACCGCGGGGGAGTTCGACAGGGAGCCGGCGCCCGAGCGGATGCCGCCGCCCAGCGCGGGCACGACGGGGACTCCGGCGCTGGAGCCGGCGCCGACCTGCACGCGCATCTGCGCCGCGGCGGGAAGCGGACCGGAGGCGAGGAAAAGGGAGAGGGCGAGGAACACGGGAGACAGGCGGGTATCTTTCTTCATGGGCGCATCCTATCAACTCCCGTGATTCAGCCATGAGGGCCGATGGTCCTTGAGGTCCTGGGGGATAGGGCCCAGAAGATTCCGGGTCCTTTGGCCCGTTCCGCGGCCCCGCCCCGCCGAAGGTAGAACACAAGCGGGGCGCGGCCATTTGGTAAAATAGCCGCAATGGAAATCGGCATCGTCGGTCTACCCAACGTCGGCAAGTCCACCATCTTCAACGCATTGACTTCCGGCAATGCGGCGGCTTCGAACTATCCGTTCACGACGATCGAGCCGAACGTGGGCGTGGTCGGCGTTCCCGACCCGAGGCTGCAGCGCCTGACCGAGCTGGCCAAGCCCAAGAAGACGATCCCCGCTTCCTGTCGTTTCGTGGACATCGCCGGGCTGGTCAAAGGCGCGGCTTCCGGCGAAGGACTGGGAAATAAATTTTTGGCCAATATCCGGGAAGTGGACGCGATCCTCCACATGGTACGCCTGTTCCAGGACCCGGACGTCATCCATACCATGGGCGGGGTCGATTTCAAGCGAGATATAGATGTCATCGAGACCGAGCTGATGCTCGCCGACCTCGAGAGCATCTCCAAGCAGTACGACAAGGTCTCCGGCAAGGCCAAGTCGGGCGACAAGGTCGCGAAGGAAGCGATGGTCGTGCTCGACGCCCTCAAGGGCGGCCTCGAGGCGGGCAAGCCCGCCCGGGCCCTCGGCCTCGATCCGAAGGTCCTTCAGGATTTCGCTTTGCTCACCGCCAAGCCCGTCCTCTACGTCGGCAACACCGACGAGAGCCCCGACCCCGCGACGCTCGCGGAGTTCAAGGCCTTCACCGCGGCCCGCGGCTCGGAATCCGTCGTGATCTGCGGCAAGCTCGAGAGCGAGATCGCGCAGCTTTCCGGCGAGGACCGCGAGATGTTCATGAAGGAGCTCGGCCTGAAGCAGAGCGGACTCGAGACCGTCATCGTGGGCGCCTACAAGACCCTCGGCCTGTGCTCCTACTTCACCGTCGGCGTCGAGGAGGTCCGGGCCTGGACCATCCACGTGGGCGACAAGGCCCCGCGCGCCGCCGGCGTCATCCACACCGACTTCGAAAAGGGCTTCATCAAGGCCGACATTTACGGCTACGCCGACATCGACAAGCTCGGCTCCGAGGCCGCCCTGCGCGAGAAGGGCCTGATCCGCTCCGAAGGCAAGGAGTACACGGTCAAAGACGGCGACATCTGTCATTTCAAGTTCGCGAATTGATCCGCGGCCTGAAATCGCTCACTTGAATCCTCCTTCAGAAACGTCGACTCCGTCGCTCTGCCGGCATTTCGGAACGTGCGGCGGGTGCTCCCTCCAGGACAAGCCCTACGACGCTCAGCTCGTCCTGAAAAAAGAGAAAGTCCTCGCCGCCCTGGCGGGGGTCGCCGGCCTTCCCGCGCCTTCGGTCATCGGCGCTCCCGACATCTGGAACTACCGCAACAAGATGGAGTTCAGCTTCGGCGATGTGTACCCTCCGGTCGAAGGCCGCTGGCTCAAGCTCGGCATGAAGCCCAAGGGCCGCTGGTACGAGATCCTCGATCTCCAGGAATGCCATCTTCCCAGCCCCGAGGCGGCAAAACTCCTCGCCTCCGTGCGCGCCTGGGCCGAGCATGAAAAGGTCCCGCCCTACAATTCCCATAAGAAGATCGGCGTTCTGCGCCACCTCGTCATCCGCGAGGCCAAGAACCGCCCCGAGAGGATGGTCCTGCTGGTCACGACGGACGGGAACATCCCCAAGGCTTCCTTTATAGAAGCCGTGCAGTCGGTCTATCCCGCGACGACCATCCTCCTGGGCTCCAACGCCAAGGAGTCCGACACCGCGATCTCGGACTCGATGGAGATCCTGACGGGCCCCGGCTTCATCACGGAGACGCTCTACTTTCTCGACGGCGCGGTCGACTACCGCATCTCGCCGCACTCCTTTTTCCAGACCAACACCAAGGGCACGGAGGCGCTCTACGCCCTGCTGCGGGCCTGGACGCGCGAGCTTCCGGGGACGAGCACGGTCCTGGACCTGTACTGCGGCGGCGGCGGGATCGCCCTGTCGATGGCGGGCGCGGCGCGAAAGGTCGTCGGCGTCGAGCTCAATCCCTCTGCCGTGGCCGATGCGAAGGCCAACGCCGAACGCAACGGGTTCAGGAACTGCGAGTTCTACTGCGCCTCCGTCGAGCTGCTGCTGCCGTCTTTGCTCGACCTGCGACCCGAGGCCGTCATCGTCGATCCGCCCCGCGCCGGCCTGCACGTCAAGGCCTCGGCGACCTTGCTCGAGATGGCGCCGCCGGTGATCTTCTACGTTTCCTGCAATCCCGAGTCTTTGGCCCGCGACCTCAAGGTCCTCGAGCCGAAGTACGCCGTCGACCGCCTCGTCGTGGTCGACCTCTTTCCGCACACGGATCACGTGGAGACCGTCGTCCGGCTCTCTGCCCGCTAGCTACCGCCCCCGGCGATACGGTATAATCCCGCGTCGGGCCGTCGACTGCGCTCGTAACACAAAGGATAGTGTCCCGCCCTGCGAAGGCGGGTATCCAGGTTCGATTCCTGGCGAGCGCAGTGGACGGCCCGGCGTTTTTTATAGGACGAGCGCGGGCAGCAGGCTCGCGTGCTGGTCGGTCCAGGCCGACGCGCGCGAGGGTCCCTCGCCTAGGGCGCGCCACCCCCGCTTCTCGACGAGCGTCGAGATCGCCGCCGCGTCCCTGCTGACGGCCACCCACACCGACGGCACGATTCCTCCGCCGGGGACGCCGGGCGACAGCTGGCGTTTGGAGGCGGCGGAGAGGCCGAGGTCGCGCGCCGCGGCGCCGAGCACCGGGCGCAGGTCGAGGTAGCGGTTGGAGATGTGCACGAGGATCACCCCTCCCGGCCTCAAGCGGGCGAGGTAGGAGGTGAAGGCTTCCTTGGTGAGCAGATGGATGGGGATCGAGCCGCTGCTGAAGGCGTCGAGGATCAGGCCGTCGTAGGCGGCGCCCTCGGCGCGCTCCAGGGAGAGCCGGCCGTCGCCGGTCACGACGCGGACCGTGGACGCGCTGCGGCTCAGATAGGTGAAGGAGCGCCCCGCGATGACGGCCACGTCGGGGTCCAGCTCGTAGAAGTCCAGCGTCATCCCGGCGCGGCCGTAGGCGGCGATGCTCCCCGCGCCGAGCCCGACGACGCCGACCGAGGTCCAGCCGGCCCCGAGCGCCTGCCACGCGTCTCCGAGGGGAGAGCGGAAGCCGTAGTAGGACAGAGGCTCGTCCTGCCGGCTGGGGTCGAGAAACTGCATGCCGTGCTCGGTGTTGCCGTGAAACAGGACGCGCGTCCCATGCTCGTCGCGGACCGAGTAGACGCCGTAGAAATTGCGCAGGCTATAGCCGGCGCCCGCGCGGCTGCCGGCCGAGCCGATCGCGACGGCGACGGCCGCGGCGAGCAGGCCCAGCGCGGCCGCCGTCTTGCGGTGAGCGCGGACCTGCTCCCAGTCGCGCGTCAGGATCGCGGCGACGGCCAGGAGGGTGACGGCCGCCCAGTCCAGGGCCACGGCGCCCACGCCCCGGCCCAGGTACGGTACCACGAGCGCCACGAGGACGCTGCCGAACAGGCCTCCCGCGGCGATCCAGCTGTAGTACTCGGCCATGGCGCGTTCCGATGAAGGGCGCGCGACGGCCAGCGAGCGGTGGAAGATCATGCAAAGCGCGAAGAGGGCGAAGAGCATGTAGCCGAACTTCCCGACGTCGAGCGCGCGGCCAAAGATCTGGGCCGGAGTCGAGTCTTGAGAGAACCAGAAGGCGAAGACGAAGGGGAGCAGGCACAGCGCGAGCCAGAAGGCGACGGCCGGGAGCATGGCCCGGTTCAGGCGTTCGGGATACCAGGGTTCGCGTTTGAAATTGAGGACGAAGGTGAGCAGATAGGTCGCGAGCGGGGCCGTCCACAGCAGAGGCACGGCGGCGAAGTCCAGGCTCAGGAGATTCGTCGCGGCGAGCAATGCCGCGCAGGGCGCGGCGCTGAGCAGCAGCCACTGCGTCCGCTGTCGCGGCGAAGGGGCGAGGCCCGAAGTGGAGTGGGCGGGCACGGGGCCCCAGGGCGCGCAGGAGAGGCACAACGCCGCGTACGCGGCGTACAGCCCGCGCCACAGCCAGCCCTGGGCGATCACGGAGAGCAGCGGCTCGACGGCAAGCGGGTAGGCGAACAAGGCGCAGGCCGCGCCCGCGTTCGAGGCGGCGAAAAGAAAATAGCCGTCCTCGCGCTCGGGGCAGGACGACCGCATGAGCCAGCTCTGGGCGACCACGACCGTCGTCGAGAGCATGAAGAACGGCGCGCCGACCGAGAGGAGCAGCGCCCGGAACAGCTCGGCGTAAGGAGCCGCGTCCGCAAGGCCGGCCGGCAGGGCGAGCGGGAGAAAGAAGAACGGCAGCAAGATCGCGACTGCGTGCGCGCGCGGGTGAAGCCGCGCGCGGCGGCCATAGAGGTAGGCCGCGAGCAGCATGGCCTGGAAGAACATCATCGCCCCGGTCCAGACGTAGGCGCTGCCGCCGAAGCGGGGTAGGAGCAGCTTGGCGGCGGCCAGCTCCAGGCAGAAGGCGAGGAAGGAGCCGAGGAACGCGAGGGCCTGAAAACGGAGTCTCTGGGGCAACGCGATAAGTCTAACTAAATGGGCGGCGGCGCACTACGCTGACGGACGAGTTCGAGGATGCGCGCGCTGCCCGCGGAATTGATCGAGACCTTGGCTGAGACGTCGCCCGAGACGGCGGTCCGAAGAGGGCTGTTCTCGTTGACGTAAAAACGCTCGATGCCGAAGCGCGGGCGCCCGTTCTCCACTCGCCCGCGGGCCCAGAGTCCGGAGCCGGATTTCTTGGCCGCGCACTCGCGCCGCTTCCAGAACTCCCCTTCCTGCTCGAGCTTGATCCACACGGGTCCTTTGGGCGGGCAGCCCGCGGGCTCGCCGATCTTGTAGCGCAAGGTGACGTAGTGTCCGCTTAGGAAATCGCGGGGATCGACGGGGTCGGTCTCCAGGCGAACGACGGCGGCGCCGCTATGGGCGAAGAGGAGGTAGACGCCCCAGGCGGCGAAGAATATCAGGTGCGCGGCCAAGGTGACCTTCGGGGCGGCCTTCATTGGGCGCTCCGGGCGGCCTTCTCGAGCAAGGTGTTCCGTCCTTTATGGAGGCCGTAGGCCAGGGCGCCGAGCAGAAGTCCCGAGGCGATGAAGGCCAGGCCGGAGTCCAACAAGGAGCCGAATACGTCTATGAAGCGGGTGAGGATGAGCAGGAAAAGGAAGGCGACTCCGGCGTTGATCTGGCCGGCGCGGCCTTCCAGCGAGCCGCTCCACATGAGGCCGAGGGCCGAGACGGCGAGGAGGATGTTGAAGGTCATGCCGACGGCGGGCAGGGAAGCAAGGCCGAAGTAGGGCAGGAGGGCGCCGAGGACGAGGACCGCCTTGGCGACCTTGGCCCGGGCCGCGTCGCGAGAGAAGGCGTCGTCGGGCGCCAGCGCCGCGGTCGCGGCGGCCGCGGCGGTCAGCGCGCAGACGAGCCAAAACCCGGCGGCGGTGCCGCCGTCTCCGTAACGGGCGGCGCCGTCCTTTTCGTGCCAAAGGAACGTGGCGCTGTAGACGACGGCCAGCCAGATCCATCGAGGCCGTGAACGATGCGCTTCCTCGCCGCTGAGCAGAGCGGTGAAGGCCAGCCACAGCGTGGCGAGGGCCATGGCGGCCGCGAGGAGAAAGGCGGGCTCGCGAACGTGGACCGCCTTGGAGGCGGCGAGCATGGCGTAGAACCAGGCGAGGCCGCCCCCGACCGCGGCGATGCGGTGCTCCGCCTTCAGCTTGAAGCGGGAAAGCGCGGCGGCGGCCAGCAGGACTAAGGCGCACAGCAGGGGGGCGAGAGGAGCGGGGTCTCTCGTCATGCTCATCATCGTGTCCGTCCTCAGGCTGCCGTAGAACAAGACGGCGATGAGGGCGAAGACGTGAACGGCCGGGACGGCGTGATGCTTCGAATACCAAGCGATGGGAAGGGCGAGGGCGAGCCAGACGAGATAGGGGCGGACGGGGTCGCCGGAGAGCTGGAAAATCTGTGCGTAGAGGCCGATGCCGACCGCGGGAAGAAAGAACCAGATGAGCTCGAGTGGTATGTTGACCGCCGGAGCGCGATCCCGGGTGCCGATCGCGGCGGCGCCGATGAGCCCGAGCCAGAAAAGGAAGGCGGCGAGCTTCGCTTCTGCGGGGATATTGTCCCAGTTGTGGCTCACGATGAGCACGACGCCGACGGCGACCATGAGCCCGGCGAAAAGGGCTATCCAGGTGGCGCCCTTGAAGCGGCCGGCGGCCTGCGTCGCGGCGATGTGGTCCGAGGCGCGGCGGGCCTGGTCGGGGGTGATGATGCCGGCGTCGGCGCAGCCCGCCAGATCGGCTTGCACCCTATTTAGATAGGCCACGGGAGTGGTATACCTTGGCGGCGCCGCCATGTCAAGCGGTGAGGTGGGCCTCTTCGACCGAGGAGGCCCAGGCGCAGGCGAGTATGGCCGCGCCGAGGGCGGCGAAGGTCCATCCGAGAGAGAGCTTCGTGAGCAGTCCCACCGTCGGCAGGAGGACGACCCCGATCAGCTGGCGGCCCATGCTGACGGTCGAGAGGACCGTGGCGCGCCGCGGGCTGTCGACGTGCTTGTTCATGTAGTTGGCGATCAGCACCGAGCGCGAGAGCCCGAAGGCGGGGATCGCGACGAACAGCGCGCACGCGGCCCAGGGGTTCGTCGCCAGCGGAAGGGCCAGGAACGCGAGGCCGGGCAGCACCGCGCTCCAGAGCAGGTAGCGCCGCGTTCCGCCGAAGAAGCGTTCGACCCGCTCGATGCTTCCCATGATCGCGATCTGCGCCAACGTCATCGCCGCGGTGACGAAGCCGTAGACGCCGATGCCGACGCCGAGCTCCTTGAGGCGCGGCTGGAACAGCCAGATCGCCATGAAGGACAGCATCCAGATCGTGACCGAGTCGAAGGCCAGCGCTCGAAGGGGCTTATGCGAGGCGAAATAGCGCACGCCGCGCGTCAGCACCTCGCGATATCCGGGCCGGGCGGACTCCTCGCCCGTCGGGGGCTCCGTCATGGTCAGGCTCAGCAGCAGGCCGAGGGAAAACGGCACGAGCATCGCGAGCAGCGGGGCGCTCAGCCCCCAGCGCGCGGCCACCAGGCTGCCGATCGGAGCGGCGAACGCGATGGCGCCGATCTCGAAGGAGGCCAGGCGCGAGAGCGTCCGCTGAGAGAGGTGCTCGTCGCCCGAGGCCTTGAGGCTGTCGTAGGCCAGCGCCTCGGACGCGCCCGAGGAGAACGCGGCGGCGGCCGCCCAGATGAACTCGGCCAGCAGGAAGCGCGGCATGCCCTTCCCCGAGGCATACAGCGCCGTCGCCGCGATGAGGCAGACGCTCGCGGCGACCACCGAGGCCTTGCGCCCGTACTTGTCGGCGAGCGCGCCCGTGGGGACCTCGAGCAGGAAGATCCAGAGGAAGAACCAAGCCTGCAGCAGGAACATCTGGTTCAGCGACAGCCCGCCCCAATCGGTGAAGAACGGCACGAGCACTCCCGCGAAGAAATGCATATGCATCAACGCGCGCCAAAGGTACATGCGGCGCACGTTGCTCCTCCAGACTTCTTTTGAGATCAAGCGAGCTTGACCTTGGAAGGGGAGACGCGTCTTTCTTTTTTATGCATGACGGTGCCGGTTAAAAGTTTGATGATCGTCGCCGTGCCGTGCCGTACCGCGAAGCGGCATTCGAAGTCGTAAAGGAAAAACCCAAGCTCCAATCCGTCTTTGTTTTGTGCTTTATCTCGAGGATTCCTTAAATCTTGCCCCAGAATGTCCGTCATAAGGTCGCTCAATCCGTTGACGTTGATCCGTTTCTCCGCCGCCTTGATGTCTTTGCGCGCCGCGGCGGAAATGTCCACCCTCAACACCGGGAACGGGGCGTCATTCACCCAGCCCGGAGTCGCGTGCGGCACCGAGTCCCACTCTGGAATGTAAGGCTTCACGTCGAGAATCGGCGTCCCATCCACGAGATCTATCCCGGCGAGATGAATCACCGCCCCCTTGACCGCCACGAGCCGCGCCAGCGACAGCCCGATCGGGCTCGGCCGGTGCGGAGACCGCGACGCGAAGAGGCCGATGCTCTCTCCCTTGAGGCGCGGCGGATGGATCTTCGGCCGTATCGTCTTGTTCGTGTTGAGGTGGAAATAGGAGATCAGCCACACATGGCTGAAGCGCTCCAGGCCCGCCAGCGAATGCTCCGGCAGGAATTCGCGCGCGACGGTCAACGACGCGGTCGCTCCTGGTACGAGCAAGGGCTGCCGCGGCGTGCCGAACTTTTCCCGGAAGCATGAGCGAAGCCGGCCGATGACGCGCAGAGGCTGGGAGGACAACTTAGGAATCGACCTGCTCGAGGAGCTCGGCCTTGTCGTTGAAGACGAGGAAGGCCGCCTTTTCCCCGGCCGCGACGGCGGCCTCCTTCCCGGCGTAGGCCGCCTCCACCGCCTCCGGCTGCTTCTCGAAGTCGCCGAGCCAGCGCAGCGATCCGCCGGGATCGCGCCGGGCCGCCCGGAACCATTTCGGCTCGATCGGGCGTTCGGCGAACAGGGCCGCGGCCTCCGGGGTGGGGACATGAGGGCTGCTCTTCTTCAGCCACAGCACGACGAGCCAGGCGAAGAACAACGGCATGACGACCCAATAGATGAGCGGAAAAAACATGGCGGTTCCTGGATCAGCGAGAGGCGGCGAGCGGAGCGGGCGCGGGCAAGCCCGCTTCCTCGGCCGCGGCCTTCGCCTTGTCCATGAACATTTTAGCCGATGCGGGGGTGCTCGCGCGAGAGGCGAGCACGCGGTAGGCGTGGACGCGGAAGGCGGGCCAGCGGGCGCTGCAGCTCCGGGCTCTCGAGGACCTGTTCGACCGTCCAGCCGCGCCGGGTGATCTCGGTCTCGGCGAGGTAGACGCCGTCGAAGAATTTTTCGTGCTGAGCGTGGGAATCGTCCTGGCGGGAGATGAAGAAGGCGGGCAGGCGGATGACGCCGCCGCGGAGCCAATGCGCCTCGTGCCGCTTGTCCGCCTCGCGGCCCCGGTCGACGATGCTCGTCACACGCTCGACGACGGGGCCGGTGACGTAATAAGGCGCGGCCGCGACGCCCAGGCCGAGGATAACGCCGGCGGCGATCACGGCGAGCTTGGCACGGCGGCTCGGCGGGGGCTGGGCCCCGGTTTGAGGTGTGGAGCGCAGCTTGCGCCAGACTGCGACGCCCGCGGCGAGGGGCAGGATGATGGCGAGCATCATCTGATCCGCGGCCAGGACGGCGTAAACGTACTTCAGGGCGGGCGCCGCGCCCCACAGGACGGGCGCGCTCGCGGCCAGGATGCCTGCGGCGAGCGGGGCGAAAGGCGCGGGCGAGACCGTCAAGGCCGCAGCGGAGAGCGTGGGCGTGACGCTTCCCGCCGCCGAGGCGATCCCCGCGGGGACCGGCACCGGCGCCGTCATCCCCGAGAGGAGAGAGGCCCGGCCGTGCGCGGTCTGGGCCTGGACGGGCACGGCTCCCAGACCGAGCGTCAGCGCGATGATCGACGACAGCAGCCGCTTCATCCTAGGGGAATAGCGGCTTATGGAGGCGGAGG
>JAUYSH010000099.1 GCA_030696455.1 Elusimicrobiota bacterium
GAGATCCGCCAGCGCGTCGATGCCGCGCGCGTGGAAGCCCTTCAGCGAGTTTTCGAGCGCCATCCCGACGGTGCGGAAGGCGAGCAATGTCGAGAACTGAAGAGTGAAGCCCATCTTGCCCAGCATCTCGTTGGTGATCAGCTTGCCGTCCTTCTTCGCCTTGCCCCAGTGCAGCGAGGGCGAAAGGTTGAAGCCGAGCATCTGGTTCGGGTAATACTTGTGCACGCCCTCGGCGAACTCCTGCGGCCCCTCGAGATCGGTGTTGTTGAACTCAGGCCAGATCACGTCGACCCCGAGCGAAGCCGCCTCGAGCGCGCGATCGATCGCGTGCTGGACGCTGCCGCTGCGTCCGCCGGGCACGGCGCCGTCCACGGCGTCGGTGCGCGCGATGACGACGAGGTTGGTCTCGCTGGCCTGCGCGGCGGCCTTCACCGCGATGAGCTTCTCGATCCACTTGTTGGTCGGGACGAGCACCTTCTCGCGCTTCACGCCGTGGTGCGCGACGATGTGGCCGCACGTGCGCTCCGCCGGATCCTGGTCCTCGAGGTGAACGCCGCCGACGCCGGCCCGGATCAATTCACGCGTCAGCGTGAAGGTCTGGGTCGGCCCGCCGAAGCCGGCCTCGATGTCCGCGAAGATGGGCGGCGTGTTGAGGACCAGGCCGTTGTCGTCGTAGAAGTGCCGGTCGCGCGTGCCCTCGATTCCGCGCATGAGCTCGCGCGCGAGCTCGACCATCTGATGCGAGGGGTAGATGCCGATGTCGGGGTACATGTTGTGGGCGACGGCCAACTGCCAGCCGCTGGCGTAGATCGCCTCGAAGCCGAGGTCGGTGAGCATGGACGCCGTCATCGCGTCGTAGGCGCCGGCGGTGTGCAGGAAGGACTTCGAGGGATTCGTCAGGCGATGGGCGAACTTCTCCAGGAGCAGCGCGCGGAGCTTGTCGGAGGGATGGACCTTCTCGTGAGGCGCGTACATTTTCGCGAACTCGGCTTGGGGGTACCTCCAGGACTTGATCCCCTCGGGCGCGGATTCCGTGGACGTACCGACGGCGGCTTCCTTGATCATTTGCTGGCTCCATTCGCTGGCTCTATGGTATTTATCCGCCGTGGCGGACTCCGGATTCGCGGCCAAGATCTTGCGCAGCTCCGAAGCGAACCAGTCCGCGACGAGCTCGGGGGTGATCGTCACACCGTCCTTGCTCGGCTTGATCGCCGTGATGACGTTGCGATGGGCGGCCCGGACGTTGGCCCAGTCGCCGGTGATGGAGTCCTCGCCGTCGGGCATGCAGCCGGGCTCCTTCGTATTGCACATCGCGACAAGTAGCTCCGCGTTATCGGCGGGACCGGTGATCTGGTTGCGTTGATCGCCGGGCGGCTCTCCGGCGAGGGCTTTTTGGAGGGCGGCGCGGCGCGCCGCAGGCAGGCCGCGGCGGCGGGGCTCGAAGTCCCGGCTCATCGGGCGAAAAAAATCCAGGAGCTCCGGGGAGGGCGCGTCCTGGCGGGAGGCCTCTATGATAGCGGTCATAGTCTTGTCCCCACCAAGGTAAGAAAGATCGGCCGGCCCGGTCAATGACGGGTTTGTGAACAGCGAACGCTATTTTTTTGACCTCTCTTCCCCCTCTTGCGCGGGCGGGGAAGGGTGGTTAAGCTGTTCGGATGCGGCGGCTTTCAGGCGGAATGCGCGTTAGTGGATCGGCGCGCTTCGCAAAAATAGCAGCCAGGCTCCGGCTAAACCGAGCCCCGACCCCGCCAGCCCCAAGAGGTAGGCGCGCCGGTTGACCAGATCGGCGCGCATGAGCTTGACGTACGACTCCGTAATCACGAACAGCGGCAGGAGAATCATCGCCTGCCGGATCTGAACGGCCGCCCACTTCCCGAGCAGGACGAACATCCCTGCTGCCAGGAAGTTAAGGGCGAGCGCGGATGCGAACGCGATCAAAGTCTCGCGCCGACGTCCATCGCGCAGTTCCGCGGCCTTCGAGTTGGACATACGCTTGAGGAGATGATGCGCGGTCTCGAAGATCGCCAGGGAGATGCAGTAGAAGACGACGAGTTGGATGCTGACCGACCAGCCGCTCGGATTCTGCAGGGCTTCGGCGACCGGGATCGTGACGACGTCTCCGGGAATCTCCACGCGCGCGAAAGTTTCCTGCGCGGCGTCCGAGCCGAGAAACGCGGCGGCTCCCGCCAACATGCCCGCGGCCGCGCCGGTCGCGGCGACGGCGTGATGACGGCGGTTGTTCGGCGACTCGACGGAAAGACGGATGTGCCGCTCGAGAAGCAGGAGTAGCGGAGCGTAGACCATCGATTGGCGGGAAGGAATGGAAAACAACTTGCCCAACAACGCCACGGCCGCAGCGCCGAGGATGTTCGTGCCCAGTCCGACAAGAAAGAGGGTCGCGTCGTGCCGCCCGCTTTTCGCCTTGTCGGCCTGGGATTCGTCGCCGATCAGGCGCAAGTTGCCCATCAGCACGATGTAGTAGACCGCCACGGCGGCGGCATACATGATCAGCGTATACCCGCTCAGATTGAAAACATAGTGCTGGCTCGGGGAGATATCCATGGCGAAAGATTGTAGCATTGGCAGCGCCGCCGACTACACTTTGCGGAACTCGCTTACGGGAGCGTCAAAGGCGCTTGACACGCAGCGCTCATTTCGAAACCGGCGCTTCCGCGAAGCTGTTCAAACTTTATGCTTTTGCGTCAACTTTGCTTCTTCGGTCGAGCGTCGAGGATGGGCGACGACTGTCCAACCAATATGCCGGGAAATCCACATTCGCACGCCGCGGCTCCTCATTAGTCCGTTTCGCTCGGGCCAACCGGACGGGCCGCGCGCGGCCGAACCGATTTTTAGGCGGCTGGCGCAGTCGCAAGGGAAATCGAGCCTTTGGAACGATGAGCGGGCTCCCTCCAAGTTCACGGGGTTTTGAACCGCCTAGGGGCGGGCGATGATCCGGGTATTTGAACGGCATGGCGCCTGCGGCGCCAGGGTTTTCGCTTCGCGAAAACCTGTAAGGTTAAGCGGTAGAATTGGGTGCCAAGAACCGGTCTGGGTTTCCGAGCGGCGAGGCGGAAACGAACAGGCCCGCCGAGGGCCAGTCAAGGCATGGGGTGCATCCCATGCAACGACTGTCGACGACGGGCCTGAAATCTGGGAATCTTGTAGCACAATCGGTGCGGTCTTGTCTGCCTGAAGGGCTGCCCTACAACTGGGACGAGAAGCTTCGTGGGCTGGTGGTGGGCATCTGCCTGTCGCGCAGTTTGCTGCTGCAGAACATCGCGCAAACCCGCTCTGGGAATGTCCGGACCGGCGAGAACAACCTATCGGCGTTCTTGGGGCAGGAAGGTCTTGAACTCGGCTCAGCCCATCGAGCGTATGTGATCAGCGCGCTCAAGCGCATGGGCCGACGACGAATCTGGAAACATGGCGGGAAAGCGGCGTTGATCATCGACGGGACGTCCTACGCCAAGGCGCGATCGCGCGGAAAAAAGCGCCCGATGCCCGGCAAGGGCAAGGTCCGGTTGCACAACCTGCCCACCCAGGAGACGATCCTGGTGCCCGGCTACCAGGAGATCTGGGTCTGTCTTCTTCTCGCCGATCAGACGGTCCTACCGCTGACCCGGAGGATTTGGAGCGAGAACGGCCCCGATTGCGCGAGCATGAACCTCGCCGAACTGGCGGAGATCCGACGGGCGGCGGACATCGTCCGGGAAATATTCAAGCTGGACGTGATCCTGGTGGCCGACAGCGGGTATCGGCGCAAGGAGCTTCTGCACTGGCTCAAAGAAGTCGAGGCGATGGACTTCGTCATCCGCATCGAGGGCAAGCTGACGATCCAGGCCGGCGAGTCGAAAGGGCTTCTCGAAAAGCTGGCGGCGTGGTGGCCCAAGCGGATGCCGGTCCAATGGCGGGAGAAGTCCAAGCGCGTGCTGCTGTCGGACGTGTCGGCACGACGGGTGTCGGTCGTCACGGAGTCCAGGGAAGCCGTGAGTTTCAACGTGCTGTGCCTGACGCCGACCGAGCAGGAAAAGGAGCCGATGTTCCTGGCGACGACGCTGACGACGGAAACGAGAGAGGATCTGAGGCGGATCGTGAGACTGTACTCGTGGCGCTGGGGCATCGAGACGTTCTTCTGGAACTTCAAGCAGGCGCTGAACTGTGATTCGTGGCGGGTATTTTCATCCTGGGAAGCGATCGATCGGCTTCTGACGGCGGCGCACATGGCCTACCTGATCCTGGCGCTGATGCTGGAGTTCGCTCGTCGGGGCAAGACGGCGACGGCTCGAAGCTTGATGAAGCGTTTCATGATTGCCCTTCGTTCTCGTTTCGCTCGCTCATCGGAAGAACTGACGATGGGTCGCCTTCTGAGGCTGCTCGCCATGGACTTCCCCAGTCCTCGTCTGGCTGGAGGTATCCCATGAACGGTTCCCACCCAGGTTTTCGCGAAGCGAAAACCCTGGCGCCGAAGGCGCCATGTCGTTCAATCGCCGGGATTCAAAACCCCGTGAACTTGGAGGGCTCCCCCCCTGTCAACTCATTAAGAGATGTTACCGTAGCCGTTGCCGTTAAGCCGTGCCTCCTTTGTCCAAGATAGACCTGGTTTCGTTACCAGGTCAGTAGAGCCGTTTCTTTTGCCTTGAGCCGTTCAAATCGATCGAACGTGGG
>JAUYSH010000012.1 GCA_030696455.1 Elusimicrobiota bacterium
CGCCGCCGTTTTTATGCTTCTATCCATACCCAGTCATGCCATTTTCGTGCGCTCTTTGATGGACCGGACCGACACGGAGCCATTGTTCGACTCCGAATATTTCCTCGACGTAAACACTTTCAAATGGTCGCGCGCCTGGGATGACGCCTGGTCCTCCTCATCGGGCGGATATCGCGTCAATGGAGCGAGCCTCGATTGCTGCGACCTCTACATCGACCAGACGATGCTGTTCACCCGCCGCCTCACGCCCGGGCTCGAGTTCAGATTTAGATTCACGGAACTGTCCGACAAGGACCGTCAAGAGACCCATGCTTGGCTCGAGTTCGAGAAGGACCTCGGGGCGGGGTGGTCGGCGGAGATCTTCGGCGAGCCCATGTACCGCAAGGAGAACGCCGACATCGGCTTCGGGGCGCGGTGGCGGCGCGGAGGCTGGGAGGCGCGGGCGCGGCGCCTGGTCGTGGACTGGAACCTCAACGCGCGCGGCAGCTCGACCGAGAGCTATTCGCTCTACCCCTACACCGACGAGGTCTCGGTGCGCGCCCCGCTCGGCGCGTGGAGCCTTCGCCTCGCGGCCGACCTCGACGAGCCGACGCGGCGGGAGGTGCCCGACGAGCGGCGGGCGTTCTTCTACCGCCGCGCGCGCGCTTCGGCGGAGCTCGGCACGGCCGAGGGCTGGGCGCCCCTGCTGCGCTATTCTTTCGAGACCCAGACCAAGATCAACAGCGTGGCACCCGGCGGGACCGGCGTGTCCGAAGAGGCGAGGCGTAAGGTGCACGAGCTCTCCGCCTCGGCGCGCGTGCGTCCCGGGCCCCGCGACGAGCTCGAGCCGGGGGCCGCCTTCCTCCTGCGCGCCGCGCGCACCGACCTGCCGGGCGCGCCGTCGGGCGGGACGTTCTACCGTCGATGGGAGGTGCAGCCTTACCTGCGCTGGCGCCGCGGCCTGAGCGAGCGCCTGACGTCCGAAATCTCTCCCTCCATCGCGCTGGGCGAGAACCGCGTCCGCCATCCCGGCGGTTCGGAGCCCGAGCGCTACGAGACCGTGGGCGAGGCCAAACTCGGCGCTTCGCTCGAGGTCAAGTTCGGGACCGCGGGGCTGCTGACCTTCGGCGGGGTCCTCGACGCCGACAAGCCGGGCAAGGCCTGGGACGGCGGCAGCGTCAAGGCCATGTTCCTTTTTTAAACGGCGAAGAGACGGCCGGACCTCTCTTGGAGGCCCGGCCGTCATCCAATAGTCCTAGCGGTTCGCGCGTTCCGGCTTGGCGGGCCTTTCGGCTCGCGCGGCCTTCTCGGGACGGGCGGCCTTTTCCGGCCGCGCTCCCTTCTCGGGCTTGCCGGCCTTCTCAGGCTTGGCCGATTTCACCGGCGCATCGGCGCCGCCCCTGATCTTGCCGAGGGTCGTGCCCTGCTTCTTGGCGATCTGGCCCCAGCCCATGACCGGCGGGCCGGCGCGCAGAGCCATGATCGCGTCCACGTTCGCGTCCGTGATCCCGCCCGGCATCGTCTCGGCGATCCCGAGCACGTGCGAGATCTCGCCGTAGCCGAGCTTCCGCTCGCGCAGGCCGTCGACGCGGGCGTCGTCCACCTTGTAGTCTTCCTGGAGCTTCGCGGAGCGGCCGCCGTCGCGGGCGACCGTCCCTTCCTTCTTCTCGGCAGCGTCCTCGGCCGCCGCGTGCGACGCGGCGAACAGGGCCAGGCCGGCCGTCAGGCACAGCGTTGCGATTTTCATGTCTCTCCTTTGGATCAAAAGCGGAGGCTTCCGCCGAGGCTGATGCCGTAGTCGGAGCTGCCGTCGGACAGGCCCACCGAGGCCCCGCCGAACACGGCGGCGGTCTCGTCGAAGCGGTGCTCGACGATGGCGCGCACGTCGCGCGGGCCGGGCTCGCCGGGGACGAGGGCATTGCTCGCCTCGAGCAGCACGGTCAAGGTGAGGTTCTCGCGCAGCGCGCGGGAGAAGCCGGCGTCGACGGCCAGCTGGTTGTTCAGGTTCACGCCGGGCGGGTCGCCGATGGCGGTGTAATACGCGTCGGCCAGGACGGTCCAGCCCGGAGCGACGAGCTTGGCGAGCTCCACCCCGGCGCCCGCGTCGAACTCCCCGGTGCCCAGGCCCTTCGCGCGGCTCGCCGTCGGAGCCTTGGCCTTGGCGACCACGGTCAGGTCGAGCGGATGGGGATCGTCGCGCAGCACGTCATAGCCGCCGCGCAGGATCACGTCGCCGAGGCCGGAGCGCGTCGTGCGCGAGCCCGCGGCGCCCCCTCGCCCGGAGGTCCGGCTCGGGCGCCCGCCGACGTTGCTCACGCCGCCGTCGCTGGTCATGCTCACATAGGGAATGGTCACGGACGCGAAGGCGTCGCCGAAGGAGCGCCGCAAGGTGAAGGGGACGTACAGGGAGGACGTCCTCGTCCCGGTGCCGTAGGTGCCGGATTCGAAGTTGAGCGAGGAGCTCATCTTCCAGAGGAGCCCTTCCGCCGAGGCCGGGCCCGCCGCGCACAGCAAGCCCGCCGCCAGCGTCGCGATCAGTCGTTGTCTTTCCATGCCGCCAGTATACCGGCCGCCGGGGCGCGGACATATTAGGAGTTGTACTCGGCGAAGCGTAGTAATACGGAGCCGGAAAAGAAGACGGCCGGGCCTCGCCACGAGGCCCGGCCGTCCGGCTTAAATTCGGAGAGGGAGGGATTCGAACCCTCGGTACAGCTTTACGCCGTACAACGGTTTAGCAAACCGTCGGTTTCAGCCGCTCACCCACCTCTCCAGAAATTGGTGAAAACCGCTTTTGACATCGTAACTTTTTTCCGACCCAAAAGCGAGTCAATCGCGATTTCTCGACGGCAGGACGGTTCGTTAAACCGTTTGTGTGGATTCTTGCCGATCTAAAATTCTCCTTGTGAACCCCGCTCTTTTCTCAAAAACTTGGAGTCTGCTACAAAAGCCTGATGGGAATAAGTGACCAATGTTATGACCACTCCGACGTTCAAACTCGTCCGTGGTCTGGACAAAAATACCTTTAGATGACGACATGTATAGGTGTTCCTGTCCATGGGGTCGCCACCCGAGAGCTGAATTGATAAAATTCCGGGAGTATGGAACACTCCAAGGCGCACAAGTATTTCAATAAATTCACGGGTTGGGCACGGCGCGAGGGCATGGTCACAGTTGAAGAGCCGGAGGCCATGGAGGAGTTCTTCATCGATCCCAGCCGCATTCCAGAAGATGGCCGCGGCCTGATTTTGAACCTCTTCGCGGATTGGTTCTTCCTTGAACGAAAGCTTACGCGGTGCGCCTTGACCCCGCTCGATCTTTTCATTAAGACCAACCAGCGGCGTTTCGACAAGAAAGAGACGGCCGCCTATCGATGGTTCCAAGAAGACAGCCGCTTCGGCATATTCAAGCTGACAGCGCGCAAGGCGGGCGAGTGGCTGGACTTGACTCCTATCCCGCGCGGCGAAACCTGCCGTGTCATCGACGCGCGAGGGTCAGAGGATGGACGGGAGGGCCAGTTCCTTATCGCCCGGCTCCTCCGCTTTCAAGACCATTGGGCGCTGTCGAGTTTCGTCGCGCGCCTTCCCGACGAGGCCGGCTACCACCTGGAGCGCGTCATTCAGTCAGGCGGCGATGAGCTTAAGGATGAAATCATCCGCCACCGGTTCATCCTCGGCTTGTTCCTGCCTCCCGTGGAATGGGAGAAGGAGGGCCTGCATCGCGTGCGCGCGCGTCTCGCCTCGGTCCTGCAGCGTTGGCGCGTGGCGGATGTCACCGTAGCGCAGATCGAGGACGACATCCGTGCAGCTCACAAGAAGGCCGCCAGCGAGCATCCGCTTTTCAAGGTCATCCTTGGCAAGGCGCCGTCAACTGAGGGAGCCAAGGAGGTCGCCCCCCTTCTTCAGGCCATGTGGAACCTGACTCTGGCAAGCGATACGCCTAAGCACGGACCCAAGGAGAGATCGCTCCTCGGGGACTTGCAGCGGTTCGTCATGGGCCGCCTCTCTCATGAAGAGATGGCGAGCGATACATTTAAGCCGCGGGCTCGCGATATCACGCGGGAGTGGCTTGCCGCGCCGCAGAAAGAGTTGGGCGGCAAGAGTCCCGGGGAAATCATCCGTGAGGAGCGCCGGCTTCTAGGCAACCCTCACCTGGAGATCGGCTATGAGATGCAGGCGATGGCGAGGTCTCCCGGCGAAGACGAAGATCATGGGGCGTACCTGGTCGACCGGGCAGTGGAGCTCCTCAAAGCCGGACAGGCTCAGGCCGCGCTTGATCTTTTCCACAAAGCCTATCCCTTGGTCAAGGATGATCCGGAGGCGTTTCGGGTCATGGGCAATATGGCCACGGCTTATGCCATGACGGGAAATCGTGAAGAGGCCCTCTCGATGCTGAAGGCGGCTTTGAAGTCAAACCCCGACTATGAGGTCGCTCGCAACAACCTGGGGCTCCTTGAATCCCTCAGCCCCGATGAGTTCAAGCGCAGACACAGAACCGGATTTTTCACAAAAATGGATATCATCGAGCAGCCCTGAATCAGCGTTATTCCCGTTCCCACTTTTTAGGGTATGAGCGCCTCATTTTCTCCCAAAAGCCGTCGCTCCAGTCCATGGAAACTGTTGCCTTCCAATCCGTGGGAAGCGCATCGAGAATGGCCTTCACCATTTTTCGTCCATACCCCTTGCCCTTCCTGGCGGCATTGATCTCATAAAAGTCCAGGGTCATGTAGTCCGCATGGAACAGCAGGGAGATCCCTGTCGCCGTTGGATGTCCAGGGGTTGCGATAGGATCACGCGTTATCCCCCTAACCTCGCTGGACGCTGCGATGAAATCTGATGTTATCTTGATATAGCGGATCACATCAAGTTTCGACAATCCAACGGCAATGCGTTCAACAATCGGATGGACCTCGTCCACCTTTTGCGAAATGACAACCACTTTTCCGCTGCACGCAACTTCAAGTTGATGCCGCAAAGCCTGTCGCGCTGTATTCCCTCGAAAAGTTTTACGGAGCACGCTTGCGTTCAGCCTGTGCGGCCTTCCAACGCTCTTTGGACTTCTGATAAGCATCTCGCCTTTGCTGTTTTAGATTTCCCATCATCGCGATCTGACGGGGATCGGTCTTACGGAACGCCTTGGCTCGTAAATAAGCTTCGCGACGGATCTTCTTCGCGAACTCTTTTTTGGAGAGGCGTTCGGGCGGTGAGTGGCTGGACCCGTCTGCTGTTTCTGGATTGTCCGGTATATCCGAAATATTCAGGCCTCCTTGTGATCGTTGTAAGCCTTTTCGAGGAGCACGGCGAAGCCTTTCTTGTCGAGTTTCCCAGAGGCGATCTTTCGTGTCGCAGCCTCCAGGTCGTCCTCTCCTCCCATGACCTGGTATCCGTTGAGTTCCAGAAACGTCAGGGCGGACGAGAACGCTGTCCGTTTGTTCCCGTCTATAAACGGATGGTTCTGGGCGATGTGGTAGGCGTAGGCCGCCGCCATCTCGAAAGGGAAAGCGTGAAAGAATTCGCCCCCTGCTCCGGTCTGAGGCATGGCGACAGCCGATTCCGCCAGACCCAGGTCCCGGATACCAGGACTTCCCCCGAAATCACGTATCAACTCATCGTGAAATTCGAGGATCTCGGAGAGCGTCAAGAATCTCGGCGACACTTAACTCGCCAGATTCTTCAACGCGCGCCCAAACCGCCTCTTGACAGACTGGAAGGCTTTCTTCACTTCTTGCGCCTTCTTGGGATCGGAGACAGGAGAGATGACGAGATTCTTTCCATCGGTCGTGATCTCCAAAGGGGTGTTCTCCGTGATCTTGAGGAGCGAGAGGATGGCCTTGTCGATGACGACCGCCTCGCTATTCCCGACCTTGGTAAGGAATTTGAACATGTGGCCTCCGTTAGTACCCTGTTATTATAATGGTAATAACGATCACCGTCAAGGGCGGGTGATTCGGGATTCAGAGAAGTGACCAGAAAAGTGACCACTTTCGGCAAAACCGGGCAAAGGCTCGCAACGCTTCGCAAAACTCCGCGGGTTGGACTCGATGCCGTTTCTCGTCGAGAAGCCGGTCTTCCGACGGAGAATTTGAGATTACTACGGGAAGAACGAAAAAGGCGGGTTAGGATTAGCAAACCGTCGGTTTCAGCCGCTCACCCACCTCTCCAGAAAGGGTCTCGACGCGTCATTCTAGCAATAATCCGCGCGGCGGCGGCGCGACGGCGGCAACTGACGGTGCCGTCAGTCGCCGGGAGGATCATCCGCCCGCGAGCCGCTCCAGAAGATTCGCCAGCCCCTCTTTGGTCATTTTGCGCGCAGCGATGTCCATCATCGCGCCGTAGAGGCTGCCCCTGGGGTCGTTGATCGAAACGCCGTTCAATTCAAGAAACACCAAAGCGGCTGCGAGCCCCGCGCGCTTGTTTCCGTCGATGAAGGGCTGATTCTCCGCGATGTGATAGGCATACGCGGCAGCCATGGAAAACAGCGACGGGTGGAGAAGCGCTCCGCCGAAGCTCGCCTCGGGAACCGCCGCCGATTCGAGCAGGCCGCGGTCGCGGATGCCCCCTCTTCCCCCGTGCCGCTCGATCTGGAATTAGTGGATATCCAGAACTTCGGCGAGCGTCAGGAACTCAGGCGCATTCACCGGGCGAGCTTGGCGAAGGTCTTAGCGTGCCTCTTCGCGACGCGGGCCAACGCGGCCTTGAATTTGGCTTCCCGCTTCGGGTCCGAGACGGGCGAAATGATGAGGTTCTTCCCGTCCGTCGTGATCTCCAGGGGCGTCTCCATCGTGATGTGCAAAAGCTCCATGATCGGCTTGTCGATCACGAGCGCCGCGCTGTTGCCGTGGGCCGCCAGCTTTTTGACCATAAGTGCCTCCGTTGATACAATGTTATTATAATGTACTAACGCGTGACAGCCAAGGGGGGCGGCTGCTCGTGCCTCCTCGCGGCGCGGATTCGTCGCCATAAGTTTACACGTCCTCAGCAGACTTCCGCGGCGCGTGTTCCTACAATGAACCCCGTTCAGGAGGAAAGCATGTCGAACGGCCGGCCGCGCGCCGCTCTCCCCGCCGTGAGAGCCCACCAGACGCCGGCCCGCCCCGCCGCCCCCGCGGCCCGGCGCCTGGAGACGCTCTATGAGATAGGCCGCGTCCTCCTGGCCCCCTTCGAGTCCGTGGAGGAAATGAACGAGGGCGTCCTCAAGCTCGTCGTCAAGGCCATCCCCCTGCGCGGCGTGATCCTCGTCGAGAAGCGGGACGCGCGCGTGCGCCTGCACGTCTGGCGCTCCCCCCGGGAAAACCCGGAGCGGCTGCGGGCCCTCAAGAACCAAGCCGAGGGTTCCTTCGCCCGCGTCACGGGCCTGCCCGCCATGGACGTCGAGGAGCGAGAGTCCGTGCTGAAAGACGGAGCGGAGGCGGGAGCCCGCGCCGTGGCAGCCGTCGTGATCCCGCTGGCGCTGCGCGGCGGGCCGAGCTTCGGCATCGTCCAGGTCGAGCCCGCCCGCCGGCTCGACGAGGCGGATATGGCCTTCGTCAACACGGCGGTCGACCATATCTCGATCGCGCTCGACCGCTTCTACGGGCGCCTGCGGGAGACGGCCCTGCGCGAGCAGGCCGAGCAGGCGGAGAAGGAGGCGCGCCGGGTGAATGCGAACCTCGAGCGCCTCGTCGCCGAACGCACCGTCCGTCTCGAGAGGACCGTCAAGGACCTTCACTCCTTCGCCTACTCCATCGCCCACGACCTGCGCGCTCCCCTGCGCCACATCCACGGCTACTGCGAGTTCCTCGTCGCGGGCGCCGACGAGAGGTCCCGCCCCCATGCCCAGCGCATCATGGCCGCGACCCGGCGCATGGACCAGCTCATTGAGGATCTCCTGTTCTACAGCCGCCTCACCCTCGAGGACGTCAAGACCGAGCCGATGGAGACGTCCGACGTCCTCGCCCGCGTGATCGCCGGGCTCGACGCCGAGATCAAGGAGCGTCAGGCCCTCCTCGACATCGAGGCTCCGCTTCCCCGGGTGCTGGGCCACGCGGTTCCTTTGACCCAGATCTTCGCCAACCTTCTTTCCAACGCTCTCAAGTTCGTCCCCCGGGGAGTCTCGCCCCGCATCAAGGTCCGCAGCGAGCTGCGTGGAAACCTGGCGCGCTTCACGGTCGAGGACAACGGCATCGGCATCGACGCCGCGCATCAGGAAAAAATATTCGACGTATTCCTGCGCCTGCACTCGAGCGACGAGTACCCGGGAACCGGCATCGGCCTCGCCATCGTGCGGCGGGCCGCGGAGCGCCTGGGCGGGACGGCCGGCGTCGAGTCGGCCCCGGGCCGGGGCAGCCGGTTCTGGGTGGAGCTCAAGCGGGCGATTTGACGGCGAAGACGTCGGAGGCGAACATGACGCGCAAGCACGGGCTGGCGGCGTACAAGAAGGCGCGGGGCGTGGACGGAGCGGATATCCTGGCGGCGATCCTGGAGGGGCGGCTCACCCGCGGGCAGTTCGACGCGTGGCACGCTCAGCGCCGCCGCGCGGGGCCGGAGTTCCTGATCATGATGCGCGAGAAGCCGCTTCGACGGCGGAACAGGCCGCGCTAACGCTTCGGGAACAGGTCGACGATGCGCGAGGCCGCCGCCCCGTTGGGGTTGACGCCCAGGCGGTCGAAGCCCCGCCGCGCGCTGTCGCGCGTCGGCCGCACGCCCTGCATCCACTGCTCGATGGGCGGCTTGCCGCTTTTCTGGGGCATCGTGCAGCCGACGAAGATCCCGATCGCCGCGAGGAAGGCGAGTTCGAGGCCGACCTTCGCCGCCCCGCTGCCCAGGTCCAGGATCTTGTCGAGAAACCACAACGCGACCGAGCCGCCCGCGATCGCCGACAGCACGAGGACGTGATAGACCTGGCCGGTCCAGTCCGGGTAGCACAAGGCGATCAGGGCGTAGACGCCGAGGCCGAACAGCAGCGAACGGATCAGCGCCACGAGGCCTCCGACTTCAGCGACAGGTGGATCTTCAGGAAGGGCTCGCCGAAGTCCGAGGGCAGAGCGGGAAACGGCGCCGCGGCCTGCACCGCCTCCACCGCCGCCTGGTCGAACCCGGCGTCTCCCGAGCTCGACTCCATCCTCAGGTCCACGAACGCGCCGTTGCGCACGATGGAGAACACGACCACGCCTTCGCCCGACGCCGCCGGCATGCGCTTGCGCCACGCCGTCCACAGCATCTGCCGGACCTGCGTGATGTACCAGGGATACGGGAAATTGGGCAGGTCGGTCGCGATCCCCGCGGCGTCCCCGGGCATCCCCCCCGCCGGCCCCGGCGCCTGGCTCATCGAGGCATCTCCCCCCGAGGACAGCAGGGAGGGCTTGGACGGGGCCTTGCGCTCGGTCCAGCCCTGCAGCAGGCTGGGCCGGGGCAGGGCCACGGCGCGGTTCTTCTTCGTGGCGAAGGAGTCGGGGTCCGTCGCCTGTTGAGAGGGCTTGGCCGGGGCCGCCTCCGGCTCGGGCTTGGCGGCGGCCGCGGGCCCGGCGGACTGCAGCACGGCGGGACCGCCCACGAAATCGATCATGTACACCTTGTCCGCCTTCTTGAGGGCGCTGGGCGCGTACATCGCCAAGCCAAGCATCACGGCGACGTGCAGACCGGTGGAGCCCATGAGATAGGGCTTCAGCGCGCCGGTCATGACGCGTCCGGGGTGACTCCGATGCCGAGCTTGCCGACTCCGAGCTTCTTGGCGAAGTCGAGCACGGTCACCACCTTCTCCACCGGCGTGAGGCGGTCCGCCTGCACGAGCACGGTCTTGCCGGACGCCTTCGACAGGCGCAAGGTCATCTCGCGCTCCACCTTGTCCCACTTCACGGCGATGCCCTCGATGGTGACGGCGCCGGTCCGCGAGATCTGGATGGTCACGGCGCTGTCCTGGGCGGCGGGCGCCCCGGAGGAGGCCTTGGGCAGCTTCACCGTCAGCTGATGGTTGACGAGGATCGGGGTCAGCACCATGAAGATGATCACCAGGATCAATGAGACATCGATCAAGGGCACTAAGTTCATTTCCGCGAACACGCGGCGGCGCCTGGGGGCGGCCGAATCGACGTGCATGGGCCTAGCGGTGGGCCCTTTCGGCGAGGCCGTCGAGGACCTCGTCGATCATCCACCGCAGCTCGGACTCGAACCGGGAGATCTTTTGATTGAAGTGGTTGAAGGCGGCGACCGCGGGGATGGCGACGAGCAGGCCCGCGGCGGTGCAGATCAGCGCCTCGGAGATGCCGACGGCGACGAGGCCGGGGCCCGCCCCGGCGGCGCTGGCGAGATCCTTGAACGCGCGCATGACGCCGAGGACGGTGCCGAACAGGCCTATGAAGGGAGCCACGGAGGCGATCGTCCCCAAGGTCGAGATCCCTCTTTCTAACTCGGACACGGCGCGCTGCGAGGCGCGCTCGGCGGCGCGGCGGCGCTCGTCGCGGTTCGTCGGGCCGGTCAAGGTCGCGGTGACGACGGCGCCGGCGAGGCCCCTGTGGGACTTGGCGAGGGCGGCGGCGTCGGGGAGCTTGCCGGCGTCGGCGGCGGCGCGGATCTTCGCCAGGAACTCCGTCGAGCCGCCGGTGCTCCTCTTGAAGAATTTATAGCGCTCCCAGATCAGGGCGATGCAGTAGATCGACAGGATGATCATGAAGGCCAAGACGGGGCCGCCGGCGATGAGGATCTCTTTGACTCCGAACTGTTGTCCCATGTCATGATTATATATTTTAATGCGTCCTCATGAAGAGAGTGGTGGTCCGGCGTCCGGGCGGGCACGAGGCTCTGTCTCTCGTCGAGGAGGCCGACCCCGTTCCGCTTCCCGGCCAGGTGCGCGTGCGCGTGCGCGCCGCGGGGATCAACTACGCCGACACCATCGTGCGCGAGGGCTGGTACGAGGCGGCCAAGGGCAGGTATCCGCTCACCCCTGGCTTCGAGTTCGCGGGCGTCGTCGACGGCGACGCGGGCGGGTTCAAGACGGGCGACCGCGTGTTCGGGTTCACGCGCTTCGGGGGCTATGCCTCCGTCCAGGTCGTGACGTCCGGGCGCCTGCGCCCGATGCCCGCCGATTGGTCGTTCGCCGACTGCGCGGGCGTGCCCGCGGTCCACTTCACGGCGTATCACGCGCTACAGGGCGTGGCCAAGGTCCGCGCGGGCGAGACCGTGCTCGTGCATTCCGCGGCGGGCGGCGTGGGGACGGCGCTGCTTCAGCAGGCGAAGATAATGGGCTGCAGGACGGTGGCGGTGGTGGGGTCGGACAAAAAAGCCGCGGTCGCCCGGGAATTCGGCGCGGACGCGGTGGTCCTGCGCGGGCCTTCGCTGTGGACCGACGTCGATCGGGCGGCGCCGGACGGGTTCGACGCGATCTTCGATGCGAACGGCGTCACGACTCCCCGTCCGGGATTCAAGCGCCTCAAGCCCGGCGGACGGCTCGTGGTCTACGGCTTCGCCGAGATGTTCCCGCGAGGAGGGCGTCCGTCGAAGCTGTCCTTGGCCTGGAACTGGCTGAAGGTGCCGCGCTTCTCCCCCCTCGAGATGACGGCGTCGAACCGCTCGGTGATGGGCTTCAACGTCGTGTTCCTCACCGATAACGCGGAGCTCGCCAAGGACGGCTTCGACGCGATCGCCGGGTGGATGGAGAAGGGCCTGCTGAAAAAATCGCCGGTGAAGGAGTTTCCCGTCGAGCGCGTCGCCGACGCGCACCGGGAACTCGAGGCGGGCGAGACGGTCGGCAAGCTCGTGCTCGCCTTCCCTGAATAATGAGTCACTATTGATAATCACTATTCCCGGGAATAGTGATTATCGATAGTTTTAGATCGAGATGATGCCCAAGAATAAACCGCAAATCGGGCTCCGCGACATCGCCCGACGGCGTCCCCGCCGGCTATCTCGTCTGCTTCATCCGCGTCCGCCCCGACCGCGAGGTCGGCTACTGGATCGCGCGCGAGCACTGGGGCAAGGGCCTCGCCACCAAGGCCTTGAGGCTGTTTCTGAAGGAGTACGCCTTCCGCCCTTTATACGCCCGCGTCGCCAAGCACAACGCCGCCTCCCTGAAGGTCGTCCGGGGCAACGGCTTCAAGATCATCGGCGAGGATAAGTTCTCCAACTCCGCCGGTGAGAACTACGACGAGTTCGTGCTACAGTTGAAGTCCACCCCATGAGACTCTTCCTCCCGCTGCTCGTCGTGACGACCGCCCTCTCCGGCTGCTTTTTCCGGAACACCTCCGCCAAGGACCCCAACGTCGAAGCCGCCTCCGCCGGTCCCTGCCGCGACGACGAGGGCCTGGTCAACGGCAAGTGCTCTCCGCGTATCCCGGGCGACTAGCACTAAAATCTAGCACTTTTCAAAACTTTCTGAGCCTTTGTTGCTCATAAAAGTTCAATATAATAAATACTAATTTAATTTCTTATCTAGCATTGACAAGTAGCACTTTTACGGCTACACTGTCTTCGATGCTCCCCGCGCTCCCCGCTAAAACCCCCCCGGAACTCGATGATCTCGTCATGAAGGTCATCGCGAACGCCGCCGCGCTGGGGAAGGGGATCCATCCCCTCATCCTAGACGAGATCGCGCGCCTCATGGTGAAGGTCAACAGCTACTACACGAACGCGATGGAGGGCAATCCGTCCAAGCTCAAGGATATCGACGCCGCCTTGGATAAGAAGCTCGACAAAGACAAGACCAAGCGCAATTTCCAGCTGGAGCACGTCGCCCACATCGAGGTCGAGGAGGCCATGCTCGCGCGCCTTCGCGCGGAGCCGGCGCTGCGCGTCTGCTCGGTGGAGTTCCTGCGCTGGCTTCATGCGCGATTTTTCGAGCGCCTTCCGCCGGAGCTGCGTTTCGCGAAGACCGAGAGCGGCGCGCTCGTCCCGGTGGAGCCCGGCCGGCTGCGGGACCGCGGGATCACGGTGGGCCGTCATGAGGCTCCCGAGACGAAGGCGGAGATCGAAGACTGCCTCGCGACGTTCGAGGATCTGCTCAGCCCCGAAAAACTTTCCGGGCCGCGGAAGCTGCTCGGCCTGGCGTCCTCTCATCACCGCTTTCTCTGGGTGCATCCTTTCCCGGAAGGCAACGGCAGGGTCGCGCGGCTGCTGACGACGGCGTATGGCGTCAGGATCGGCCTGGGAGACCGCCCGCTGTGGACGGTCGCGAGAGCCTTCGCGCGCAACCGCGACGAGTACGACGCCCATCTGGCGCGGGCCGACCGGCCCCGGAGGAACAGCCTGGACGGCCGAGGCCCCTTGTCGGAGGAGGGCCTGCTCGCCTTCTGTTCCTATTTCCTGCGCTGCTGCGACGATCAGATCGGCTTCATGGGCGCCATGCTCCGGTTCGACGAGTTGGGGCGGCGCTATGAACGCCATGTCGACCGGCTGGCGGCGGAGAAGACGATCTCGAAGGCCGGAGCCAAGGTCCTGAAGCGGATCCTTCTCCAGGGAGAGGTCCCTCGCGGCGAGGTTCGCGTCCTATGCGGCGTCAAGCAGCGGCGCGCGACGCAGATCGCCAAGGAACTGCTGTCCGCGAAGGTCGCGCGAAGCGCAACGGCCTACGGGCCGCTGCGTCTCGAAATCTCGGCCGACATGGCCGCGTCGCTTTTCCCCGCGCTCGCATGACCGGAAAACGAAGCGCGGCCGTCCTGCTGAGCGTCGCCGCCGCCGCCGTCGCCGCCCTTTTCCTGCAGGCTCCCATCCCCCAGGACCCCGCCTATCACGTCTTCGCCGACGCCCGGGCCCTCGCGGGCATCCCCAACTTCGCCGACGTGCTCTCGAATCTTCCCTTTTTGATCGTCGGCCTGTACGGCCTGACCCGGCGGCCGGCGGCGCCGCGCCTGAAGACCGGCTATCTCGTCTTGTGCGCCGGCGTCGCGCTGGTGAGCCTGGGCTCGGCCTACTATCACCTGAACCCCACGTCGACGACCTTGCTGTGGGACCGCCTGCCCATGACCGTCGCGTTCATGGCCTTGTTCTCGCTGCTGCTCGAGGATCGCGTGACGGACGCGAAGACCTTGGTCCCCCTCGTCGCGATCGGGCTCGCCAGCGCGTTCTACTGGCATTACACCGACGACCTGCGGCCGTACATACTCGTCCAGTTCCTGCCCATCGTCCTCATGCCGTTGATCTTGTTGTTTTATCCCAAGATAAACCTGGACGGTAAAGCGCTCATGAGCGGCGTGGCGCTGTACTGCGCCGCGAAAGCGCTCGAATACTGCGACCGTCCGGTGCTCGAGGCCTTGGGCGCGCTGAGCGGGCACAGCCTCAAGCATATAACGGCGGCCGCCGCGTCGCTGTGCGTCATCCGAGCGGTCCCCGCAGGCCGCCAAGTCTGATAAAATACGCCCCCGATGAGAAACGCTCTTGTCCTCGTGCTCCTGACCGCCGTCCTCGCCCACGGCGCCCCCACGATCGACCCGCCCCCCGGGTGGCGCGACGTGACGAGCGAGGGCAAGGCCCGCAACGCGGTGATCGCGCTGAAGGGGCCGCAGACCAGCTCGTTCATGGTGAAGGCGGCGCCTCTGGCGCCGATGGACAACCCCGCGGGCGTGCGCGGCTACCTCAACGACGTGCTGATCGGCCTGCGCCGCTCGACGGGGCTCGATTACCGCACGTCCGGCCGCGTGGAGACGCGCGTGTTCCGCAACGGGCTCAAGGCTCAGCTCCTGCGGGCCGGGCTCGGCGGCGAGGAGCGCGTCGTGATCGCCTTGTTCTCGGTGCGCGGCGCGGGGCACCTGGCCGTGCTCCTGAGCGCCGCGCCGGAGGCGATGCTCGACAGCCTGCTCGGCGCGCTGCGCATCGACAAGGTCGAGGGCGCCATTCAGAGCCGGGGCATCGCGCGCAGCGCCGACGGCCAGCTCGAACTGGCTCTGGGAGGAGGCCTGCGCTCGCGCGCGCTGCTCGACGCGGAGGCGGGCAAGGGCTTCGTGCTCGTGATCCAGGGGTCGGGCTCGGAGATCATCTTTCAGAAGCTGGCCGAGGCGGACGCGACCAAGCCCGCGGAGCAGGCCGCGATCGTGCGCGAGCTGACGGCGTCTTCGGCCGGCGTCCCCGCGGCGAAGATCGCCCCCGTCGCGGAGGCCCCCACCCCCGCGGGGCCCGTCGGGATTTATTCGTGGGCGCCGGCGGCGGGCGGCGAGAATCTGTCCGTCGGCTATCTTCCCTGGGGCTACTGGGGCTATCAGCTGTTCGGGCGCGGCCCCGCGGCCGACGAGCTCATGGCCGGGGTGCTGGCGGCGCTGAAGGCCGGGCCCTCGGCGGTCCCGGGACTGCTGGCGTCGACGCCGCGCATACCGATCAAGAAGGAGGTCTCCCGGCGCGCGTTGGCGCTGGGGGCGCTGGCGACCCTCGGGGCCGTCATTTTCCTGATATGGAGCCTGAGGCGCAAAAACGCTAGGCTACCCTCATGAGCGAGAACACCGGCGACGTCAAGAAGGCGGCGCGCCTGCGCGAGGCGCGGGCCGCCATCCTCGAGCAGTTGGGGCGCGTGATCGTCGGCCAGGAAGGGACGGTCGAGGAGGTCCTGATCGCCCTGTTCGCGAAGGGCCATTGCCTGCTGCAGGGCGTGCCCGGCCTGGCGAAGACGCTGCTGGTGACGAGCCTGGCGCGCATCCTCGACCTGCAGAGCTCCCGCGTGCAGTTCACGCCCGACCTGATGCCCTCGGACGTGACGGGCACGGAGATCCTCCAGGAGGACCCGGTCACGCGCGCTCGCTCGCTGCGTTTCGTGAAGGGTCCGGTGTTCGCCAACTTCGTGCTCGCCGACGAGATCAACCGCACGCCGCCCAAGACCCAGGCCGCCCTGCTGCAGGCGATGCAGGAAGGCCAGGTCACCGCGGGCTCGCAGACCTTCGCGCTGCCCCGCCCGTTCTTCGTCATGGCGACGCAAAATCCCATCGAGCAGGAAGGGACGTATCCCTTGCCCGAGGCCCAGCTCGACCGCTTCTTCCTGCAGTCGCTGCTCGGGTACCCCACGTTGGAGGAAGAGCGCAGGATCGTCACCGAGACGACCGGGGCCGCGGTGTTCGACCTCAAGCCGGTGCTGACGGCCGCCGAGGTGCTCGACCTGCAGGAGTTGGTGCGGCGGGTTCCGGTGCCGGCGCCGGTGGTGGACCGGGCGGTGCGGCTCGTGCGGGCGACGCGGCCCAAGGACGCGCTCGCCTCCGACAGCGTCAAGCAGTGGGTGTCGTGGGGCGCCTCTCCGCGAGCCTCCCAGGCGCTCGTGCTCGGCGCCAAGGCGCGGGCCCTGCTCGAAGGAAGGCTCGTCGCATCCGAAGAGGACCTTGTGCGCGTGGCCAAGCCCGTGCTGAGGCATCGTTTGGTGCTGAACTATCAGGCCGAGGCCGAAGGCGTGCAGGCGGACGACCTCATCGAGCGCCTGCTAGATGCGGTGGCTTGATCCGGAGTCTCAAGCCCGCCTGAAAGGCCTGGCGCTGTCGCCCAGGCGCGCCTCGGGCTTGTCGGGCGCGCCGGGCAAGCACCGGACCCTGGCGCGGGGCCATTCGCGCGACTTCGCGCAGCACCGTCCCTACAGCTACGGCGACGAGTCGCGGAGCATCGACTGGAAGGCCTACGCGCGGCTCGACCGGTTTTACGTGCGCGAGTTCCGCGCCGAGGACCGCATCCCCGTCTTCGTCCTGCTCGACCGGTCCGCGTCGATGTCGTACGC
The DNA here is from genome assembly GCA_030696455.1 of Elusimicrobiota bacterium. Taxonomy (GTDB): domain Bacteria; phylum Elusimicrobiota; class Elusimicrobia; order UBA1565; family UBA9628; genus GWA2-66-18. The sequence goes on from JAUYSH010000012.1 coordinate 16,624, forward strand.
GGGCGCGGGGCGCCAATCCAAGCTCGACCTGGGGCGGCGGGTCGCGGCGGGCATCGCGTGGCTGGCGCTGGCGCAGGGCGACGAGGCCGGCCTCGTGACGTTCGACGCTTCGGCCAAGCTCGTCCTGCCCCCCCGCGCGGGCGCGGCCCAACTCGGCGCGTTCGACGCGGCCCTGACCGAGTCGGCGGCCGGCGGAGAGACCGACCTGTCGAAAGCCATCGAATCAGCCGCCGAGGAACTGCCGCGGCGCGGGATGGTCGTCTTGATCTCGGATCTCATGGGGGACACGGCCGGGGCGCTCAAGGCCGTGCGCTCCCTGTCCGCCCGCCGCCACGAGGTGCTCGTCGTGCGCACGCTCGACGCGGACGAGCGCGACTTCCCGTACGAGGGTCCCTGCCTGATGGAGGGCCTCGAGGGCGGCGAGCCCGTGTTCGTCAACGCGCTGGAGGCGGCGCCCGCGTACCGCGCGGCGTTCGCGCGTCAGGCCGAGGCGTACGCCGGCTCGCTTCGCCGCGCGGGCATCGCCTACGCGACGGCGGAGACGGGCGGGCGTTGGGAGGCGGCGCTGGGGCGCCTGCTCTCGCGGTGAGGTTCGGCTTCCCGGCGGCGCTGTGGGCTCTGCCGTTGGCGGCGCTGCCCATCGTGCTTCACCTCCTGTCGCGGCGCGCGGCGCGGCGCGTGTCGTTTCCGGACCTGACCTTGCTGCGCGCCGTGGACGCGCGCGCCAGGCCCAAGGCGCGCCTGCGCGAGATGCTGCTTCTGGCCGCCCGCTGCGTCCTGCTGGCCGCACTCGTGTTCGCCGCCGCCGCCCCGGCGCGGCGCGGGGACGCCGCGGCCTCCGGCGCGGGGCTCGACCTGGTGCTCCTGCTCGACGCCTCGTACTCGATGCGCGCGCGGGACGGCGTCGCGACGCGCTTCGACTCCGCGCGCGAGGCGGGGCGGCGGCTGCTCAAACGCCTGGCTCCGGGCGACCGCGTCGCCGTCGGCGTCTTCGATGAGAAGCTCAAGGCTTCACCGGCCTGGGGCGATCCGCGCGCCGCCGACGCGGCTCTGGCCGCGGCGCGCCCGGGCTGGCGTGGGACGGACGCCGCGTCCGCCCTCGCGCAAGCGGCCAAGCTTCTGGCCGACGGGCCAAAGGGCCGGCGCCGCGCGGTGGTCGTGCTCGGCGACGGGGCGGAGCACGGGCTGCGCTCCGGCACGCTGCCTCCGCCCGCCGAGGGCGCGGCCGTGCTGGGCCTTCGCTTCCCCCCGCTGGCCAACGCCTGGCTTTCTTCCGCCGGGCCGGCGCCGGATTCGAGCGCCCGCTCGCCGCGTCTCGAGGTCCGTCTCGCCTCGGCCGGCGGCTCCGCCGCCACGCCCCTCGACCTGTGGGTGGGCGAGCGACGCGGCGGCTCGAGCTCGGCCGCGGTCGCCGCCGGCGGCGAGACGCGCGCCGCGTTGGCCCTGCCGGGCGCGGAGCGGCCCACGGCGCCCGACTGGGCGGGGCGGGTCGCGGCGCGCGCGGACTCCTTGCCCGACGACGATGTGGCCTACTTCTCCCTCTCTCACCGGCCTTCTCCCCGCGTCCTCGTGCTTTATTCCGATCCCTCGTTTTTTCGCGCGGGCCGGCCGGGCTGGTTCCTGCGCGAGCTGTTCGGCGGGGGCCGGGAGACCTTGGCCGGGCGCGACGCCGACTTCCTGGAGGCGGCTCGGTGGAACGAGGCGGACCTCGCGAAGTACGGGACCGTGCTGGTGGCCGACGCGGACCGTCCCGCCCCAGGGCTGTCCGCCGGCCTCGAGAGCTTCGCGGAGCGCGGCGGCGGGGTGTGGTTTCTGCCGGGGGCGCGAGCCCACGCCGCGGATCTGGCGGCGTATCCGTGGCTGCCCGCCCGCCTCGGCCAGGCGCGCGAGCCCGCCTCCGGGATCAAGGCCGCGCGCGAGGGCGCGGCCACGGCCGGCTGGGACGAGCTGGATCTGTCGAAGGTGGGCATCAGCCGTTCGTTCCCGTTGGAGCCCGCGGCCGGCGCGGAGGTTTGGGCCGTCGACCGCGCCGGCTCACCGCTGCTCATCGCCGGCTCCGTGGGACGCGGGAGGGCCGTGGTGTGGGCCGCTCCGCTCGACGCCGGCTGGTCGAACCTCGGCTTGAAGCCGTTCTTCGTTCCCTGGGCGCGGGCCTGCCTCGCTCTTTCCGTCGCGGCGACCGCGTCCGACGCCGCCCGCCGCGTGAAGGTGGGCGAGCCGGTCGTCCGCTCCTGGTCGTCCGGCGAGGCGGCGCCGAACCGGATCACCGTGCGGGGGCCCGACGGGCGCGGCACCACGGTCGAGGTCACGGGGCGCAAGGCCGTCCTGCCGGAGACGGCGATCCCCGGGCTCTACACCTTCGAGGACGGCGGCGGCGACGTCACGATCGCGGCGAACCTTGACTCGTCGCGCGGGGAAAGCGATCTGACGCAAGCGGTGAATCCGCCGTGGCGCTCGAGCGACGTTGATTCTCTGGACGCTGAATTCGTCGATGCGGTGTACGGCAAGGATCTTTCGATCTGGCTGCTCCTGCTGGCGGCGCTGATGCTCTTTCTCGAGATGCTCCTGTCGTTGCCGTTGCGTCAGGCGGCCGCGAAAGCGGCCCCGACGGCGAACAAATTAACGGCAACGATTTTAACGGCAATGTGTCTGGCATCGTTCCCGTCGCGTGCCCTGGGTCAACAGGGAGACCGGTTCATCTGGACGCAGATACAGCACGGAGAGACCTGGGACCCGTACCCCGATTCGCCCGGACACCTCATCACCTGGCTCGGCGAGGTCACCAGCGTTCGAATCTCCCCGCAGCGCCGCGCGATCTCCTTGCGCGATCCCGCCTTGTTCTCTTCGCCGTTCGTTTATCTGGCCGGCACCTCGGCGCCGCCTCCGCTTCAGGACGACGAGCTTCGCCGCTTGCGGCAATTCGTCTCCGGCGGCGGCTTCCTCTGGATCGAGGACTCCGGCGGCGGGCCGCCCGGCTCCTTCGACCGCTGGGTGCGACGCGAGCTCGCGCGCGTGCTGCCCGACTCGGACCTGAAGCCGCTGCGCCCGGACCACGTGCTCTACCGGACCTTCTTCCTGCTGCGCGGGCCCGCCGGGCGCGTGCGAGTGCACGGCGCCGCCGAGGGCGTGGACTGGGGCGGGCGCGTCGCCGTGCTGTACACGCGCGACGACGTCCTCGGCGCGTGGGCCAAGGACGCGCTGGGCAAGCCTCTGCGCGCGGCGGTGCCCGGCGGCGAGGCGCAGCGCGAGTTGGCCAAGCGCCTGTCGCTGAACGTGATCATGTACTCCCTGACGGGCTCGTACAAGGCGGACGCGGTCCATCAGGCCGCCATCCTCGACAAGCTCAAGGCGGCGCCGTGAGCTGGGGGCTCGACCTGGCCGCCGGGCCGGCGCCCTGGGCCGCGGTCCTGGTGCTCGCGGGGGCGTTCGCGCTCCACGCGCGGCGCTCGCCCGCCCGGCGAGGCCTGCTCGTCCTGCGAGGCGCCGCCGTCCTGGCGCTGGCGCTGGCCCTGCTGCGTCCCGCGGTGCTGTCGCGCGAGGGCGTGGCCGCCAAGCCGCGCCTGCTGATCCTGCTCGACGCCGGCCACGCGATGAAGGGCAAGGCTCCGGGTGCGGCCACCCGCCTGGCTCAGGCCGTCGCGTGGCTCGAGGCTCACCGCGCGGCCATATCGGCCCGCGCGGACGTGAGCGTCGCCATGGTCAGCGACCGGGCGCGCCCGCTCGGAGGGCTGGATAAGCTCGGGGCGGCGGCGGCGGAGGGCACGGCCTTCAAGCCCGAGCAAAGCCTGCCCGACGCGCTGCCCGCCGAGGGCCCGCCCGCCCGCACCTGGCTGATCACCGACGGCATCGCCGAAGGCGGCGGCGATCTCGGACGCGTGTTCGCCGGCCTGGGCTCACCCGTGGACCTGCTCGGCGTCGGGCCGTCCAAGCGCGAGACCGGGGCGGCCTTCCTCGACCTCATGGCCCCGGACTTCGCCTTCCTGCACGGCGTTATCTCTGTATTGGCGACGGTCGAGGCCACGGGGCTGGCGGGGCGCGACGCGGTCGTGGCTTTGTCCCGCGCCGACCCCGGCGCGCCGGGCGGGTGGCGCGAAACGGGACGGGTGCGCCGGCGCGTCAACGCCGACGTCGAGACGTTCCCCGTCGAGCTTTCGGCTCCCGCCGACGCCCTGGGGACGGCGCGCCTGCGCCTGACGGCCTCGGGCGGCGGACGGGAGCGCGCCCGCGAGTTCCGCGTCGAGACGGTGCGCCAGAAGTATCGCATCATGTATTTGGCCGGGCGACCGAGCCCGGAGTACTCCGCCCTGCGCGAGTTCCTGAAGGCCGATCCGAACCACGAGCTCGTCTCCTTCGTCATCCTTCGCAACCCCGAGAATCCCTCCCCGGCGCCCGACCGGGACCTGTCCTTGATCCCCTTTCCCGTCGATGAGATCTTCGGCCGCGCCCTGCCGCAGTTCGACCTGTTCATCCTCGAGAACTTTTCCGCCGCGCGCTTCCGCCTGCCGCCGCAATACCTGGAGGCGCTGAAGCGCTTCGTGGCCGGAGGCGGCGCCTTGCTCGTCAAGGGCGGCGATAACGCCTTTTCCGCGGGCGGCTACAAGAACTCTCCGTTGGAGGAGGTCCTGCCGGTGGTGCTCTCCGACCGCGCCCCCGATTTTATCCCGGGGCTGTTTTCTCCAAAGCCCGGTCCTCCCGAGCATCCGCTGGTGCGGCTCTACGAGACCCCGGAGCTTTCCCTTCGCGCCTGGTCGGCCCTGCCTCCGCTCGACGGTTGGGGCCGCTTCGCGGCGGTTCGCCCGGGGTCGACGATCCTGGCCTCCCACCCGTCCCAATCCACGGAGGACGGCAAACCCCTGCCCATCGCCGCCGTGCGCCCGTACGGGCGGGGCAAGGTCATGCTGATCTCGACCGACTCCTCCTGGCGCTGGAAGCTGGGCGCCGCGGCCGACCCCGACGCGGCCGGGTTCTACGGGCGCTTCTGGACGCGGGCGGTGCAATACCTGACCGGCGGGCTCGACCTGTCCAAGGTGAAGTTCGCGCCATTGCCCGACCGCGTGCCCCCGCGCGAGCCCGCGCGCCTGTCCCTGCGCGTCTTCGACGAGGGCTTCGGTCCCGCGCCGGCGGCCGACACGCGCGTGAGCGTGGTCTGGACCCCGCCCGACGGGCGCGCGCGCGAGGTCGCCGCGCGCGAGACTTCTCCCGGCTCCTACGCCGTCGAGCTGCTCGGCCTGTCGCCCGGCTCCCACAAGGTCCGCGCCTCGGCGCGAGTGCGCGGTAGGCCGTGGGGCGACGACGAGGTCCGTTTCTCCTGGGAGCCCGTGCAGGACGAGCCGATGGACCGCAATTGGTTATTAAAAGCCGCCGCCGCAGGCGGCGGCAAGTTCCACGACCTATCCGTTCTGGCCCGTCCCGATGAGCTGCTCGATCTGTTGCCGTTGCCATCCCCGCGCGAGGAGACGGTCCGCCGTCTGCGCCCGTTCATCTCTCCGTTCTGGCTGGCCTTCGCGGCGTTCCTTTTCCTTCTTGAATGGGCCCTACGCAGAAGAGCCGGTCATGCTTGAACCCCTGATCCTCTTCCTCGTCTTCGCCGCCCTCGGCATCTACCAGGCCGCCCCCTCGGTCACCACCGGCGACGCCGGGGAGTTCGCCGCCGCGGCCGCCTCCTGGGGCGTGCCGCACGCCCCCGGCTACGCGACCTGGACCGCGCTGGCCAAGGCGCTGGGCACGGCGCTCCCTTTCGGCGACTGGGCCTATCGCGCCAACCTTCTCTCCGCGCTGTGCGCCGCGGCGGCTCTGGCCTTGCTGTGCGACGCGCTGCGCCGCTGGGGGGCGGGCCGCGCCGCCCGGCTCGGAGCCGTCGTGATCCTGGGCCTCTCCCCCCTGTGGCGCGAGCAAAGCGCGGTCGCCGAGGCCTTCGCTCCGCTCGCCCTGTTCGCCGCGGGGCTGCTGTGGCTCGTCGCGGCCGCGGGCGAGCGCCTGTTGTCGCCGGGGCCCGCGGCGGCCCTGGGCCTCGTCTTCGGCCTCGGCCTCGGCGTGCACCAGACCCTCGTGCTCGTCCTGCCCGCCTTGCTGCTCGCGGGGCGCGGGAAAAAAGGAAGCTGGCCCGCGGCCCTTGCCTGCGCCGCGCTCGGCACGGTCGCGGGCTTCTCGGCGCACCTCGCCATCCCCCTGCGGGCCTTGCAGTCGCCGCCGGTGGACTGGGGGCACGCCGTCACGCCTTCCGCCTTCCTGCGCCTGCTCCTGCGCCGCGATTACGGCACCTTCGCGCTTACCGTCGAGGGCGCGCGCGGGTTCGGCCCCGTCGAGCTGGGAGCGCAGCTCTGGCGCTTCGTGCGCTCCTCGGTCGACGTTCTCGGCGCTCCGGCGCTGCTCCTCGCCGGAGTAGGCCTGCCGGGCTTTCTGCGCGCGGGGCTGGCCGTGCGCGTCTCGGTCCCGGCCGCCTGGCTATTTTGCGCGGGCCCCCTGTTCCTCTTCCTCGGCCGCCCCGGCTTCGACGCGCAGACGAGCGGCGCGCTCGAGCGCTTCTCCCTGCTGCCCCTGATCGGCCTGGTCCCCTTCATCGCGTCTGGCCTCGCCGTCATCGGCGCGCGCGTGACGGCGTTTTCCGCGTACGCCGCGCTCATCGCCGCCATCTCCATGCTTCCCGACGCGCTCGCCGCGTCGCGACGGAACGACTTCCTCGCCTACGACTATGGCCGGTCCATCTTGCGGGCTCTGCCCGCAAGCTCGACGCTCGTCATGGACGGCGGCGACGACACGTTCTATTCGCTGATGCACCTGACGGTCTCCTCGGGCCTGCGTCCCGACGTCGTGCTGCACGACCGCGGGGGCGTGGTCTATCCCGGCGGCTACGGCCGGGATTTCCGGGCTCTGAGCAAGGAGGCCAAGGAGGCGCGCCGACGCGAGGTGGAAGCACGGTGGTTCTCCTCCGGTCGCCTCTGGTACTCGACGCTCAACGACAATCTCCTGCCCGGCGCCGTGCTCGCCCCGGCGGGCCTCCTGCGCCGCCCCCTGGCGTCGAAGGCGGATTTGCCCGCGAGCCTCGCCTTGGACGAGACGACGGCCGTGCGCTGGACGCCCGCCGCCGCCGAGGCGCGCTATCGCGACCGCGCGCTCGCCGCGTTCATGCCGTATCAGCGCGGCGTGGCGGCGTTCTCCCGGGGCGAGACCGTCGAGGGCGTGTCCTGGATCGAATCGGCGGCCGCGCTCGCCCCCGACGCGCTGTGGGTCGTGCCGACGGCGTCCTACGCCCTGGGCATGGCCGGCTACGGCGCCGTCGAACGGAAGGACTGGCACGGAGCCGAGCGGGCTTATCGCGCGGGCGCCGCGCTCGAGCCGGCGAAGGCCCAGCCGATGGTGAACCTGGGCGTGGCTCTCGAACGCGCCGGCCGCGGCGCCGAGGCCGAGACCGCTTTCCGCGAGGCGATCCGCCGCGAGCCCGCCTCCGCTCCCGCCTGGGCGGCTCTCGGCTCGCGCCTGTGGGCCGAGGAGCGGTGGGCCGACGCGGCCGACGCCTTCGATTCGGCGGCGGCCCTCGAGCCCGCCGGCGGCCGCTCGGCCGCGTGGGCCGGCCAGGCTCGCGCGCGGGCGCGAGCGAAGCGATGAGCTTCGGGGTCTTCTTCGCGACGCTCGCGCTGTACCTGGCCAAGCTCCCCCCCGCCTTAGCACCCTGGCGCGACACCGGGGAGATGACGGTGGCCGCCGCCACGCTCGGTGTGGCGCACCCGACGAGCTATCCCCTGTACGTCCTGCTCGGACGCCTGGCGCTGTGGTTTCCGCTGGGCAATCCCGCGTACCGCCTCAACCTGCTGTCCGCCGTCGCGGGGGCGGCGGCCTGCGCCGTGCTGTTCGCCGTCCTGCGCGAGAGGCGCGGGACCTTCGCCGCCCTGGCCGCGGCGGCCTGCCTCGCCTTCAATCCCGCCTTCTGGGCGGTCTCCCAGGTCTCCGAGATGTACTCCTTGTGGCTATTAAGCGCGGTCGCCCTCGTCGCCCTTGCCGGCCGCCTGCCGGACGACCGCTCCGAGCGCCTGTGGCCCGCCTTCTGCTATCTGTGCGGGGTCCTGCTCGCCAACCGCCTCGACCTGCTGCTCCTCGCCCCGGGCCTCGTCTGGCTCTCGCTGGCCGGCCGGCCGCTCGCGTCGGGCGAGGACAACGGCTGGTTCGGCTCCTGCGCCCTGCTGGTCCCCGTCGTCGCCGTGCTCACGGCCTCGAACCTTCCCGTCGCCGCCCTCATACTCGCCACCTTCCTCATGCGCACCCGGGGCGAGGGCGCCGCCCGGCGACGCCTCGCGGGCCTCGCGGCGGGGCTCGCGGGGCTGTCGATCTACCTCTATCTCCCCGTGCGCTCGGCGACGGGGCCGTTCCTGGACTGGAACCACCCGGCCCGGCTCGCGAACTTCCTCGAATCGATCATGCGCCTGCGCTACGGCGGCACGCTCGACCTCGTCTCGAGGAATTACGCCGCGGGCGAGCTCTTCGGCGACAACCTGCGCCTGTGGGGCGCGCACCTGTGGGACGCCTTCGGCCCCGCCCTGGCGCTGGCCGCCTTCGGCGCCGCCGCCGATTTCCGCGAGGACCGCTCCCGCTTCTACGGACGCTTCGCGGCCTGGTGGTGGGCCGGCCCCGTGTTCCTGTTCCTCGCCAACATGCCGCCGAATCCGCACGCCGCGGCGATCATCGAGCCCCACTACCTGCTCTCCGACGCCGTGCTGCTGTTCTGGCTCGCCGCGGGGGTCGGCGCCTTGGCCGGGGCCCGCCGCGCGCTCGCCCTCGCCGCGATCGTCGCCTGGCCGCTGGCGCGGAGCGTGCCGGCTCGCCTCGACCGCCGCCTACACCTGCACTCGCTGGACTTCGCGGCGAACGTCTTTCGCGCGGCGCCCCCCGGCTCGGTGATCGTCGCCAAGAAGGACGTCCAGCTGTACGCGCTGTGGCATTATCAGACCGTCGCCGGACGGCGTCCCGACCTGCGCGTCGTGGCCCAGGGCCTCAGCGGCTCGGCGTGGTACCGGGCCGATTGGCGCCGGCGCGACCCGTCCTTGATTCTCTCGAGCCTCGCCGTTCCCGGCGCCTGGGCGGCGCTGGGCGCGCCGGGCGCGCCGGTGCTGCTGACCCAGGACGTCGAGCCTCCCGACGCCGTCCCCGCGTCCTTGGTCCCTCGCGGCCCGCTGCAGGCGCTCTCGGGCGCGCCCGGGGACTTCCCGTCCGAACTGCTCGTGCGCCGCGGGGTGCGCCGCTCCGAGGACGCTCCGGATTTCTTCACCGCCGATCTCATCGAGGGCTACGCCGCCGCCGCCTACCGCGCCGGAGTCGCGCTCCACAAGCGCGGCCGGCCCGCGGAGGCCGAGCGCGCCCTCAACGAAGGCTGGGCGGCGAACTGGCGCTTCCCAGACGCCGCCCTATTTTTAGGCTACCTCCAGGCCGGCGCCGGGCGCCTGGCGGAGGCGTCTTCGACCTACGCGCTCGCCGAGGCGCTCTTCGAGGAAAAGCTGGCGCTCGCCGCGCGCTGGCGCGCGCTGCCCGCCGTGACCTCCGCCTTGCTCCGCCAGGCGGCGGAGGCCGCCACGCACAGCGGCGTGGCGCTGGAAAAGCTGGGCGATCCGGCCGGGGCGGAGCGCCGCTACCGGCGCGCGCTTGAGCTTCAGCCCCTCGCCGAGACCCGCTTCAACCTCGCCGTGCTGGCCTGGGGACGGGATTGGCCCGCCGCGGAGGAGCATCTCGTCGAGGCCGTGCGCCTCGATCCCGCGCACGCCGCTTCGGTCAAGTACCTCGCCGCCCTGCGCGCCCGCCGCCGCTAGACCAACGGAAGAAGCCCGTTGAGGATGCGGTAGGTGAGACCCCAGACGACGAGGCCTTCGGGAAGCTCCGGGAGCCGGAAGCAAGGGACGTCGAGGATCTTCTCGCGGACGGAGACCTTCGCCGAGTCCCTCGCGCCGTGCAGCGAGCCGAGCGGGACCCAGTAGGAGCAGACGACCTCCTCGCTGACGCCGGCGCGCGGGCGCGGGCTCACGCCGAAGACGTAGGGGCGGATCATCAGCGGCGGCGCGGACGGGATGCTGGGTGCCAAGTCGTCGAGCGCGCCCAGCAGCGCGCCGGGGGCCAGGTCCACGCCGATCTCCTCGCGCGTCTCGCGGATCGCCGTGTCGAGCAGGCCCGCGTCTCCGCCTTCCCGGCGGCCGCCGGGAAGCCCGATATGTCCCGACCACGGGTCCCCCGCGCGCTCGGCGCGGCGGATGAAGAGCACCTCGAGTCCGGACGGGCCGGGCGCGAGCAGCACGGCGACCGAGGTCTCGAGCAGGCCCGGCGCGGGAGGAGCGGGCTTGGCGGAGACGAGGCGCGGACGCAGCTTGTGAAAGAAAGGATCAGGCTGTTTATTAATCACTTTCCGTCCAGCCTCTGAATCCTAGCGTTTCGGAAAGTGATTGTAGCGGAACTGGAAGAAGCCGAGGACGTCGTAGCCCCCCTGGTACTTGAGCAAGGCGAGGTCGAAGTTCATCTTCAGGAAGCGGCCGAGCTTGAAGTTGACCAGCAACGGCTTGCGCGCGGCGCCGTTGAACTTCATCACCTCGATGCCGACGGGGTAGTCGGGCTTGATCAGGTAGAACGCGCTCGCGAACGGGACCGTGCGCGAGATCACCTGCGTGCCGTGCGTGTCCCGCGTGTAGAAGCGCAGGGCCTCGGGCGTCAGGAACTCGGAGAGGTTCGCGGCGAGGTTGCCGATCGTGCCCTGCATGACGCCGGCGCTCGTGCGCACGGGGCCGAGCTTCTTGGAGGCGACGAAGTAGCCGTCGGTGAGGATCTTCGTGTTCTTCGTGTCGATCCTGACCGAGACGCCGGGGGCGGTGACCGTCGGCTGCGGCGAGTCGCGGAACATGAGCATCGCCTGGCCGCCGACCGCGACGGCGGGGCGGACCTTCGTCTCCGACTGGATCTGCATCTTCCCGTCGGCGGTCAGGGTCCAGAGGCCGATGCGGTCGATGTAGTTCGTCTTGCGAGGCGAGTCGGGGTAGGAGTTCTTCCCGTAAAGGCGGCCGATGAAGTAGGCGGCGTTGATGTCGAGCGCCATGCCCGGGTTCTCGTGGCGCCCCGCGCCGCGCCAGGCGGTCGGGGTCAGCAGCACGCCGCCGACGGCGGTGGGCGGCGTCACGATCTGGACCTTCGGCGCCTCGACGACCTTCTCGATGACGTCGAAGACGACGCGGACCTGGTTGGTGGAGACGGAGATCGAGGTGAACTCCGCGGGGACGACGGTCCCGGGGATCGCGTAGACGGCGGGGGTCAAGGAGGTGAAGCGCCCCAAGGTCATCAGGTCAGCCGCGTCGCGCTGCAGATCGGCGGCGGTATAGAGGTGGCCCCGGCGCGCGCGCACGGAATCGCGCCACGCGTAGTCGGCGACGACGCGGCCGGCGGAGAAGAACAGGACCTCGGCCGGGACCCACGGGCCTCCGGAGACCGACAGCGGCGTGCCCAGCGCCATGGCGGGCGCCGCGGCGACGGGCGGGGCCGTCGGGGCGGCCACGGCCCACGGGTTTTGGCCTGTGAAGGCGCCTCCGGTGTCCTGGGCGGCGGCGGGAGCGGCCGTCCCCAGCAGGGCGGCCAGCAAGCCTAACAGCGCGGTCCTCGTGAACTTCAGGTCATTCCCCCGACGGATGTTAAAATCAAGCGTGCGAGCAGGTTCGCGACGATACCGGCGCCGACGTCGTCCATCACGACTCCCGCCCCGCCCGGAAGCCGTTCCAGCCACTTATACGGAGGCAGCTTCACCGAATCAAAAAAACGAAACAGCACGAAGGCCAGCAGGGCCGCCGTCCAGGTCCTGGGCAGCCACGCGGCCGCGACCCAGAAGCCCACGATCTCGTCGAGCACGATGCGCGAATCGTCGTGCTTCCCCAGCGAACGCTCCGCCTTTCCGCAGATCCAGCATGCCGCCCCGATCGATATCAAGACGACGACCGCGTAAGCGAGCGCCGATTCCGGGAGCAGCGGCCAGAGAGCGAGCCCCTCGACGGTTCCGAGAAAGCCCGCGCCGGTCCATTTCCGTCCCCGCCCGGTCGGGGCAATATAGCTTATCCCCAGGCCGGTCGCCAACCACTCGTGGGCGCTCATTCCCAGGACTTTTGGAGCATCGCCCGGTACTGGCGCAGATAGGAGGCAAGGCTCGACAGCGCCAGGAACGCGCACAGCGCCGCCAGCGGGTACACGGACTTGATCATCCAGGGCTCGGCCAGGCCGCGGTCCCGCGCGACGACGACGCAGATCATCAGCGCGATCGCGACGAGCTGGATCGCGGTCTTGATCTTCCCCCACTGGTCGGCGGCGAGCACCTTGCCCTGCGCGCCTGCGATCACGCGCACGCCGCCGATGACGAGCTCGCGCATGACGATGACGAACACCGCCCACAGCGGCAGTTCGAGCTCCTTCGTCCGGATCAGGGCCAGCAAGGTGCCGAGGACGAGGATCTTGTCGGCGATCGGGTCGGCCACCTTGCCGAAGGGGCTCACGGCCTTCATGCGTCGCGCGAGCCAGCCGTCGAGCCAGTCCGTGATGATCGCCGCGATGAACATGACGAGCGCGGCGAGGTGCCAGCCCGGCGAGTCGGTCATCAGGGCGGCGAATACCGCGGCCGCCAGGACGATGCGAAGCATCGTCAGGCGGTTGGGGAGGGACATGGCCTTAGGGGATCTCGACGCGGTACTGCCCGTCCTGTCCCGGCTCTCCGAGGGCGACTGGCTGGCCGTTGAGGGTCAGGTCGAGGGCGGCGGGCTCGGTCGTGCGCAGCTCCACGAACTTGACCGGCTTCCACTCCTGCACGGCGTCGCGAGGGGCGCGGCCCTCGAAGACGACGTGGCCGTCCACCGACACCCGCAGCCAGGCGTCGCTCTTGAGGCGCACGGCCAAGACGGGCTCGACGGAGCGCTCGAGCGGCTGGATCATCGCGGGCGCCGTCTGCGCGGGCTCGGGCGCGGGCTTGTTCTGGTCCTTGAAAAGGAAAACGCCCAGGCCGATCGCGAGCAGGACGGCCAGCACGATCGCCCCGGTCGCCCCGGACCCGTCGGCGTGCGGCGCCGGGGCGTGTCCGTGGGCCGGCGCGTGAGCCGGCGCGGCGGGCGCGTGGCCGTGGGCCGGGGCGTGCGCCGGCTT